>NZ_JACCCW010000001.1:1460606-1810026 GCF_013410065.1 Granulicella arctica
TCCCCCAGGATGATCGGCGTAATCGGCGTCTCACTCTTCGGCGTCGTCACCCCACCCACATCGAAGCCAGCGCTCGTCAGCTGCTCCTTGAAGTACCACGTATTCGCCCAAAGCCGCTCAATCCGCTCCGGCTCGCTCTCCAGCAAATCGAACGCCGCAATACAAGTAGCCGCCACACTCGGCGGATGCGACGTAGAAAACAAAAACGGCCGCGCCCGGTGGTACAGATAGTCAATCAAATCGCGGCTTCCGCACACATACCCACCCAGGCTCGCAATCGCCTTCGACAGCGTCCCCACCTGCACATCCACCTTGCCATGTACGCCAAAGTGATCGACCGATCCACGCCCATTCCGCCCCAGCACACCACTCGCATGAGCATCATCCACCATCATGATCGCGCCATACTTCTCCGCCAGCACCGCCAGCTTGTCCACCGGCCCAATATCGCCATCCATCGAGAACACGCCGTCCGTAATAATCAACTTCCGACCCGGCTCGTTCTCAATCTCCTTCAGCAACTCCTCCGCATGCTCCACATCCTTATGCCGAAACACCTTGATCTTCGCCCGGCTCAGCCGAGCCCCATCGATGATCGAAGCATGATTCAGCTCATCGGAAAGAATGAAATCCTCTTTGCCCAGAATCGACGAAACCGTCCCTGCATTCGCCGTAAACCCCGACTGAAACACCACGCAGGCCTCGACGTTCTTGAACGCCGCAATCTTCTCTTCCAGCTCCATGTGGATACGCATCGTCCCCGCGATCGTCCGCACCGCACCCGAGCCCACGCCATACTTCACCGTTGCTGCAATCGCTGCCTCACGCAGCTTCGGATGATTGCAAAGCCCCAGGTAATTATTCGAAGCGAGATTGATCACCCGCCTCCCGTCATACGTGCACACCGGAGCCTGTTCATCCTCCAGCACCCGCAGCTTGAAGAACGTTCCACGTTGCTTCAGGTCGTCGATCTGTGCGGTCAAATGGGCAAGCTGCGGGCGGGTTCCAATCGAAGTAGTCATCCCAACCATGCTAAACCTAACCGGCCTTTCGCTCCTGTCACTGTAGTTGTCCGTTCTTAAAACTCACCCCACCCCAAACCTCCGGGTGCCCCATCCTTCGCGCCTTTGCGAAGGGTGGGATGAAGAAAGAAAAACCTATCCAGGACTAGCCAAAAGAACCTGCATTTGCTTTTGCTGTTGTTTTTGCTTGTTCTTCAAAACTTCACCACCCAAGACTCTGTCATCCTGAGCGAAGGCGAAGCCGTAGCCGAAGGACCTGCGGTTGCACTTGTTCTTGTAGTTGTTTGTTTTAGCTCGTCATTCTTTCGCGCAGCGGGAGGACCTGTTTTTCACCTTCTCTTGCACCAAAAACTATCCCCAAACAAAGTGCAAAGCACGAAGCCAAAGGATCAGTTTGAAATAACCGAAGTTGCCGAAAACAAGGGACGTTGGTGAGAGGTGATTTGGCACCGACTAACCTTGACTCGATTCCATAACTTCCGGTTAGCCAATAATCCAGAAGCTAAGTGACGAGATCGGCGTTTGTCGGTAGTAATCCTGTATCAGCCTCGATAGTCTGGAGGTCATGATCCGCACCGTTGCCATTCACGGCTATCGTTCCTTGCGCGAACTTGTACTTCCGCTCGGACAGCTGAGTGTCATCACAGGTGCGAATGGCAGTGGCAAGTCGAGCGTGTACCGCTCTTTGCGGTTACTGGCCGACGTTGCTCAAAATGCCGTGGTTTCTTCTCTTGCTCGGGAGGGCGGATTATCCTCCACCTTCTGGGCGGGGCCCGAGACGATTGCCCGCAGCGTGCGGCAAGGAACGCATGCGGTGGAGGGACTCGCCAAGCGGAACGCTGCCAGCCTGAAGCTGGGATTCGGCGGCAACGACTATGGGTACAGCATCGATTTGGGCTATCCCCCTCCGCCGCCGCCAGCGACGATGTTCGAGCTTGATCCTCGAGTAAAGCGAGAGTGTATTTGGAACGGTCCGATCTATCGCAAATCCTCCGCGATGGTTGATCGCAGAAACAACTTCGTCTGGCTCTCGACTATGGAAGACGAAGAACCTGTCATGCTGACCCAGCATCTGTCTGATACGGACAGCATGCTGGGCAGTGTCGCCGACCCCCAGAGAGCTCCTGAGATGCTGGCCGTCCGCGAAGCTGTTAGAGGATGGCGGTTCTACGATCATTTCCGCACTGACGCCGATTCGCCCGCGAGGACTGCTCAGATAGGCACGTTCACGCCGGTTCTTCATCACGATGGAAGCAATCTGGCAGCGGCTCTACAAACCATCATGGAGCTGCGTGCAGATGATGCCCTGCCCACAACGATCGAAGATGCGTTTCCAGGCAGCCGACTCTTCATCGAAGATCGCAATGGGCGATTCGACGTTCAACTCCAACAGCATGGCTTATTACGTCCTCTGTCGGCTGCGGAGCTGTCGGATGGAACGCTACGCTACTTACTATTGACCGCTGCGCTGCTAACGACGCGCCCACCGGAGTTGATGGTATTGAATGAACCTGAAACCAGTCTGCATCCCGATCTGCTACCGGCACTGGCTCGGCTCATTCTCGAGGCCGCTGCCCACACACAGATCATCGTGGTATCCCACGCTCACAAATTGATCGAGCCATTGACTGCGCATGCACTCTGCACCCGCCTGCATTTGCTCAAGGATTTTGGCGAAACCACTCTTGAAGGAATGACGCTCTTCAACCAACCCAAGTGGGCATGGCCGAGCAGGTAGATATTGGATTGTTTGATCAGTACGCGATTAGTCCTCATAAGTCGGCATAGGGGAAGTGATCGGTCACTCCCAAATAAACGATCTACATGGAAGTGGGGTCTCAGTTGGTGAAAACAGAACCTTTCCTGAATTGAAATCCGTGATGCATGAAAGACGGCATGTCCGGGAATAACAAAAGCTCAAACGAGCCACCCCGATCCTTGCAAACCATAGACAGTACCCCAGACAAACCCGGCATCTATCTTTAAGCAGGTTCGAAACAGCAGTAAACCGAACCGCTCTCAAGTCGCAACCACCCGAGGACCCGCACGATGATCTCTCAAAACATAACCCGCTGCACCATTGCGGCAATCTTCTCCCTTGCCCTGCTCACAGGCTGCAAATCGAAGCAGGATACAGCGATCGAACAGGCCAAGCAGCAGGCCGCCGCCACTGGACAGCCCCAGCAAGTCGTCTCCGTCGATAAGAACGGAACCACCACGACCACCACTATCCAACCCCCCGTCCCCGGCCAGGCCGGTCAAGCCATTTCGACCACCGTGACGCCAGCAAACAGCCCAGCACCAGCACCCAACCCGAGCGACAACACCCAACCCGCGCCCAATCAGGCCATGCAGGGCTCTCAGACGGCACCAGCTCCCGGCGCTGCTCCCATCATCCGTCCAGCCGACGTCCACGTCGCCGCCGGAACCCCCCTCGCCATCCGCATCAACCAACACATTAGCGTCAAAACCAGCCGTGCCGGAGATCGCTTTACCGGCGAAGTGGTAGAACCAATTACTGGAACTAATAACCAAGTAGTTATCCCCAAAGGCACTAACGTAGAGGGCATCGTCGAAGCCTCGCACCGCCGCGGCCACTTCCGCGGCCGATCGATCTTAGAGCTGCGCCTCACCTCGCTCTACCTCAACGGCACCCGCTACCCGATCGACACCAATGACCTCACCCGCACCAAAAAAGGCAAGGGCAAGCGCTCAGCAGCCTTCATCGGCGGTGGCACAGGCCTTGGCATGCTGGTCGGCGGCGTAGCGACTGGCGGCGTCGGACTCGTTGTTGGCGGATTAGCCGGTGCTGGCGCAGGCACGGCAATCGGTGGCCTGACTGGAAACCGGGATATCGAGATCCCATCCGAATCCATCGTCCGCTTCCGCCTCGCGGACGACCTTGTTTTGCGGCAGTAGCGTCGCATTCTAAATGTTCCACGTGGAACATTTATGTTCCACGTGGAACATTGTGTTGCTCAACCAGAGTCCTCGCCTCGTCCCAAATTGCCTCTTCGTCGCCGCAGCCGGATAGCCAATGCATGCCCGGCTCGCGGCGAAACCACGTTCCCTGGCGCTTGGCGTAGTTGCGATGTCCTTGCTGGGCGCGGGCTATCGCTTCATCGCGCGTACATTCCCCACGCAAAACCGATACCGCCTCGGCGTAGCCTAGCGAGGTGAGCGGGCGGCAGTCGTAGCCGTAGCGCTCCACCAGTTGTTTTGTTTCCTCCACCAAGCCTCGGTCGAACATGGCGGCGGCGCGGGTGTTGATGCGCTCGTAGAGCTGTGGGCGGGGTGGGTTCAGGCCAAGGCGCAGGATGCGGTAGCCGGTGAGGGCGTCGCGGCCTTTTTGCCACTGCTCGGTGAGAGGCTGGCGGGCTGCGAGGCTGACTTCGATGGCGCGGATAATCTTCGGTATATCATTGATATGTATATACTTAGATGCGTTTTTATCGAGCCGGGCGAGGATGCCATGGAGGTAAGCTGTGCCGCGTCGATCGGCTATTTTTCGCAGGCGGTCGCGTAGCGCATCCTGGCGGGGCGGAGCGGGGAAGAGGCCGTCGATGAGGGCGCGGAGGTAGAGGCCGGTGCCGCCGGCGACGATGGGAAGGTGGCCGCGCTCGACGATGCCGGTGAGCGATTCGCGGGCGAGACGGCTATAGTCGCCTGCGGTGCAGGGCTCGTCGGGCCAGGCTACGTCGATCATGTGATGGGGGATGAGAGCGCGTTCGCTGAGGGAGGGTTTGGCGGTGCCGATCTCCATGCCGCGATAGACGGCGACGGAGTCGCAACTGACGATTTCGCCGTTGAAGTGCTCGGCGAGGCGGAGGGAGAGGGCAGTTTTGCCGCTGGCTGTGGCTCCGACCAGGACGATGAGTGGAATTTCAGTTTCTGAAATTGGTCCTACCAAAGGTGCCACCAGCCTGTGGTGAAGACGCGATGCACTCCGGCGCGGAGGACGCTGGCGGCGAGGACGGCGAAGGCGATGAGGAGGAGTCCGCGGGCCTGTCGGCGACGTTCCTTAATCTCTGGGGTCTCGGGGGCGCGGAGCGTCGATGGAGGGTCTTGGTGCGGCATGCGTCCTCGTATGGTCCAAGGCTAATGCCTTGGGCTGTGCGGATGCAAAAGGGGTATTGGCTACAGCGGATGTGTCGCGAGTTTGAGGTATCAAAAGTGTCGACTCTTCCTGATTTGGAGGATTGTTTTCGAGTAGCCGACCATCCGGGCGTTAAGTGGCGAGAAGCGCGTTTATAAGGGCTAATCTTCACCCCTAGCCTAAGTCAATGAGCACATTGGCTTGTTGGAGACAATTGAAGTTCACAACCATTGCGGATTCCTCGACCCTGGCCGACTTTTTATTAGAAATCAAATTCGCCCACTTCAAGGAACAGTGTCCCGGCGGTTTCCCGACAGATCTTTTGGATTTGCCGCCGAAAGAAAGTTCAAAAACTCCTGTTGCTTTCCAAAAGGAAGCGTATCATTATTCCTGTTGGAAATCTAAAGGTCGATTCGCTATGAAGGAAAAACCGGACGTCTTGCAAGGTACGCTCGCGCTGATGGTTCTCAAGACACTCGATGTCCTGGGAACGCAGCACGGCTGGGGAATTGCCCGACGCATTGAGCAGATCAGCGGAGATCTTCTGGCTGTCAACCAGGGCACGCTTTATCCCTTGCTGCTCAAGCTCGAGCATGAAGGCTCAATTGCCTCCGAGTGGGGCGCATCGGAGAACAACCGCCGCGCGCGCTTCTATCGGCTTACCGGGGCCGGCCGCAAGCAGCTCCAGGCGGAGACCCGCGATTGGGAGCAAACCGCGGCGATCATCGCGCGCTTTTTCAAAGTCAAAGCGGAGGATTTACCGTGAAATTCCTACGACGCTTCTTCATACGCTTCTCGAATCTTGCCACACGCCAGAGTGCTGACCAACGCCTACAGGATGAGATCGCCGAACATCTCGCGTTCCAGACAGAAGAGAACATGCGCCTCGGCATGTCGCCCGCTGAGGCGCGGCGCCAGGCCGCACTCAAACTTGGTGCGGCTCAGGCGATCCGCGACCACCATCACGCCGAGCAAAGCATCCCCTTCATCGAGAATCTGCTCTTCGACCTGCGGTACGCGGTTCGTATGCTTCTGCGATCTCCTGGATTCTCTTTGATTGCGATCGCCACCATGGCGCTGGGCATCGGAGCCACCACCGCGATCTATAGCGTGATCGACGCCACGCTGCTGCACCCCCTGCCGTATCCAAACCCTGCCCAGCTGGTGCGCATCGAGGACAACCTTTCCGGCGTAGGCGCACAGGACGTCGGCATCTCTGTCCCTGAGTGGAGAGACCTCGAGAGTTCCGGAATATTCCAGTCCGTATCGATTTCCGGTCATGGTGCAGACGTGAACCTCACGGGCAGCGCACAGCCCGAGCGTCTCAGCTACAAGAATGTTTCGTCGAATTACTTGGCGGTCCTCGGTGTAGACACGCAACTGGGTCGCATCTTCGACCCGCACGATGCCACTCCCGGCTTCAATCTGGAGGCCGTCATCAGCGATGGACTCTGGAGGAGGGAATTTGGAGGCGACCCGCACATTCTCGGCAAAGCTCTGCTCCTGGACAACGACCTCTATCACGTTGTGGGCGTCCTGCCGAGCGGTTTTCGCGATCTGGGCTCAACCAGCGAAGAGCGAAATACGGAGGTATGGTTGGCCGCCGGTATGGCCGGTCTGCCGTTTCCGCCTCCAATGCGCGGTACACGTCTCCAAAGTCGAGTCGTCGCGCGCCTACAGCCCGGTCTCTCGATTGCGGCCGCGCAGCAGCGGCTGGATGCCCTGGTTGCATCGCTGAAAAAGCAATATCCGGCTGAGTATCCGGCACAGGCTGCATGGACCATGCGCCTCAGTCCGCTCAGCGAAAGCGTGGTCGGCGGCGTCCGCCAATCTCTCGTTCTGCTGTTCGGCGCGGTTGGACTGGTCCTGCTGATCAGTTGCGTCAACGTCGCCAATCTCCTGCTCGCCAGGGCCAGTGGGCGAGGTCGTGAGATCGCGGTACGACAGGCCCTGGGAGCGCAAAGAACGCGCCTCATCCGCCAACTTCTTACGGAGATCCTGCTGCTCTTCCTGCTTGGCGGAGTCGCTGGTTTTGCCATTCTCTTCGGTGCCCAGCGATTTCTGCTGCGGCTTGTTCCGGAGAGCCTCCCGCACCTCAACAACATCGCGGTTGGCTGGGGCGTGCTGGTCTTTGCCATCGCCGTCTCCGTCGCAGCGGGAATCATCTTCGGGCTTGCTCCCGCCTGGTTGATGAGCAGTGTCGATTTGATGGGTACGCTTCGACAGGAAGGACGCGGCTCCAAAGGCTCCCCTGGACGCTCACGGGCTCGCCAGATTCTGGTTATGAGTGAATTGGCGCTCTCCCTGGTGCTCATGGTCGCTGCGGGTCTTCTGCTGCGCAGCTTCTGGGACCTATTCAAGGTGTCTCCCGGTTTCAATCCTGACCGCGTCATGGCGATTCAGACCTGGCTGCCCGGGCCCAATGATCCCGCTGCGGATATCTATCGAACCGCTACACAGGAATCGGTCTTGCTGCGCGAGATACTTCGCCGCAGCCGAACCCTGCCGGGCGTAGAAGAAGCGGCCATCGGCGACGTGGCCGCTCTTCCCCTGGGCCACAGCCGCCCCAGCCAACTACCATTGATCCGCGAAGGCGTCGAGACGATAGACAATCAGGCTCCCAGAATCTATAGCCCCATCGTTTCGCCCGAATACTTCCACCTGTTGGGCATGCCGCTGCTACAGGGACGCCTCTTCAACGACCAGGACCTTGAGGATACGCCCCAGGTTGTCGTCATCAATCAAGCCGCGGCTCGCATTTACTGGCCAAACCAGGACCCGCTTGGCAAACGCGTCCGTTTGCACTTGGATGCCCGCCAGATGTTGAGCTCTGCCAAGCCAGCCTGGACCACGATCATCGGCGTGATTGCGGATGCCCGCACGGAATCGTTGGCGGACGCGGCAATTCCGCAGCTTTACCGCAGCGTGTACCAGCGCTCCGCCAAAGACCTGGCCATCTTTCTTCGCGGACAACTCGATCCCAGCACCATCTCCGTACAAGTGCGCCAGCAGGTTCAATCCATCGATCCACAACTCCCGGTCTTCCATGCGGAGACCCTGGATGACGTACTCTCCACCTCACTTTCGGTCAGGCGATTCTCCATGGAAATGGTGGCGCTCTTTGCGGCGACTGCCTTGCTGCTTGCCGGACTTGGGATCTACGGGACCATCTCCTATGTTGTGAATGAACAAAGACGTGAGATCGCCATTCGCCTCGCCCTCGGAGCGCAAAGAGCCAACATCCTCAAGATGGTCCTGCGTCAGGGCCTCCGCCTGGTCGCCGCCGGAGCGGGAGTAGGTCTGGTCGCCGCTCTCATCGTCTCCCACCTCATGGCCGGACTACTGTATGGCGTGTCGCCTACCGATCTGCCTGTTTTTGCTGGCGTCACCTTTGTACTGACCACGGTCGCGCTCGCCGCCAGCTACATCCCGGCGCTGCGCGCCATGCGCCTCGATCCAATCACGACACTCCACTCCGAATGATTTTGGCACTGCTCGAGACTTGTCTTCGCACGTTGTGGCCATCCCAATGACGTTTCGGGATGCTGATGAATTGACCTCACACCGGGTTCCAGAGGATGCGTCCTCTCAGACGTGCTCCGCTCTACTGAAGCTGGCTCTCAACGAGTGCCCATCACCAATGCGCTCATTCACGCCGGATCGGTAGCGGGAATGTGGGAAGCGACAGCTACTCCCGGATGATGGGCTTCCGGTAAGGAAGGCGGCTGGCTACTCTTGTTTTTCGTTGACGAGGTAGTGGATGCGGAGCTCGAGGTTAGGGCCGTGGAACTCGCTGGGGAGGGAGGGGAACTGGCCTACGCCGGTGATGGAGCCCCAGGCGGCGCGGTTGAGGGCGTCGTCGTGGGTTGAGCCTTCGAGGGTCATGCCGCCGATGCGTCCGTCGGGGAGGATGGTGAAGCGGATCTGGGTAATGCCGCGCTTGTTGAGCGGGGGGCGGGCTTCTTCGGGGATCAGGGGGATCCAGGTGTTGTAGATCTGGCGCATGATCTTGCGGAGGTAGGGGTCGAAGTTGACGCCCATGGTGTCGGAGAGGATGTCGACGCCGGTGCCTACGCCGACTTTGCTGGGGGTGACTCCTTCGCTGAAGTTGCCGCCGCTGCCGTGATCTCTGGAGGCTCCCTGAACGGCCTGGCGGATGGTTTCTCCGGCGCTTTGGCTCTGGCCGCCGAAGTTGGGGGTTGGCTTGGGGGCGTCGGGGATGGTGGCCAGGGTTGGGGGCGCGGGCTGGACGGGATGCTGCACGGGGGGCAGGGGTGTCGGCTGAGCCTGCTGCTGGACGGGAGCGGGCTGGGGCGCGGCGGGGGCTGGTTTTTCGGCGGCGCGGCGCATGGCCTCGAGGGTCTTCTGGTCGATGGTGGGGCGGGGCGCGGGGGCGGACTTCGCGGCGGATTTGGGGGTCTTGGGAGCGTGTTGCAGTTCGCGGGCGATGTCGCTGGGCATCTGCAGGTTGGTGATCTCACGCTGCTTCAGGACATCGGAGGGGTTGATCAGGCGCGGCTGGTGGAAGAGGACGCGCGGACCGTAGAAGAGGAACCAGCCGACGACGATGTAGACGAAGACTGAGATGTAGATGGACTCGCGGAAGCGGGCTTTGGCGCGCTCGTCGTCGAGGGTGTCGAGGAGGTGGATGAGCTCATGCTCTTCGAGCTCGCCGAAGCGGCCGGTGCGGACTTTGAGCGGCGTGGTTGGTTCGACCGGGTTCGGGGGTGTCTCGAGGGTTGGAGAGGACATGAGGTAAGGGTAAGACGCTTCGTTGAGACAAAAGATACTTAGTCGCCTTCTTCCTTCAAACGGAAGCGTGGGCTGGAAGTTTCGATACTTTCATCATTTTCTCATCCTTTCGGGCGACTTCGGCAGAGAAAGCAGCGTTTGGGGTGTAGGTTCCTACCGTAAACTAGAGTTTGTGACCCCGCGCTTCCGATCCGATACTCGAACGACTGTGCTGACTGTCAGCGATCGCTGTTTTCAGGGGACCCAGCAGGACCTCTCGGGGCCTGCGGTGGTCCGGTTGTTGATTGAGGCTGGAGCGCACAACCCGGCGGTGCATACGTTGCCGGATGACCTAGAGCAGATTGTGGAGGCGCTGCGGCAGTATGCGCGGACGTCGAGCCTGATTGTGACGACGGGTGGGACGGGGCTGGCGGCTCGCGATGTGACTCCTGAGGCGACGAAGATGGTGTGCGAACGGCTGGTGGAGGGGTTGGCGGAACGGATGCGCGCTGAGGGATTGCGGCATACGCCGTTGGCTCCGCTGAGCCGGGCGGTGTGCGGGACGGTGGGGAGCACGCTGATTGTGAATGTACCGGGAAGTTTGAATGGGGCGGAGAGTTCGCTGGCGGCGATTCTGCCGCTGCTGCCGCATGCGCTGGATCTGCTGGCGGGGCATACGGCGCACGAGCCGGGGAGCTTCAGCGATATGGACGGTAGCGCGCAGTGATATTTCATGTTGATCCTACGGTTGTTGTGACGCCTCACCACTCGCGCTTCGGGTTTTTGAAGCGATGGAATCATGCGCTGCTGGCGCTGTTGGCACCTTTCGGGATTTGGGGGGTTGGAGCGATTGCGGTAGTCGATGCGGCGGCGATTCCGATGCCGCTGGACGCGATGGTGGTCGACTATGTGATCCACGATCATGCGCGGGCTGTGCTGTATTGTCTGATGGCGGCGCTGGGGTCGGCGGCTGGGAGTTTGCTGCCGTACTACCTGGGGCGAGCGGGTGGGGAGCTGTTTCTGCTGAAGCGTATCAATCGGGAGCGGTATGAGAAGCTGCGCGACCGGTTTGAGAAGCAGGAATTTTTGGCGATCATGCTGCCGGCGATGGCCCCGCCGCCGTTTCCGGTGAAGCTGTTTGAGTTTGCGGCGGGCGTGTTCGAGATGAGGCCGGTGTGGTTTTTTAGCGCGATCTTCCTTGGGAAGTTTGTGCGGTTTGCTGCTGTCTCGTTTGTCATCATCGTCTTCGGGCAGAGGATTCTGGATACGATTGCGGGGGCGTTCCATAAGCACCTGGGGATTACGCTGGCGGTGGTTGGTGTGGTGCTGCTGGCAGTGGTGGTGTATGTGTTGCGGAAGCTGTTTGATGGGAGGCGGGGGGCGAAGTTTCCTGCTGAGGATGAGGGCAGCTAAGTCGATACAACCTAGCTGCGTCTCGAAAAAACATCTTGACATTGGGACCCCAGGGAATCAATATTCTCTCCGACCTAAAAGGGTTTACTGAATCGTTTTATAAATTTTGAGCGTATGGAGCATGTTCCGCGCGAAACGTGAGCGCGTAAGCTGGCTCAAATTTCTGAAATCGAGGTGTCGCATTTCGATGAAGAAGCTGGAAATTGCTGCTAATGTCGCCGTTCTCTTCGCAGTCGTCGTTTTTCTTTTTGTGGTGGGCCGCGGCGAATTCCGGAAATATGAGGAGACGCGTCCTGCCAAGGCGCTGGTTGGGCAGACGATTGGGCTGCCGGGCTTTCGTTTTGCCTCGTCGGGCAAGACGCTGGTATTGGCGATCTCGACGACCTGCCATTTTTGCAAGGATAGTGAACCGTTCTATAGAGACTTGACCGAAAAGAGCAATGGTCGCGTCGATTTTGTGGCTGTACTTCCCCAGGCCCTCGATGTGGCGCAGAGTTATGTGCAGCAGTCCATTGCGCCTTCGGTGCATGTTGTCTCGGCAAGGCTCGATTCGATTGGGGTGAGGGGCACGCCGACCTTGCTTCTGGTCGATGGTAACGGCAAAGTGCAGGATGTTTGGGTGGGCAAGCTTGACGACAAAGGGCAGCGGCAGGTGCGGTCGCTTCTGACGCAGTAGCTCCGCCGCCACAACCAATAGCGTGTCATCCAACCGGGCTGCATCGCAAGACGGGTCGTAATCCAGATGGAAAGAAAAGGAGACTTATGAAAATCGCTCTCAAGTTAGCCTTCGTCGCAATGCTGATGGTGTTTATCCTTCATTGGCCGGCGAAGGCGAATGCTTATACCACATGTCCTTATGGCGACTTCAATGGCTGTATGTCTACTCTTATCGGCGGGTACGTCGGCGCGTGCAAGTCGGAGTGTGCGGAGGAGTATTCGCCGGAGTACCAGCCGGCACAATACGATGCCTGCTTGAATGCCTGCAACTCTGTATCGTCCTCGCAAGTGGATGCGTTTGAGCAGGAATGCATTGCGGATGGTTGCATCCCATAGCCGAGGCTTTTGCCGGTGCCTCCTCAGGCTTGGAGCCTGCGATTCACTTTGTGCGAGAAGCCTGAAGAGTTGGGCGATCTTTAGGTAGGCGAAGGGGCCAGGTGCTGCTGCTTAGCGTGTTTTGGGGGAGAACAAGCAACAACAACTACAACAAGCAATGCAGGTCCTTCGACTGCGACTTTCGCGCTAAAGCTGCGAAAGTCTTCGCTCAGGATGACAGTTTTTGGGAGGGTTTGGGTGGTGGTAAGAACACGCAACAGCAAGTGCAACCGCAGGTTCCTTCGACAAGCTCAGGACAGGCTACGACTGCGTGCTTCGCACTTCGCTCAGGACGACAGTTTTTATGCGGTGGGGAGGTTGTTGTGCTGGGCGGAGCGGATGCTCTCGGCGATGCTGGCGGCTAGGGCAGGGAGGCCGAAGAGGGCTCCGGCGGTGATGGCGGTGGACATGGCGTCGTTTGCGTAGAAGGGGATCGCGGCGATGTAGCAGGTAGCGAGTCCGGCGGCGGTGTGGGGGTAAATGGCGCTGCCGATCCAGACCATGAGGTTGCTGAGGATGAAGAAGGAGGTGGAAGAGGCGAGGATGGCTGCGCCGATGCGGATGGCGGAGGGCTTGCCGTGGAGGAGCTGATGTCCGAGGAGGCAGATGGCGGCGTACCAGGCCCAGGTGACGAGGTACTCGCTGGTGTGGAAGGGGAGGCTGTAGATGTGGGTGGTGAGGTAGTAATCGGTCGCGATGAGGGCGAGGACGGCGATGATGGTCTGCCAGCGGCTGCGGCGGGCTCCGAAGAAGAGCAGGCCTCCGCCGACCGCGGTGAAGCCGACGCTGGTGGTGTGGAAGACGGATGGGAGGATGCGACTGAGGACTGCGAAGAGGAGAACGAGATAGGCTGCCATGGGAGACCTCAATCCGGATGAAGCGGGAGCGCGTTGAAAACAGCGACCTAGTTGATTTTGCGACCTTTGGGGTGGCGGGTCAATCTATTTGGCCTATTTGGTGCGGGTTTCAGTGCTGGGCACGGCCGTCCATCTCCATGCGGACGACGCGGTGGTCTTGGTTGAGGAAGACGGTTCCGCTGAGGGGTGGGTGCTCGCGGCCGTGGAGGAAGGGGGTGTCGTAGAGGAAGCGGAGGTCGTGGAAGGTGACGACGGTGAGGCCGGTATAGTCGAGGTCTCCGCTGAGGCCGGCGTCGGTGACGAGGGGGTAGGAGGACCAGTCGAGGTAGGCTTCGCCGAGCCAGCTTCGTTTGGCGGCGAGGGTGGCGAGGGTGGTTTGGGGCTTGTAGAGAAGGTCGTCGGGGGCTTTGGTGAGGCGGTTGTTCCAGGTGTCGGCTTTGGCGAGTTGGTAGAAGGTGGGGGTTTCGACGATGACGTGCCAGCGGTAGGGATTGCCTGGGTAGGGGCTGGCGAAGACGCGCTTGATGGGGGCTCCGTTGTAGTTGCGGGCGGTGGCGAGGTCGATGGCGTGGCTGTGCTCGATGGCGCGCCAGCTCCAGAGAGCAACGATGCCGATGAGAGCGGCGATGGCCCAGCCTCGGCCGCGAAAGGTTTGACGGCGCGCTCCGACTTCGCTGTTGATGAGGTCGAAGAGATAGGGCGCGACGAGGGCGATGAGCAGGATGGCGAAGAGGACGGGCTCGAAGATGAAGACGAAGGAGCCTGCGTACCAGTGGGGATTGAAGGGGAAGAAGGGACGGACGCCGTAGTTGTTGGTCCAGTCGAGAAGGATGTGGCTGAGCAGGGCGATGAGGCAGAAGGGATAGAGCAGGTTCCAGCGTATTGGGGCGAGGGTGGTGGTGCTGCCGCGCTTGGTGCGCCAGCGGTGTAGCAGCCAGATGGCGCCGACGATGAGGAGTGCTTCGAAGGGGAGGCCGAGGAGGGTGTGGGTCCAGCCGCGATGGTGTTGGAGGGCGGCGACGGGGCCGTCGATGGACCAGAGGGTGTCGAGATCGGGGGCTTCGGCGGCGAGGACCATGGCGAGTGTAGCGTAGGCGGCTTTGCGGTTCAGACCGGCGCGAGCGAGGACGGCTCCGGTCATGAGGTGGGTTACGGGTTCCATGGTGCCAGCATAGCGCAGGGGTACGGTTATTCTGCTGAGATGACAGAGATGGCTATGACTGCGTTGCCTGTGAGTGAAGTGGAGATTCAGGAGTTTCTTGCGGCGTTCGAATCGGGTACGCTGCCGAAGGCTCGCTGGACTCATGCTGCTCATCTGCTTACGGGGGCGTGCTATGTGCATGGGCTGGGTGAGGAGGCGGCGATCGAGCAGATGCGTGGTGCTGTTCGCCGCTATAACGAGGCTGTGGGTGGTCAGAATACGAGCACGAGTGGGTATCACGAGACGATTACGGTCTTTTGGATCAAGGTGCTTGCGGTGCTGCTTGCGAGTGAGGCGATGATGTCTCGGGCGGAGTTCGCTGCTTGTGCGGTTGAGAGGTACACGCAGGCTCGTAGTCTCTTTCGCGGCTTCTATGATTTTGATATTGTTGCTTCGACTGAGGCGCGGCGTGTGTGGATTGAGCCGTCGCTCAAGCGGATTGAAGCTGCGAATTTATAATCGCTTTCATGTCGTCCGCGCTTACGCCCGATCAGAGAATTCAGGAGCTGCGGGATGCTCTTGAGCACCATGAACATCTCTATTATGTGCTCGATGCTCCGGAGCTGACGGACGCGCAATATGATGCGTTGATGCAGGAGTTGAAGGGGCTGGAAGAGCAGCATCCTGAGTTGATTACGACGGATTCGCCGACGCAGCGTGTGGGTGGGAAGCCGAAGGATGGCTTTGTGAAGACGCCGCATTCGCGGTCGATGCTTTCGCTCGACAATGCGTTTAGTGAAGCGGATCTGAGTGCGTGGGATGTGCGTGTTCGCAATGGGCTGCCGAGCAGCGAAACGGTGCGGTATGTCTGCGAGTTGAAGCTCGATGGGTTGTCGTTGGCGCTGCACTATGGACCGCATGCGAGTGGGGCGGCGCATCTGGAGCGTGGATTGACGCGTGGGGATGGGTCGATTGGCGAGGATGTGACGAGCAACGTGCGCACGATCAAGAGTGTGCCGTTGAGCTTGTCGGCGGCGAAGCTGAAGGCGGCGGGGTTGCCGCAGAGCTTCGAGGTGCGTGGCGAGGTGGTGCTGCCGCATGCGGCGTTTGTGAAGATGAATGAGGAGCGTGAGGCGGCGGGGCTGGCTCCGGCGGCGAATCCGCGAAATGCGGCGGCGGGGACGATCCGCACACTTGAGCCGAATATCGTGGCGCAGCGGCGGCTGGATTTGTATGCGTATTTTCTGTTGCAGCGGGATGGTGAGACGCTGATGCCGTTCCAGTCGGAGGCGCTTGCGGCGCTGAAGGCGGCGGGATTTCGCGTGAACGCACATGCCAGTGTCGTCGATACGATTGACGAGGTGTTGGGATTTATCGCGAAGATGGAGGGGCTGCGCGATTCGCTGGGTTACGAGATCGATGGAGTGGTGGTCAAGGTCGATTCGACTGCGCAGCAGCGGCGGTTGGGGTTTACAGGCAAGGCTCCGAGATGGGCGATGGCGTATAAGTTTGCGGCGCGTGCAGGTGTGACGCGGCTGGAAGATGTGTTGTTTCAGGTGGGACGCACGGGTAAGCTGACGCCGGTTGCGGCGCTGGCTCCGGTGCTGATTGGTGGCACGACGGTTGCTCGGGCTACGCTGCACAACGCGGATGAGATTGCGCGGCTGGGCGTGCGCATTGGGGATTTCGTTCAGGTGGAGCGCGGCGGCGATGTGATTCCGAAGATCATTACGGTGATTGAGGACAAGGATCATCCGCGGGGGACGCGGGAGATTGTGTTGCCGACGCATTGTCCGGAGTGTGAGAGCGTACTGGTGCGGGTGGAGGGCGAGGTCGATTGGCGGTGTATCAATGCGAGCTGTCCGGCACGGATGAGTGAGGAGCTGTTGCACTTCGCGGCGCGGGGAGTGATGAATATCGAAGGGCTCGGCGATGCGATGGTGGCGCAGTTGATGGCGGCTGGGTTGGTGCATGGGATCGCGGATCTTTATCGGTTGAAAGAGAAGAAGGAAGAGCTGCTGGCGCTTGAACGGGTGGGAGAGAAGAGTGCGCAGGCGCTGCTGGATGAGATCGAACGCTCGAAGACGGCGCCGCTGGCGCGGGTGTTGTTTGGGTTGGGGCTTCGCTTTGTTGGGGAGAGGACGGCGCAGTTGCTGGCGAGCCACTTTGGGTCGATGGATGCGCTGATGGCGGCGAGCGCGGAGGAGCTGGAGCAGGTGAACGAGGTGGGGCCTCGTGTGGCACAGGCGGTGATCGAGTTCTTTGCGGAGCCGCGAAATGTTCAGTTGGTCGAAGAGCTGCGCAAAGAGGGGCTGACGTTTACGGCGGAGAAGCGCGTGACGACTACGACGTTTGAAGGGCTCACGTTTGTGCTGACGGGGACGCTGCCGAACCTTACGCGGGATGCAGCGAAGGCGCTGATCGAGTCGGCGGGTGGGCGTGTCTCGGGTTCGGTGAGCAAGAAGACGAGTTACGTGGTTGCGGGCGAGGAGGCGGGGTCGAAGCTGGAGAAGGCGACTTCGCTGGGTGTGCCGGTGCTGGATGAGGCGGGTTTGTTGCGGCTCGTCGAAGAGCCTGCGAAGTGATGGAAGAAGGAAGTTTTCGGTTGAATGGCGGTGGGGCTTCGATCGGCGAGGGCTAGCTCGCGCGTAGGATGTAACCCAGATAGGCACAAATATTTTTGGTTATGTAAAAGCTGCGTTGATCTCCTGCGATTGGTGTTTTGTCATTCGGACGCGTTAATATCCGAAAAATAATGCTTGCAATTTTGCTCGCCCTCCCGTAATTTCTGTGGAACACCTTCATAAATTCCTTCTCCGGAGAGCTGAGATTCTTCTCCGGGGCACTGTCGATGCGCCTTAATGAGAACACCGTTTTACCCGGTGTCCATTCGACGAATGATCGCACTTTTTTTTCGGAGGCAATTCTCTATGCCAGTTCGCTTATCAGGAAAGCTGTCTTTTGCGGCCCTGATCGCTCTTCTCTTCGCGTCTTTTGTTGCTGTTTCAGGACATGCTCAGACCTTTCGCGGTGGCATTAACGGTACTGTGACGGACAAGACCGGTGCTGCAATTGCCAACGCCAGCGTCGTCGCCGTGCAGACCGATACTGGCGTCGTGCACTCCAGCACCAGCTCAAGCGGGGGCGAGTTTCTCTTTCAAGATCTTCCACTTGGCAACTACAGTGTGACCGCTAGTTTTAGCGGTTTTTCTACCGTAAAGACGGATAAGATTGCGGTGTCGGCGGGTGTGATCTACACGTTGCCGATTGTGCTTCAGCTTTCGAGTTCCGCTACAACGATCGAGGTGGATGCGGCCGGCGTAGCTCTTGATACGACTAGCACGGTGCAGACTACGGTGCTTGATGCGAAGGCTGTTTCGTCGCTACCTATGAATGGGCGCGACTTTACGCAGATGATAGGTTTGACGCCAGGGTACGCTGGATATACCGGTGGTGGTTATGGTTCGTTGAATGGCACCCGCGCGAACCAGATGAACTGGCAGATTGACGGTGTTGATAACAACGATCTCTGGCATAACATTCCCGCTGTCAATCAGGGTGGCGTTTCTGGTATCGCAGGTATCATTCTGCCGCTGGATGCTGTGGACCAGTTCTCAGCGCAAACGCAGGCGGGGCCTGAAGGTGGGCGCAACCCGGGCGGTACGATCAACCTCACTCTGCGCGCCGGCACGAATCAGATTCATGGCTCGGCGTACTACTTCAACCGCAATGAGTTGTTCGGTGCGAAGAGTCCGTTCTCGGATACGAAGCAGAAGGTTCGCAATTACAATGCTGGATTTTCTGTAGGCGGCCCATTTATCAAAGACAAGCTCTTTGGTTTCCTGACCTTTGAGCACCAGCGCTTTGTGATCGGCCAGTCTGGTACGGCAACTGAGCCTTCAGTCGGTTGGCAGACGCAGGCAAAGGCGATCCTTGCGATAAAGGGTGTCGCTGTCAATCCGGTGATGCAGAGTGTCCTGAACACACTTTGGGGAACGAGTGTGCTGGCGCAGGATACGGCCGGTGTTTCCGAGAACTTCCACTCCAGCGACCCCGAGTTTGGGTATAGCTGGAACGGTCTTGCCAAGGTGGACTACAAGCTGAGCGAGAAGGACAACCTCAGTGTTCACTGGTTCGTCGGGCAGGGCAACCAGGTCGCGCCTGTTGGTTCGCAGCTGCTGTCGTACTATGAGGTCGCGCCGATCCATGTGCAGAATATTGCCATCGTCTACAACCGCGTGATCTCATCGAACATCACCAACCAAGTGTTGATGGGGGTCAACTACTTCAACCAGGTCTTCAACGACTACAACACCAACTACAACGTGCAGAGCCTTGGTTTCATTACGGGTGCACCGTTTACCAATGCGCCGAATATAACGATTGGCAACCCGTCTGGAACTCACTTCGATCCTGTCGGTCAGACGCCTCCTGAGGGTCGCAACGACATCACGGGGCACCTGACCGATCAGCTCTCCTGGGTGAAGGGCAAACATCAGATGCGCTTCGGAGGTGAGTATCGCCAGGCCCAGCTTGATGAGTTCTATCATCGGCATGCCACAGGCTCCTTTACCTTCGATGGAAGCCGACTTGGCGGAGCAGGACTTGCAGGTTCTCTGGCTGACTTTCTTGCAGGCGAAACCTCAAGTGCCTCGATTGCTATCGGCGATCCGGAGCGTCAGGTCTTCGTCAATACCTGGTTTGTAAACGCTGGAGATAACTGGCAGTTGAGCCCGAAGCTCAACGTCAACTACGGTGCCCGCTATGACTATGAGGGACCACTTCACAACCAGTATCAGAATATGTCGATCTTCCGTCCGGCCCTGACTGCTTCGAACGGTCTTGCCTTCCAGGGTAAGGATATCGATTCTCTCTATAAGCGTTATTACAAGAGCGCCAGCCCGCGTGTTGGTGCCAGTTATGCAGTTGATCAGAATACGGTTTTGCGTGTGGGCTTTGGTCTCTACGTCGACACTCCGAACCTTAATCCATTTTTGGATAACCGTCCTGGCAATTCTGCACCGAATGGTGTCGAGGGCAATCCCGGCGGATCAAGCCCCGTGTATAACGTTGCACCCATACTGGGATCAAAAAGCACTATTCAGCAGGGCGCTGCCATCTTCCCATCTTCCCAAAGTTATCCCTGCGCGGCAGCTTCTACTTGCGGCGTATTCTCGATCAGCCCGAACTTCCGTCCATCGTATAACTACAACTTCAGCTTCAACGCCGAGCATACGATCACCTCGAACATCATCGCGCAGCTTGGATATGTAGGAAGCGAGGGACGACGTCTCCTGAGCCTGCTCGATATCAACCAGGCTGTTCCAAACAACTACGCGGCCATCGCAGACCCGCTTGCTCAGCAGGAGAGCCGCCCCTACTTCTCGACCTACCCGCAGTACAGCAACATTAATGAGATCCAGAGCGCGGGTACGTCAAACTACAACTCGCTACAGGCACAGATTCGTATCCAAAATTGGCGCGGTCTCTCGGCCTCGGCAGTTTATACGTGGAGCCATACTCTGGATGAGGTGACGGCGTATCGCGGTTCTCTTCCGCAGGACAATCTTAACTTCAAGGGTGACTATAGCAACTCGGACTTCGATACCCGCAACACATTCGTCAGCTTCTTTAGCTATCAGGTCCCAGGCTCTCAGCACTTGCGTCTGCTCACGAATGGCTGGCAGGCCAACTCGTTGCTTAGCTTCCACGGAGGTCAACCCTTTACGGTCCACGCGTCGGGTGACGTCAGCGGAACGAGCGAAGGGAATGATCGTGCGGTCCAGATCGGTCCGGTTCGCAAGGGTTACCAGGGCCAGAAGCCAGGAGTCAATTGGCTAGATCCATTAGCTTTTGCGGATCCGGCTCTCGGCAGCTTCGGGACCACGCGCAGGAATGGCTACTATGGACCTGGATACTCCGATGTGGACTTCTCGGTCTTCAAGGATACGAAGATCAAAGAGCGTGTGACCGTGCAGTTACGGGCTGAGATGTTCAACCTCTTCAACCGTGTGAACTATGCTCCTCCAGGTGGCAGCAGCGGTTTCGCTCTCAACGATACGATTGGTGACTATAACGGAGCCCCTGGTATCGGAGCTGGTGAGGCCTTCAACACGCAATTTGCGGCGAAGGTGATCTTCTAAAGCCTTTGTTGCATGGAACTGGAATGGCCTCTCGGCTGACGAGGGGCCATTTTTTTTTGGCGTTTAGGTGGAGTGGAAGCCGACGCGTTGCATGGCTGTGGTTGCTTCGGGGTTTTGCATGAAGGTCTTCCAGACGAAGCTGGAACGGAGGTTTTCGGCCATGAGGAGGCCGATGCCGATGTCGATGCCGAGGACGTCGGGGTCGTACCAGTTCAGTTGGGGGTGCATGCAGTCGCAGAAGCCGTAGCGGCCCCAGGCGTCGTCGCCGTAGGTCTCCTTGAGCGATAGGAGGACTTGTAGGCAGTCGGCGGGCAGGAAGGGGAGTGAGCCTGCTGGCGCGCAGGGGACGACGGAGCCGTTGACGGGGCCGATGAGCGGCGGTCCTCCCCAGGCGGTGTAGCCGTGCTCCCAGTCGGATGCGGTGATGCCCCAGAAGTCGGCGGTGTAGCCGCGGTTGAGGCTGAGGCAGAAGGCTTTGTGCGCCTCGGTGGCGAGGACGGAGTTGCGGAAGTAGTCGGCGTAGGCGTCGCGTTTGCCCTGGAAGTCGAACCAGGCGTGCGAGTACTGATGGACGAAGAGTGGGTCAGAGTCGCTGATGTAGACGTAGGGGCCGTAGTCGGTGCGGGGGCGGCTGAAGTTCTTCCAGAAGCTGGGGTCGATTCCGTGTGTGGGGGAGCCGATGGCGAGGAGGTAGAGCATCATGAGCTCGCAGTAGTGGTCCCAGCGGGTGGTGATGAAGCCGGAGGATGGGTGCCAGCCCATGCTGAAGGTGAGGCCGCCGTTCAGCATCCATGGCCATTCGATGCGCTGGTAGAGCTGGGTGGCGAGGTCGTGGATTTTGGGGTCGTCGAAGTAGGCGCGGCAGGTGAGGATGCCGCAGAGGAGGATCGAGGTGTCGATGGAGGAGACCTCGCTGAACTCGAAGGCTTTGCCGGTCTTCGAGTCGTTGTAGTGCGAGAAGAAGCCGTGCTGGTGCTCCATCTTGTTGAGGTGGAAGTCGAGGGTGGCGAGGACGCGGGCGCGGATGTCGACGAAGGGGAGGTAGCCGCGCTTGTCGGCGATGCAGAGGCCGGTGAGACCGAAGCCGGTTGCGGCGATGCTGGCGATGCGGCGGGGGTCGAGTGTGCCGGTGGTTTTATTGACGGCGCGGTCGAGGACTTGTCCCGTTTTCGGGTCTGCCTGTTCGTAGAAGTAGAGGCAGGCGGCGCGCTCCAGGTCGTTGAGGAAGACCTCTTCTTCGATGCTTAAGGGGTAGTCGTTGCGCTGGTCTTGCGCGGATGTGTCCTGTGCCCAGCCGATGCGTGGGGCGGAGAGCGTTGCGGCCATGGCGCCAGCCAGCATCTTTGTTGCTCCTCGACGGCTGATGCGGGTCGAACTGGGTCGGATCGCGCTCATTCCACTCTTATGATGCCTGCGTGGCGGTTGAGGAGAAAAGCGGTTTAAGGGTGGCGGCGCACCGCTGCAAGAGAATTGGCAGTGCGCCTCCCTATGGGGTTATTTCGTTGCGGTCTCATTTGGGACTTTTTCGAGGACGTACAGGGCGCTGTCGTAGTCTCCATGCAGGGTTAGATCGATGCCGTGATGCATCAGGTAGGCGCCGCTGAGGGTCCCTGAATCGATGAGGGAGCCGAGGGATGTGGAGGCCTCTTTGCTGCTTGGGGTTTCGATGACGCGGATGCGGTAAACGGCTTGTTCATCCAGCCCGAGTACATGGAGTGGAGCGACGCTGCTGCCTAACTGCTGCGAATGAAGGAAGGCGAAGACTGCCGCTTGCTTGCCGTCCTCGGCGACGTATTCGTTTGCGATGAAGTCGTTGTCGGTTGCCGGGGTGAGGCGATAGAGGAGGCCGGTTTGTACGGTTTCGCGGATTTCTTTGTAGGAAGCTACGAATTGCTTCGACTCTGACAGTTCGGCTTCGCTGAATTTATTGAGGTTTGAGCCTACTGCGAGTGAGCCCTGCATAGCTACGAGGAAACGGTATTGCAGGGAGACGCTGCGGCCGTTCATGTTCGGGACGTCCGTGACCCAGGCCATCATGATGTGCGGCGTGTAGGCGTAGGTGAAGCCGCGTTGAATGCGAAGGCGGTCGAAGGCTTCGGTGTTATCCGAGGGCCAGACTTCGTCGGTGCGCTGGAGGATGCCGAGATCGACACGGCCACCGCCGCCTGAGCAGGTCTCGATCTCGAGGCCTGGGTGCTTCTGGCGCAGACGATCGATGATCTCGTAGTAGTTTTTGGTGAATTGTACCCATATCTTTTTTTGCTGATCGACGGGGACTTCGGGCCAGCCGGGTTCGCTGAAGTTGCGGTTGTAGTCCCACTTGAGGAAGGCGATTTTGTTGTTGGTTACGAGGTCGTCGAGCCAGTGGAAGGTGTATTCCTTTACGTCTTCGCGGGCCAGATTCAGTAGGAGCTGGTTGCGGCCTTCGGTGTGTGGGCGACCGTCGAAGTGCATGGCCCAGTCAGGGTGCTTGCGGTAGAGATCGCTGTCGGGGTTCACCATCTCGGGCTCGACCCAGAGGCCGAAGCTCATGCCGAGGCCGTTGACGTAGCTGATGAGAGACCCGAGGCCGTGCGGGAATTTCTGTGGGTTGACGTACCAGTCGCCTAGTCCGGCGTGGTCGCCGTTGCGCTTGCCGAACCAACCGTCGTCCATGACGAAGCGTTCGATGCCCATGGCTGCGGCTTTATCGGCGAGGGACTTCTGGCCCTGTTCATCGACGGAGAACTCGGTTGCCTCCCAGGAGTTGTAGAGGATGGGGCGGGTCTTGAGGCCGGAGCTATCGGGGAGGATCTTTGTGCGTTCGAAGCGGTGCATCAGGCGCGATGCCTCACCGATGCCCTTGCCGGTGTATCCGGCGTAGAAGGCGGGGGTGTCGAGGGATTGGCCTGCTGCGAGGGTGTAGCCGAAGTCGAATGGATTGTAGCCGCCGGTGACGCGGACGCGATGCTCGGGTGTTTCTTCTATGCTGATGCGCCAGTTGCCGCTCCATGCGAGTGCGCCGAAGAAGACGTCGCCGTGCTCCTGATCGTTGCTGCCTTGTTGATCGAGGGCGAACCATGGATTGGCCTGGTGGCTGGTGCTGCCGCGGCGGCTTTCGAGGACCTCGGTCATGCCGGGGTTGACGGGCTGCTCCTGGAGCTGCCACTCACCTGCCCAGCGGCCGGTGAGCGAGCGGAGGCGGTAGTTGTCTGACTTGGGGAGGGTCCAGGTTGCGGCTTGCGCGCTTTCGATGAGGATGGGAGTTTTGCCGCGATTCTCAATGGTTGACTGGCGTTTGATGATGCCTGTCTCGGGGTAGACCTCGTATTGAAGGGCGACGTAGATGGGGCGGGAGATGTCTTTGAGGGTGACGGTGAGGGTGTTGCCGGCGATTTTGTGGCTGTCGTAGTGCAGGACGAGGTCACGATTTCCGTCGGGCCAGGTGACCTTCAGGGCTGGTTCGGAGAAGAGGCCCGCGCCCCAACCGGCGTACTCCTGTGGGGTGGTGGTGGTGGTGAGATCGAAGGATGCCCAATCTCCCTCGGGCTTCGGGGTTTTGAAGTCTGCGTCGCGGGTTACGCTTCCTCCCCAGTAGACGTGCTGGAGCTCACCGCGCTGGTTGATGCCGAAGACGTAGGAGGCAGGGCCGGCTTCGAGCACGAATAGCTTCTTGTCTTCAAGGTAGCGGATCGACTGCGAACGGGCACTTTGTGCGATCAACAGAACAGGGCAAAGGAGGAGGAGGGGCAGAAGACGGTTCAGTCGGGCGAGGCGCACAGAGGTTCTCCAGTCGGTAGCGATTGGGGTACGGTGCCGCTTGTAGCGGCGGATACATTTCATCGCAACAGTAACTGTTCCGCCGGAGGTTCGCAAATGCGGGCGATTCGGTTTGTGGGCGGCTAGCATTCTGCGGGGCGACGCTCTGATTTCTGATTGGCTATGATGAGGTTTGTTTGTGTGACTGTTGAGGGGCTTATGGATTTGCCGGGACGATTTGAACCTGAGGATGTTGCAGAACCGATTGCGCTCTTTCGCCGGTGGCTTGATGATGCGGCGCAGACGGAGCCGAATGATGCGAATGCGATGTCGCTGGCGACAGCTACTGCGAGTGGCAGGCCATCGGTGCGCATGGTGTTAATGAAGCGGCTTGATGAGCGCGGTTTCGCTTTTTATACGAATGTCGAAAGCCAGAAGGGAAGGGAGCTGTTGGAGAATCCGCACGCGGCGCTTTGCTTTCACTGGAAGTCGAGACGACGGCAGGTTCGTGTGGAGGGTGCGGTGGGAGAGCTCTCTGCTGAGGATGCGGATGCTTACTTTCATAGCCGGTCGCGCAAGAGTCAGATTGGTGCGCTTGCTTCGCAGCAGAGCAGGCTGCTTGCGAGCCGCGAAGAGTTGGAGCAGCGGGCGATGGAGTGCGAGGAGAGGTATCCGGGAGAGATTCCGCGGCCTTCGTATTGGCGAGGATTTGTTTTGGCGCCTGAGCGGATTGAGTTCTGGGAGGATGGCGCGTATCGGTTGCACAATCGAATTGTCTTTGTGCGGAGTGGGGATGCGTGGGTGAAGACACGGCTCTTTCCGTAGCTGAAAAAGCCGCAACGGTTTCGTTACGGCTTTTTGCTTTTGTTGATCACTTTATGCGATGGAGGCGTCGAGGGCCTGCTTCATTCCGGCCCAACTGGTTCGGCTTGAGGCTTCGGGGCCGTCGGGTCCTTTCCAGTGGGTTTCGAGGCTGACTGCGTTGTGATAGCCGATCTTGCGCAATGCGCGGAACTGAGCGGTCCAATCGATGTAGCCTGTGCCCACGGGTGCCCATTGCACTTTGCCGTTGGCGTCCTTGACGGCGTTCTTTACATGGCAGTGGTGGATACGGCTCTTTGGGAGCAGGTTCCAACCTGCTGGAAACGCGTCGAGCTCACCACGCATGACTGCGTTGGCTGGGTCCCAGTTGAGGACGAAGTGGGGAGACTTTACCGCGTCCAGTGTTCTTGCAGACTCGCGGGCTGTGGCTGTATTGCACTCGAACTCGTTCTCGAGCACGAACAGGATGCCTTGACGCCCGAGGGTTTCGGCGGCCTCGTTCAGCTTTGCGTCGATTGCTGCTCGGTAGGGGGTGACATCGTCCAAGCGCCAGAAGTCGAAGCCGCGGACCTTGTCGGTTTTGAATTGCTTGGCGAGCGCGACGCTCTTCTGGAGAACATCATCCTGCTGTTTGAAGGTGAAGTCGGCTTTGAAGGTGTCGGTCTTCGGGCTGTATTGCGATTGGGGTGCGCCGGGCCAATCGACCTTGAACAGGGGGCTGGCGATGTCCGTCACTTGCAGGTTGTACTTCGCGAGAATCTTTTGTGCCTCAGCGATCTCAGCATCGGTGAGTGCGATGAGGTTTTTGTTCCACATCGCACGCAGCTCGACCCACTGGAGGCCGAAGTCATTTGCGACGACGGAGCAGGCATGGTCGAAGTCCTGCGAGATCTCGTCTGAGATCACGGCGACCTTGAAGCCGGTCTTTGCTCCTGCTGCTGCCATTCCAAATCCGGCCCTGGTTACGTAGGCCGCCGCAGCCATTCCGGCTCCGGCAAGAAACGTGCGGCGTGATGATCCCTTCATCTGTGCTCCTTTGATGATTGTTGCGTGCTTCGTTCGAATTGGTAGAGACGATATTTTCGATGCAGGTGGAGGTGCGCTGCAACCAATGCTGGAAGTATTGCACATTGGAATCTGGACGCGCGACCCTCGGCGACAGTAGTATGCGGTGCATGAGCTCTTCCATCAATCGCCGTAGTCTATTTCGTGGCAGTGCACTGTTTGCTGCGTCCGCTTTGCTTCCCGGTGGTGCAAGTAGACTCGTGGCCGAAAGCAGTACCTCGAGTGGTTCTCCGATCAGGCTTGGTATTGCCAGCTATACCTTTCGCAACTTCGATCAGGCACATTTGATTGCGTTTATGAAGGAGCTCAAGACGCCATGGCTGAACCTGAAGGAGATGCATCTGCCGATGACGCCTGTGGACCAGGTGAAGGTTCGTGCGGACGAGTACCGAGCTGCTGGTTTCACACTGACTGCGGCGGGCAATATTACGTTCGCGAAGGATGACGACAACGATATCCGAATGAAGTTTGACTATGCGAAGGCGGCTGGGATTCCGATCATGGTTTGTGCGCCGACGCATCAGGTGCTGCCGCGCCTGGAGAAGTTCGTCAAGGAATACGATATTCGGCTTGCTATTCATAACCATGGGCCTGAGGATAAGGAATTTCCTTCGCCGCTCGATGTGCTTGCTGCGGTGAAGAATATGGACCCACGTATTGGTTGTTGCATCGATGCGGGGCACTGTATGCGCGCAGGAACGGATGTGATCGAGGCGATCCATAAGGTGGGGCCGCGGCTTTTTGATATGCATATCAAGGATCTGGCGAACGGGAGAGAGAAGGATAGCCAGGTCGCTGTGGGCGATGGCATCATGCCGGTGCGTGGGATCTTCCAGGCGCTCATTGAGCAGCATTATGCTGGCTGTGTTGACCTTGAATATGAGATTCATGGGGACGATCCGATGCCGGGAGTGGTGAAGAGTTTTGCCTACATGCGCGGGGTGCTGGCAGGGATGGGCTACAAGGCGTAGCGTCGGCGGCGGTAGGGCCGGTATGCTTAGAAATATGCCGCGCCTCCCGCTTCGCATGTTGTCAGTTTGCGCCCTGCTCTTTGTCGCTGCACGGACGGCCTCGGCTCTTGAGGTCAAGGTCTCCGCGCAGGCGCTTGAACGCACGCTTCGATCGCAACTGTTCAACACTCCGGATGGCAGATACTACATGCGCGGCGATGCTGGTTCGGCCTGTTATGTGTATGTCGATAATCCGCATGTCTCCTTTCAACAGGACCGCATCGTCGTGCATATCCACACGAAGGCGAAGCTGGGGACCTCTGTCCGTGGGACGTGTATTGGCGTCTCGCTCAGCACGGATGCGGATGTGTCGTTCATTCCGGATGCCGAAGAGGAGTCGATTGGATTTCGTGATGCGCGTATCGAGCGGTTGTCGGAGTCGAAAGAGCTTAATTTTCTTCTAGTGCCTTTTCTTAGTCGCAAGCTTCCGGCGCAGATGAAGGTGAACGCCGCGGATTTGATGCGCAAGCTGCTGGCAGACTCGGCTAAGACGACTGGCTATGCGCTTACTCTCGACAAACTCAAACTGCACTCGATGCTTGTTGAAGGGCAGGTTCTGGATGTTGATGTAGATGCGACGATGGGTGTGAATTAGGCTTCATGCAGTCCAGTGTAGGATCTGCGACATATCGCATGGTGTGGTGGACTCCGAGCCTTGCGGCATCGCCGGAGCTATGGCCAATGCTTCCTGCTGGTCTTCGAACCAGACGATGAAGGAAGCCTTCTCAGCTCCGTTCAGGCGCATGAGGTTGATCCATGTGTAGTAGGCTCCCATGTCTGCGTCCACCAAGGATCCGTTGGGATCGTCCTGGGCTTTAGGTGCGTCGGCGCGCAGCATCTCGTTCATGGGGCGGTCCATCTGGCGAGGAGCATAGCGAAGCACGAGTGTGAGCGGCCGTGCGCGGCGCAGGAGTTCGCGGCCTGCCCATTGCACAAAGGTTGTGCTGAAGATCTGCGTGCCGGAGCCTTCGGTCAGCAGGTTCAGCTCGAAGTGTTGCAGCGTTGGATCGTGTGAGGTCTCCGCTGCTTTCAACTGGCCGGGTTGCAGGCTTGCCAGGAGGCTACGCAGGCTCTCTGGTCCAACGACGTCGCCGGATGTGCGGACGGTGTTTACTTTATCGAGTAGCGCACTTCGCAGTGGCGCGAGGCTGGCATAGGAGATGGTGATGAGATTTTCCGGGTGCTCTGCTGAGTTTGTTCTGGGGTATGGTGCGCCTCCATCGACATACCAGTGCTTATAAGAGGCTGGATGCGATTGGGCGCGAGCTTCTACTGCGGCAAAGAGGGTATCGAGAGCACCTGCCGGTTTTACTTGCGTGAAGTAGGTTCCATGAGGCCGAAGCTTTTGAAAAAGTTTGATCGTGCCGGGTGTGGCACCTTTTCCGACTACAACGATGCATAGGCGCGGAATCTCCGGTGCTGGCTCAGGCTCGGCTTTGAGCAATGTCTGCTGGTAGACCTCGGCGATCTCGTGAAAGCGGTCCATCTGGTGGACGCTCCACAGGTAGGCTGTCAGCTTTTCGACGAAGGGTTCTGGAGCGGCGGCCCAGTGATCCTGCTGCATGGCATCGGAGAGAGGCAGATCTGCGAACCCAGCCATGGTGGTGTGCAACTGCGTCTCACTCATGGTGCTGAGGAAGTGAAGCTGCCGGTCGATGTCGGCTTGCTCGGCTGGAAATTTCCAGTCATAGGTGACGATTTCGTTCAACAACAGGGCGGCGAAGATGGGGGGAAGCTGCTGTAACAGGGCGAGGTGTTTGGTCGCGACGGCCTGCGCCATGGGAGGGTAGTGAGATAGGTCTGCGATGCGGATGGCCACTTACAGGACCTCCGGCAATGGCTTGCCTGAGGCGAAGCGCGCATTGCATTGCAGGATGCTTCCGAGTGTTGGGACGAGATCGACTGGCTCCACCATGCGATCGATGGTTACGTTTTCGCGGATGCCGTGTCCGAGGGCCATCATCCATGTCGTGCGCGAGAGGGGGTCTCCTGTGCGATGGTGCTGGAAGCCGTTGCCTCCGGCGTCTCCGTCGGCATCGCGTCCGAAGTCCGGCAGGATGAACATGGTGGTTTTGTCTTTGTACTCCGGGTTCGATTGGATGGCCGACCAGAGTTCGCCGCAGAGGCGATCGGAGCGCCGGATGGCATCGGTGTAGAGCGAGAAGGCGCCAGAGTGGGCGATGTCGATGTCGTGGAGGGTAATCCACATCAGGCTTGGTGCAAGCTGACGCATGAGTTGCTGGGCGATGTAGATCGATAGTTCATCGGGGCTCGATACCGTTCTTGCATGCGCGAGAAAGTCCGTGACGGAGAGCTGCATGATCTTTGCTAGTGCATGCAGATCGACCTGATTTGACGCGGCGGAGGGTGACAGTGGTATCTGCACGGCGGACTCGTAGTTGTCGCGCAATAGGTGCTCGTAGTTGCTTGCGCTGCCTGCCAGTGCGGTGTTGAGCAGATGCTTCGGAAGGATGACATGTGCGCCGAGCCCGCTGCCGTAGAGCATGTGGTCGCTCTCTCCGATTCGATTGAAGCCGTTGCTTGGAGCAATGACCCATGCATCGCTTGCAGGACGTTGCAGGTCGCGGCGGAAGTATTCAAAGATCGTCGGGCTGTGCGGTGCGACAGGGGCGAAGTTGTTGAAGGTCTCGTAGACTCCTGTCGCGAGGCTTGCGGTTGCGACGTAGTGGCCGAGGATGCCGCGATTGACGACCTGCGTAAAGAACGTCGCTTGTGGAATCAGCTCGTTCAAGAGATGTGGAATGTACTGCTGGCCTTCGGGTGCGAAGGTCTCTTCGTCTCGCGCTCCTCCGCCAAAGGTGACGACGATTACCTTCTGTGCTCGCGGGAGGGCCATTGCTTTTAGCGGTGAGAATCCGAACATGGCGTTAGCCGCGCCTGTGCCGGAGACGGCGCGCAGAAACTCGCGACGGCTGAGGGATTGCTTCTGCGCGATGGAGCGCAGAAATCCGTCTAATGCGACGCCATTAGAAATATCGTCACCTCTTTGAGCTTTGCGTTGCTCTCATCTTTCTCCTGTTGGCTGTATTGCTGTTGCAAAGCTATCTCCTTGCGGGCTAGTTCGGGACGACCTGTATGCGAGTAGGCCCGCGACAATCGATAATGCGCTTCCGCAAAGGATGGGCGCAACTGGATTGCTTTTTCGAGGTTGTCCGCACTTGCTTGCCATAGGAGTCGTTGCTGTTGGAGGACACCGAGTTGGTAGAAGGCTTCGGGCATCTTCGGATCGTTTTGGATGGCGCGCTCTAACAGGTGCTGTGCCTGATCGAGATGCTGCTCGGCGGATGGCTGATGGAGCAGGCTTACGGCGGCTGATACGTCGATCTGCGCATTGTTCGGATGCTTCTCGGCGAATGCAACTAGAGAATCACACTGCGGTGCGGTTGCTCCACCGGCGGCGTCGCAACTGCGGCCAAGCAGACTGCCGTAGTTTTCATTCTCTGGATCGAGCGCGAGGAGAGCACCGAATGTTGCTGCTGCTTCGACATATTTCCCACTCCCGAAGTAGGCGATACCGTTTGCCAGTTGCAGTCGCCTGCTCTGTGGGAACTGACGGACGCCGAATTGCGTGATCTCTGTTGCGGGTTCCCAGGACCAATGCCGTAAAAGTTCAATCGCTACGGCATAGGTATTGACTTCACTTGGATTCAGATGAGCGGCTTCCTGAAGGTGCTGGGCTGCTTCTTTGAAGTGTCCTTGCCGCTCTTCTAGGTCGCCCCATAGCGACTGGGCTGCCTCGTTGTGCGGTACATCGGGGATTCGTTGCAGCACCGTGACGGCCTGTGCGTCTTTGTGTGTGTCGTACAGGGCGACCGCCCAGTTGTAGGCGTCGTTGGTGTTTGCGGGATCGAGTGCGGCTGCCTTGGCGAAGGCGTTTGCGGCCTCCGTCGATTGCTTGTCCAGATAGAGTGCGCGGCCAAGGCTGGAGAGGGTTCTTGCGTTTTTCGGATCGAGAGCTGCGGATCGCTTTAACGCGTGCACCGCAGCGGTTGCATTTCCAGTTTGAAGATAGGTTGCGCCCAGATTTGCCTGGGCTGCCGCATCTGTCTTATGAGAAGCCGCAGCATTCTCCAGATAGGGAAGTGCGTGTGCGAAGTTGCCGGCATCCATGTACAGAATTCCCAGCGCTTCGTTTGCTGGAAAGTTGGATGGATACTTTCCGGCAAGTCGTTCGAGATCGGGCTGCGCCGCGCTTGCGTTGCCCTCGTCGTAGGCTGTGAGTGCCTTCGAAAGAGTGACTGCATCGGCTGGGCTCATCGCAACTGGACTCTTAGCGGGAGATGTCTGCTTCGTTGCTTGCGCGAGACCTGTTGCTGCCAGCAGAGTTGCTGCCAGCAGCACAGTGAGAGTTGGTTGGCTTAGCATGACACGATCTGCGGCTCCTTCTACCGCTCTTCGATGATCGCCAGGTCCCATGGCGCAAGTGTAATCGACTGTTGCGCTGCGACCTCATGACCTGTCAGCAGATCTGTTCCCGCTGCGCGAGCGTAGTGGAATGTCTGGACTGTGCCGGAGTAGTTCAGATAGTAGTGCAGCGCCTTGCCCATTCCATTCGTGCCGTCTTTCTCACGCACGGGGGCGGGCAGTTCCTGTGTGCTATTCAATAGATGCGCCTGGTTCAAGACATCCAGTACGACTGCCTTCTGCGCCTCGCTTGAGAGATAGGTCCCCTCATAGGTTAGCGTTCCTGCCCCGTATTCATTGCGTGTGATGGCGGGCCATCTTCCGAAGAACGGATGATCGTATGTGGCCAGCGCCTTCGCGTGTTCAGGCAGCAGGAACTCGGCCCAGTACATTGCCGCGCCGCTCCCTGCATCTTTCAAGATCCCTCCCTGTAAGGTCAGGGGTTTTTCGAGATTGGAGAATTCCTGATAGCTGAAGCCTGCTGCCTCGCGGAGTGGCCCTGGTGCTCGTACTGCGCGCACGGCAGAGTTTTCGTTGGCGAAGCCGCTCTTGAAGGTCATGAGAACGTGGCCGCCATTCTTGACGTAGTCCGAGATTTTCTGGAGGAGAGCGTCGTCGGCGATGTAGAGCGGCGGGATCACAATCAGCTTGTAGTGGTTGAAGTCGGGATCTTCGGGAAAGATAAAGTCGGTTCCTACGTTTGCTTCATAGAAGGCTCGGTGGAGTTGATCGACGAGGCTTTTGTAATCTGCGAGGGATCTGCCCATCTGCCATTGTCCCGTGCGTTCGAGTGCGAAGGGCATGAAGTCCAGAGCGTTTGCGGAGTCCACGCTGTAGAGGATTGCGACGTCGTTCTTGATCTTCAGATTGACCAGATGTGGGCCGATTTTTTGTAGCTCATGTGCAGTGCGCGATACCTCCGCATAGGCGCGGTTCGGCTCGAGATCATGCGAGAGTACGCCCTTCCAGTAGGTTTCCTGGCCTGAAGGGATGGATGCCCAGTGCCAGTACTCCACCATGTTCGCGCCACTGGAGAGGTGCGTGTACACGTCGAGTCTCAACTGGCCATCGTAGGGCGGATACTGATATGCCGATGACCAGTCGGTGGTCTGCGCGTTCGTTTCGGTGACTAGAAAATTTGTGTGCTTCAACGAGCGTGTGTAATCGCCTTGCTCTGCTTGTGATTGTCCGTCGAAGTGGTCCTGTGTGCCGTGATAAGGATTGTTTGCGGCGATGTCCAATGATTTTGAAATTTCGAATTCATTCACATCCCGCCGCATTGAACCACCGAAGTCCTGGGTGACGAACTGTCCTGGCCCGCGATACTCGCGCACCAGCGCGGCCTGCCAGTTCAGGTAGTCGGTCACGCGCATCTGCTCCCAGCGGGTCCACTCCAATTTGTAACCGGTGCTGATTGTGCCGTCGCGGGTCGGCATATTCTCCCAGCCGTTCACGTCCTGGCCCCAGTAGTTCAATCCCCATGCCTTGTTGAGTGCGTCGGTCGTTCCGAATTTCTGCTTCAGGTGGTTGACGAAGCCTATGAATACATCCTGATTCGCTGCGCCATACGAGGATGTCTCGTTGTCGATCTGCCATCCGATTACGTTGGGGTTGTCTTTGTAGTGCTCGACCATGTTTCGGATCAGGCGCTGTGCGTAGAATCGGAACGCCGGGCTATCCGTGTCCATGTTCTGGCGCATTCCATACGATGTCTCGCCGCCGTGTAAAGGGCGTGCCAGAATTTCGGGGTGCTCGCGATACATCCACGTCGGAATGGAGTACGTCGGCGTTCCCATGATGACTTTGATACCGGCTTTACCCATGGCATCGACGACGCGGTCCATCCAGGCGTACTCGAACTTGCCGTCCTCGGGCTCCCATAGGCTCCATGTTGACTCGCCCATTCGCACTACGGTCAGGCCAGCTGCCTTCATGAGGGCAATGTCTTTGTCGAGTCGCTCGGAGGGCATGTACTCGTGGTAGTACGCTGCGCCGTACAGGACATCCGTCATGGTTCCAGGCTGCGCCGGCTTCGAAGGGTTCGGGTGTTGTGCCTGGGCAGGTGCAATCTGCACGCAGCTAGCGGCGAGTGCGCAGGTGCATAGTAGCGAAGTCATCATGCGAGAGAGAGCGTGCATCGTCATTGCCTCGTTCTGGAAGCTGTGCGGGAGCGAGCAGCTTCTTGGTTATATGCCACTGAATTAGTTACGATCTTCCGCGCTCTTTTCGTGGAGTGGAAGCGTATGCAGGCGAATCCGGATAACGCTGGTATTGTGCTCTTTGAAGTTCAGCCCACGGTCTGTCTGATCTCCATTCCAGATGCGTGCTGTCTGCCATGTGCCGTGGATGTACTGTCCTTCGTCGGCTTGCAGGATCTCGATCTGTTTGTCTTGCATACTGTGCGATGTGGGAGGGGCTAGCTGAAAGCTTACGCTTGCATCGAAGCCGGTGACGAGAAACTCGTATGGTCCAAGCTGTGCGACCATGGCGCGGCCTTGTTGATCGGCAGTGCCTGGGGGCTCCTCTCCGTCGCGCTGCGGAAAGCCGAAGGACACGATGGCATTCACATCGCCGAAGTGCAGGGTTTGTCGCGCCGCTCCTTTTTCCTCGACGGTTGTTTGTACCTTTCCTTCGAAGTTGAGACGTGCAATCTCTTCTGTCATGGGGGCGAAGAGAGCGAAGTTATCCGCCATGCTGAAGGGGATCGTTCGGTCGGAGATTGTCCAATTTGTGTAGTCCACGCCGAAGGGAGAGAAGCCAATCGCGCCGCGGCCCAGAGCGTAAAAGAAGTATCGGCCAAAGGTTTTGCCGAGGCCCGTCTCCGGAATGAATATGGGATTGTCGTCCCGGTGGTATGCGGAGAGTACGTCGCGAAAGAGGGCAGCATCGCTGGAGTAAAAGTCCGGTGCCAGGACATCGATCGAAGGAGCAGCGGCCTTCCATATTGCTATGTTGCCCTGCTGCGGTCCGCCACTGGGGTACTCCTGTCCGGCGCTTGCATGGTCTCGATTTTCCAGCGCGTGTACTGGATAGGTGATCCACACATTGCAGTACATTGGCACGGCGTGTTCAGACTTACCTGCCTGTGCGACTTCGTTGATGTACTTTGCTGTCGAGTAGGCGGCGAATCGTTCGTCGGCGTCGGCACCGAATACTTGAGACCAGGTTCCACTGGACAGGTGCAAGGCTTTGGTGAGCGAAGAGGGGACCTGTTCTGCAAACTCTTTGTTGGCCGCTGCTGAGTAATCCCGAACCGCGCCGACCGATCCGGATTCATTCTCTACCTGAATCATGATGACTGTGTGTTGTGTCGCGTCGATCTGATGGACGTGCTGCATCAGCGCGGAGAAGGCATGCTTGTCGGCTTCGAGATTGTTCGTGGAGTTCGGCGACATGACATCGAGAAGCTTGCCGTAGGCGTTTACTTCGCGCGGATATTTTTGCGGGTCGCTCTTGATCCACTCCGGAACGTAGTGCGCCTGTCCGTTCTTCCATGTGCCGAACCAGAGGATGACCAGTCGCAGGCCGTGTTCGCGTGCTCCGTTTACAAGCAGGTCTACGTTGCTGAAGTCGAACTTGCCTTGCGCTGGCTCCATCTGTTCCCAGTAGACCGGAGCCTCTACTGTATTGACGTGCATCGCCTGGAGTGCGGGCCAGACATCCGGCAGGCTGCTTGCCCATGAGCTTGAGTTGTTGATCTGCGATCCAAGCATGAGAAAAGGTTTTCCATCGACCATCATGGCAAAGTGGCCGTCCCTTTTGTCGATGTGAGGGGACGTGCTCGGTGCGTCCTGAGCAGCGAGGGTGCCTGTGAGCAGGCAGATCAGGAGAAACAGAGCTACGGTATGGCCCTTCATGGATTTGATCCCAGTCGATACACGCTTGAGTCGTGTGTCAGTCACTCTACTATGCGCCCGGTCTGCGGGACAATCGTGCTTGTCCGGTACCGCTTCCGTAATGCTTTGCATTGCCGTCTCCTAAGATTTAGAGGATGTTTCCTATGCTTCGTAGATTGCTATGACAACTCAATCCATCTGCTTCGTTGAAGGACCATTTGAACACGTTTACATCGACTCCGATGAATGCGCTTACACCTGTTGATGAACTCGATTACATCGGTAATCTGTCGGAGGGAGTTGAATGACGATAAACGCACACTTCGTGCGAATAGTGCGAAAATAGCCAATAAATCCCCCTCTATTTGGACGTTGTCGGCGGCTTTTCGCGGTGAATGTGGAGGGGACTTATTTGTCATTAAAAAGGCCCTAAAAAAATGCCTTGACAATAACTCCCCATCTTTGACACTCTTCGGGTGCTCATAAAGCAGTCCGTTGGCGGTGTTGAACGCTTTTCCACTTCAAGTAGAGGCTGAGCTACTCGAAGCGCGTCGGCAGGCACAACGTGCGACCCACCCGCTTAAAAGCGAAGGTCGCTTCGACTTAGTAAATCGAAATCAGCCGGTACGTTTTTTTGGGATGGAGAACAAGGATTATGCGATCAATTTCTTACGGCAGGAGTGCGCGCCATCTCGGCGCTCTGTTTTTCACACTCGTCTTGATATTCAACATTGCCGGTGGCCGAGCCTTCGGACAGGCTGACCAGGGCGCAATCACGGGGCTTGTGCAGGATTCAACGGGTGCGGTTGTTCCGAACGCCCAGGTGACCCTCACCAGCACGGATACTGGGCTTGTGCTCCAGGGGCAGACCGATTCCAGCGGCAACTATGTTTTTTCGCCGGTCAAGATTGGCAACTATAAGGTTACGGTTACCGCTCCTGGCTTCTCGACGACGACGCAAGAGAACATCACGCTTCACGTGCAGGATCACGCTGCCGTCAATATCGAGCTGAAGACCGGTGCCGAGAACACCACCGTTACTGTAACCACCGCACCTCCGCTACTACAGACGCAGGAAGGTTCGACCGGCCAGGTCATCGAGGCCAAGACTATCAACGAGACGCCGCTCAATGGCCGCAACTGGATCTTCATTGCGCAGCTCACCGCCGGCGTTGCTCCTGCCAACGGAGCTCGCGGGCAGGGCAAAGGCGACTTCAACGCCAACGGCCAGCGCGCTGAGCAGAACAACTACATCATGGACGGCGTCGACAACAACGTGAACGTCGTCGACTTCTTCAACGGTGCCAGCTATGTTGTGCGTCCTCCACCGGATGCGCTGGCTGAGTTCAAGGTGCAGACTGGCGCTTACAGCTCTGAGTTCGGCCACTCGGCCGGTGCTGTTGTTAACGCCAGCATCAAGTCGGGCAGCAATCAGATACATGGCTCTGTCTGGGAATACCTCCGCAACGATGCCTTCGACGTCCGTGAGTTCTTCCAGGGCTCTTCGCCCATCGCCAAGTACCGCCAGAACCAGTTCGGCGCGACCCTGGGTTTCCCGATTATTAAGAACAAGCTTTTCTTCTTCGGTGACGTTGAGGCCGACCGCATTATCTTCGGCGAAACTCACTCTGGTCTACAGGTTCCCACTGCCAGGGAGCGCGTCGGCGACTTCGGCGAACTGTTGAACAAATCTCTCGTCAGCGGCGGTAATACGATCCAGCTCTATGACCCCACTAAGCCGAACGGCTCTACACCACTCCCCACCAACGATCTGCGGACAGTCGGAACTCTCAACCCGGTCGCGCTGAATCTTCTCAGCCTCTTCCCGTTGCCTAATATTGGTGTTGCGAATCAGACCTACGCCAACTACACCAGCCAGACCGATACGATCGACAATACCTTCCAGTGGGATACCCGCATGGACTGGAATATCAGCTCCAAGGATCAGGCCTTCGGTCGGTATAGCTACAACCATGAGCCTTCTACCCACCCCGCTTCTCTTGGCTCTGTCCTTGATGGTGGCGGCTTTGGCGATACCGGTCAGCTCGTCAGCCTGGGAGAAAACTTCGCAGGTAGCGAGACTCACGTCTTTACGCCGACACTGACCAACGAATTCCGTTTTGGCTACAACTACGGCCACTACGCGGGTCTGCATGAAAACGCCAACAACACCTCCCTTGCCTCCAGCCTTGGTCTTGGCGGCGTTCCGACTGCGCAGAACAACAGCGGTCTGCCTTACTTCAATGTCGGTGGAGTGTCGAGTTTTGGTTCACCGCAGTTTTATGCAACGAACGAGTATGAGAACGTCTACCAGATTCTGGACAATGTCACGAAGGTTGTCGGCAACCATACCCTCAAGGGTGGCGTAGATATTCAGCGTATCCGCTTCTCCACCTCTCAGCCCACGGAGCCGCGCGGCACCTACAACTTTACTGGTGTCTATACCAGCCAGGTGGGCACGGCCAACACTGGTTACGGTATTGCCGATATGTTAGTCGACAAGATGAACAGCGCGGCCATCTCCAATGTCTTTACCTCGGATGATGTGCGCTTCAATCGCGCGGGCTATATCCAGGATGACTGGAAGGCCAGCCAGCGCCTCACTGTGAACTATGGTGTCCGTTATGACTACTCCACGCCATACCTGGAGCGTCACGACAACCAGGCTGCCTTCGTTCCTACCAGTGCTTTCGTTGCCGGCAACAGCACCGGGCTCTATCTCATCCCCAAGAGCAAGCAGGGCAACATCACGCTTCCTACGAAGTTCCTCAACTTGTTGAGCGAGGACCACATCACCCTTCAATACACAGACAATCGCTACCTGGTCAATCCGCAGAAGAGCAACTTTGCGCCGCGTGCTGGCTTTGCCTTCAAGGCTACCGAAAAGGCTGTCATTCATGGCGGTTACGGCATCTTCTTCGGTGGATTAGAGAGCACTGGCTACTATCCCAACTTCGGCGAAAACTTTCCCTTCGAGTTTGACTCGTCCTACAGCGCGGCAACCTGCGTTGTAGGTACAACGTGCGCTACCAATGGTTACACGCTTGAGAGTGGTCTTCCCCAGAAGATCACGTCTCCGAGCCAGCCGACGTTGCGCGGCGGCGAAGCAAACGTCCGTACCCCTTACAGCGAGCAGTACAACCTGACCGTGGAGTACGGTCTCAGCAATACGATGGTCGCGTCTGTTGGCTTCGTCGGAGCAGTCTCTCGTCACCTACAGTTTTTCCCCAACCCGAACGGCCAGACGGCCCTGACGCCAAACGGCTTTAGCGGTTATACCGATGTGAATGGTGACAAGACTGACCCTTTCCAACCGTTCCCGCACTTCAATGGGTTCTCCTACACCGCATATGACGGAGCGTCCAACTACAACTCGCTACAGGGCAAGGTGGAGAAGCGACTCTCGGATGGTCTCAGCTTCCTCACCACTTACACCTGGTCTCACTCGCTTGACAATGCGGATACTCCGCTTGGCACGACTGGCGACGAAGGTACCAGGAGCATCAATATTCTTGGCCTGGCGGCGGACTATGGTCCTTCCGGTTTCGATGTTCGCCAGCGCTTTACACTCAACGGCAATTATGAGTTGCCTGTGGGCCATGGAAAGAAGTATTTGAACCATGGTGGTCTGCTGGACTATGTTGTCGGCGGATGGTCGAGCAGCTTCGTGTTCCGTGCTCAGACGGGCCAGCCCATCAGCATTGCCCCGAATAGCTATACCGTCAAAAACACCGCGGGAGTCGTAACTTCGTCTTACGTCGCTGTTTCCGGAGCGACCATCAACGCGGTTCGTATCGGTAATCCGTTCAAAGCTGGTGGATCGCCGAACTCCACGAACCCCACCGTTACATGTCCCACCAAGGTCCGCACGGTCGAAAACTGGTATAACCCATGCGCGTTTGCGAATCCTAAGTCGGACGACATCGGCTACACCACTGGCACATACTCCGATGGCACCCTTATACCGAACTCTGTCTCGGGGGGGGCTGCGTTGGCTTACGTCGGCTCCAATCGTGGCACGGCTTACGGTCCGGGATATGTGCGCCTCGATGGTTCGCTGTTCAAATCGTTCACGACCTTCCGTGAGCAGAGCCTTCAGTTCCGTGCGGATATCTTCAACTCTCTCAATACACCTGGTTACGGAAACCCCAGCACTACGAATATCTCTTCCAGTGGTGGGCAGATCACCGGCGCCCGTACCTTCCAGAGCAACACTCCGGACTCGCGTTTCTTCCAGTTCGCTTTGAAGTACTCCTTCTAAGGGAACCCTCCTCTAACCAAAAAGGCAGGCGCTTTGTGCGCCTGCCTTTTTGCTTTGCTCTTGATAGAGAAGACGGACCCCAGGTCGCTGGATCTAACGACCTAGATCAACTCTGCTGGAACAGCGTTTAGCGTGATCTCCACGGTCTGCGAGCCTAGCCGGGGGTGGGTAGCTGTGAGCTGAACCGTTCCGGACTGCTCCTTTGCTCGTATCCAGACAGCGCCGGTTCCGCCGATGAGCGCAAACGGGTTATCGCCGATCAGGGTTGCTGGGCCTTCGAGCTTGAAGGAGACTGGATCGTTGGCGTAGGTTCGCATTGCCCCAAACTGATCTGTCACTCGAAGGACGACGCGGGTCGAATCGGCACCGTCGGCATCAAGCGACGTATCGTCCGGCAGCAGGACGAACTTCTGATCGACACCTGATCCCGAGAGCGTCTTTGAGGCGATTTGTTTGCCCTTCAGGAAGCCGTCGATGCGGAGGTCGCCCCATCCACGCCGGTTCTTTCGTTCGATCTTTGTCAGGTCGAGGATGAATGGCGGCCAGGTGAGGTGTTCGAACTCGGTTCGGTCGGGATCGAGCTCTGCGATCAACTCCCAGTCGCGGTGTTCGCTGCTGTCGTCCCGCTCGTAAAACTTCAGGTGGTCGCAGTTCGAGCAGACTACGGCCTTCGTGAAGCTGCTCGATTCATCGCTGTTCGCCCAGTGGAATGCGGGCTCGAGGACGATCTCTTCGGCGGGATCGCACTGCGACTTGTAGAACATGGCCGCAGGCTTGTTCTCGCGGAAGATGTCGGTGACGCCGTGGTAACAGATGCGGTCGCCGGCTCCGAAGTTGGAGTGGGTGTTGTAGTCGAATGCGCACCAACCGATTCCGCCTGCATATTGCGGATCGGACGCAAGCTGGTTGTGAATGCGTGCGTGGCGCAGTGTGTGTTCGCGCTGGCGCTCATCGTCGTCGGTCGTCTTCGTTGGGAAGGTGTGACCGACGAACTCGGTGTTGAGATATTTGGGATGGTTCGGCTTCTTGAGCGGGAAGCCGAAGTCGTTCATCGTGAAGACATCTTCGAGGAACTCCGACTCCTGGAAGTAGCGGATGCCGCCTGTCTGACGCGTGGTGTCCAGTGCATGCGCCAGCGTATTCGTCCTCGTGTAGAAGTCATGGTCGTCCTTCGACTCGTTGATGCGGACGCCCCATAGAATGATGGAAGGGTGGTTCCAGTCGCGGCGAATCATGCGGCCTACGTTGTCGATGGCTACGAGCTTCCACGGCTCCGGCCCAATATGCTGCCAGCCCGGAATCTCTTCGAGAACCAGCAGGCCGATCTCGTCGCAGCAGTCGAGGAAGTGTCGCGACTGGGGATAGTGCGATGTGCGTACGATGTTGCAATGAAGTCCCTTGCGGAGGATCTTCGCGTCTTGCCGCTGGACACGCCCCGGCATCGCCTGCCCCACGAATGGAAATGTCTGGTGTCGATCGAGCCCACGCAATTTGACGATCTTTCCGTTCAGGGAGAAGCCTTGATCGGTGAACGTTGCTTCACGGAAGCCGATGCGGCGCGTGTCCTCGTCGATGAGTTTGCTGCCTTGCAGTAGTCGCACGCGTACTGTGTAGAGATGAGGCGTGTCGAGATCCCATAGTTTTACGTCGGTAAGATTCTTCAATGAGACTGTCTGGCGTGCTGGGTCCTGCACTGTTTCTGTGCTTGCGTAGGCAGGGGCGCTGGTTTCCGGGTCGGCTGCTGCCTGTGGATCAGTGCCTTCCGATACTTTGACACTCTTCCTTTTCTTCGCGATGACGCGCTCGCCATCCCGAAGCTCGATCTCTAGAGACAGAGCCCCGCCCTTGGATGGTTTGCCTGCAAGAAAGCAGTCCACATCCAGACTGGGCTTGCGGCTCATGACATCCTTTGCCACCGCATGAATATTGTCGATGTACACAGCCGGAACGACGCGAAGGGCGACCTCGCGATAGATTCCGCCGAAGGTCATGTAATCGATCTCATTTCCGAACGGAGGAATATCTTCCCGTTCGGTCGAGTCCACTCTTACAACGAGAACGTTTTCGGCGTCCGATTTGAGGTGGTCTGTTAGTTCAAATGAGAACGGAGTAAAGCCGCCCTTGTATTCGCCTAATGAAACTCCGTTGATCCACACGGTGGATGCGGTCATCACACCTTCGAAGTCGACGAAGACGCGTTTCCCTTTGATGTTCGCGGGCGTCTTGAAGCGCCGGCGATAGGTGGAGATGAACTCGTAGTCCTTGTCGTCGAAGCTGTGCCAGGGCAGGGTGATGTTCGTATGCGGGACCACGATACGTTCGAACGTGGAATCGTCGAAGGAAGGATCCTCCGCACCTTCGACCTTGCTCGGGTGGTATCGCCAGCCGCGGTTGATGGGCAGGATTTCGCGGCCATGTACTGGTTCTTCTGCGGCGAGGGCGACACTGGGCAAGGCTGCCCCAGCAAGAACGGTGCTTGTAGTCTTAAGGAAATCCCGTCTATGCATAGGCTTTTATCCTATGCACTCACCCCCCTTTCTGTCACTTTCGGGGGAAGTTTCCTTTTATGATGAAGTGTCGCGTGATCCGCTATCCTGCGTGACAGGGTTTCTTTCCATGAGCAAACTTTCTCTCAGCACGATCTCGCCCCTCATCATCCAGTCCGAGATTCGCTCGATGTCGGTCGAGTGCGATCGCGTCGGCGGCATCAATCTTGCCCAGGGTATCTGCGATACGGAGGCTCCCAGCTTTGTTGTCGAGCAGGCGATGGCGGCTATTCGCGAGGGGCACAACATCTACACGCGGCTCGATGGCATTGCTGCGCTGCGTCAGGCGATTGGCGCTAAGCTCCTGCGGCACAATGCGATTGCGGCCGATCCGGATACGGAGATTCTTGTCACGGCTGGGGCTACCGGTGCATTTTACGCTGCGTGTCTTGCGCTGCTTAATCCTGGCGACGAGGTTCTTGTCTTCGAACCTTTTTATGGCTATCACCTCAGTACGCTGACATCACTCCGGATGGTGCCTGTTGTTGTACCGCTCGCTGCTCCTGATTTTGAGCTTGATCCTGCGCTTCTTCGCCAGGCCATCACGCCGCGCACTCGCGCGATTGTTCTGAATACACCGTCGAATCCTTCGGGCAAGGTGTTCAGTCTTGCCGAGCTTCAGATCATTGCCAATATTGCCATCGAGCATGATCTGTTTGTCTTTTGCGATGAGATCTATGAGTACTTTCTCTTCGATGGTGCGCGTCATATCAGCCTTGCCACGCTTCCCGGCATGGCCGAGCGCACCATCACGATCTCCGGCTTCTCGAAGACCTTCAGCATTACGGGCTGGCGCGTTGGCTACCTCACGGCCAGTAGCCGTTGGATTCCGTCCATTGGCTATTTCCACGATCTCACTTATATCTGTAGCCCTGCGCCGCTACAGCATGGTGCGGCGGCGGGTTTGCTCAAGCTGTCGCAATCGTTCTACGAGGGGCTTTCTACGGAGTATCAGCAGAAGCGCGACCAGCTTTGCGCGGCTCTCCGTGCAGCGGGTCTGACGCCGTTTGTGCCTGCCGGGGCCTACTATGTTCTTGCCGATTCCAGTCGCATCCCCGGTACTACGGCACCTCAGAAGGCGCGGAATCTGCTTGCGGCTACTGGCGTTGCCTCGGTTGCCGGATCGGCCTTCTTTGCGGAAGGGCGTGGTGACAACCTGCTTCGGTTCTGCTTTGGTAAGAGGCCGCACGACCTGGATCGGGCGTGTGCTGCGCTCCAGACACTTTAGCGTGGGTGACAGGGGCGAATTGTTGTCGTTCCACTCCGCGGCAGGCCCGTAGGGTGATACCTTTTCCGCAGTGCCTGCGTTGTGTCAGGCACATACTCCCTATGAAGAGGCAATGGAATGACTGCGATCGCTGCACCGTTGGCCGAACATACCACTAGCAAGCCCACCCGTCTGTTGTCGCTCGATCTTCTGCGCGGCCTGACGATCGGCTTCATGATCCTCGTCAATAACAACGGGAATGAGGCGGTCGCTTACTGGCCGTTGAAGCACGCCAAGTGGAACGGCTTTACCCCGACGGATCTTGTCTTTCCGACGTTTCTCTTTCTTGTCGGTGTGGCTATTGTGCTCTCGCAGGGATCTAGATTAGGTGGAGGAGCCACTCGGCAGTCGCTCCTTGGACACATCTTTCGGCGGACGGTCATCCTGTATCTGCTGGGATTGGTTGTCAACAGCTTTCCGTTCTTCCATCTGAGCACGATGCGGTTCTATGGCGTGCTTCCGCGCATTGCGATCTGCTACTTCATTGTTGCGACGTTCAATCTTTTCATCGGTGGGTGGCGCAACAAGGCGGCTGTTGCCGTTGCTTGTCTGGTGGGGTATTGGATACTGATGCGCTTCGTTCCGGTTCCGGGCTTTGGCGTTCCCACGCATGGGGTGCCGTTGCTTGATCGCGATGCGAACCTGGCGGCATGGCTCGATCGTCAGATCTTTTCTGCGCCGCATTTGTACGAGCGTACGCGTGATCCTGAGGGTTTGCTGAGTACGATTCCTGCGCTGGGGACGGCTCTTTTTGGCTTGCTGACTGGGTACTGGCTGCGCTCTACGCGCACGCTTGCGAGCAAGGCGCGTGGGATTGCGATTGCGGGTGTCTCCGGGGTGCTGCTTGGGGGGCTCTGGAACTTTTCTTTCCCAATCAATAAGAAGCTCTGGACGAGCTCGTATGTTCTGTTTGCCGGTGGTTTGAGCCTGCTTCTGCTGGCGTTGGCGATCTGGCTGGTTGATGTTCGGAGTGCGGGGGAGAGCAAGCCGAAGCAGTCGCGCTTATTCACACCGCTGCTGGTCTTCGGGACCAATGCCATTACGGCTTATGTGTTCTCCGAGGTGCTGGCGGACGGTCTCGGCAGCATTCGTTTGAGTTCGGGGATCAATGTGTTGCAGTGGTGTTACGGTGCGATTGCACGTGTTGTGCCGGATGCGGCTTTTGCCTCGCTGCTCTACTCTCTGGCGTTCGTTGCGGTGTGCTGGCTGCCGGTTTCTCTCCTGTACCGTTCGAGAATCTTTATCAAAGTGTAGGGCCTGAGGTGGTTTGTAACTACAAAACCGGAGTTACGGTTTTGTAGTTACAAACACGTGCGTCGGCTGGTCCGTTGACAGTCGAAGGAGCGGCAGATAGGGTTTTTGCAATGGCTTCTTCATCATCCAAGAGCGGTATCAAAACGATTCTGACCGACAGCCACTTTCTGGTGCCGTTTTTTGTCCTGCTGGCAGGCATTGCTCTGCTGGTCGCGTTGCACTAGATCCGAAGTTTCGAGAGGAAGATGGCAACGGTGGCAGAAACGAGTGGAAGAGGGAGCCTGTCGCTCCATGGCCTTGGGGTCATCTGCGGCCTGACGGCTGGGGTGTGGCTGGGTGCTGCGGAGGCTCCGACGAAGCTGGTGAATGCGGGGTTTTCTCCCTTTGCGATCTCGCTTTGCATGGTGGCGGGGGTGTTTACAGCACGGTGGACCTTTCCGACGCTGCTGAAGGGAACGGGGTACGTCTTCGCCGATCTGGCGGAGAAGAAGCACCTCATCGTCTGGGCGTTGCTGGCGGGGGCGCTATGGGCGGTCGCCAATACACTTACGGTGTTTGCGATTCGCGATGTTGGTTTGGCGGTGGCGTTTCCGCTGTGGAATACGAACTCGCTGATCGGGTTGCTCTGGGGGCGGGTGCTGTTTCGCGAGCTTGAGGGAGCCAGCGCGAAGAATATTATCCGGGTTGTGGTTGGAGCGATTGCGATTGTGATTGCTGCTGTGATGCTGGGCTTCAGCACGCTGCATGATGGTTCGTCGACGGGGCATCATGCGCTTGGCGGTATTTTTGCAGCGGTGGGGGCGAGTCTTATGTGGGGAACGATGTATGTTCCTTACCGCAAGGCTTATTTGAGCGGCATGAATCCGCTCTCGTTTGTGACTGCCTTTACGGTGGGCGAGTTGGGGACGGTGTTTGCGCTAACGCTGGCGCTCGATGGAGGACTGCACTCTTCGGCGTTTCAGATTCTGCATCTGCGCGGTGTGGTGTTCTGGTTGTTCCTTGGCGGGTTTGTGTGGGTGGTCGGCGATCTGTTTCAGCAGTTTGCGGCGAAGTACCTTGGAATTGGGCGAGGGATTCCGCTCTCGAATACGAACCAGTTATGGGGGCTGGCGTGGGGGGCGCTGGTCTTTGGGGAGTTGGCGACGGCGGATCGGCCGCATAAGCTGCTGGTCATGGCGGGATCGGTGGTGATGATTCTGGGAGCGCTGGCGATCAGCACGGCGGTCGCTTCGGGCAGGGAAGACAGCTCAAAGAACGAGGCGGTTTTGCGGGAGTGCGAGCGATATAACCTCAACTACTACCGGACGCTCGCTGCGTTGGGTGGTGACGAGTTTGGTGGGCGCGACGAACGACGGCGCTGGTGGGACTATGCGATTGTGCTCGTGGCGACAGGAGTGTTTGTGTGGCTTGGGGTACGCGCGATTGTGCCTCCGTTGGCGATGAACCTGCACTGGATTGTGGCTCTGGGGGTGATTCTTGCTCTCAGTCTTGCGGCGGGAAGCTGGGCGCTTTGGCGGCGAACACGGTTCAGTTAGGTGTTTCGTCCTGGCATTTGATGGTGAACGGCTTGTAGATTCTTTTTCCAGTGGTTTTGGTGGGACAGGCAACTGCAAACGCCAATGCAGGTCCTTCGGCTCCGCTCAGGATGACAGTTTTTGGAGTGTTCTTTTTAAGAACAAGCAATCGCGTTATTGCTTACTTACTGGATGGTGAGGACGGCCAGCCCTTGTGGGGGGAGGGTTACGGTGAGGGCGTTATTGGTGAGATGAAGGTGCTGCGGGGCGGGCAGTTTTCCTGCGGCTTGCAGCTCGAGGATCTGCTGGCGGCTGGGGGTGGCGGGACGGCCCATGGCGTCGAAGGCTTTGACGACGTTGCCGTGGTCGGCGTCGAGCTGCCAGAGTTCGGCGGCTGCTGTGGGGGAGACACCCTTGAGCTTGAGGGTGATGGTTTTGGATGGGCCGAGGTTCGTGGGGGGCGGGGTATAGGTGGAGCCTTCGCCGAAGGGTGGGGCGTAGTTCCAGAGGGCGATGGCAAGGGCACCGTCGGCGGTGCGGGTGGCGAGGGCGTCTTCGGGGTTTGAGGCGATGGGGAGACGCTGATCGCCGAGGCGGTGGAGCATGGCGAAGGCGTTGAAGGCGGGCTTGGGGATGTCGTCCTCGGCGATGACGCCGAAGCCGCCGTAGAAGGGGGTGCGGACGACGCCCTGCTCTTCGAAGACGTCGGAGAAGGACCAGTAGCTCATGGCCTGGGTGAGGCCGTCGCACTGGCGGATGGTGTTGGCGAGCCAGGGGCCCATGTAGACGGTGTCGGTGACGTTGGGCTCGTTGGCGTAGCTGGCGTTGTACTCGGAGAAGATGAGGGGGATCTTTGGGTAGGGGGATTTCAAGATTTCATTGTGGACCTTCTCGACGGAGCGGAAGACCATCTGATCGCGGGGGACGTTCTCGTTGGTGTGGAGGACGTTGTCGGCGGTGTCGTTGCCGTAGACGTGGGTGCTGACGAAGTCGACGGGAACGTTGGCCTGATGGGTGTGAGCGAGGAAGTCAGGCACCCAGGCGGCCTGGGCGGTGGAGGGTCCGCCGACGATGATGCTTGGGCTGACGGTCTTGAGTGCGCGGGCGGTGTGATCGTAGAGCTCAAAGTAGGTGGGCTGGTTGGGACGGCCTCCCCAGAAGTCGAGGTTGGGCTCGTTCCAGACCTCGAAGTACCAGGTGCTGACCTCGTCGATGCCGTAGCGGTCGATGAGGTGCTTGGCGAAGGCGGTGATCATGGCATCCCAGAGCTTGTAGTCCTTGGGCGGGGCGACGTTGGGGTGGTACCAGAAGGCGTGGACGGCGTCAGGGTTCGAGGACATCTTCTTCGGCATGAAGGAGAGCTCGACGAAGGGGCGGATGTGGCGAGCGAGGAGGCCGTCGTAGATGTGGTCGATGTAGGAGAAGTTGTAGACGGTGTCGGACTGGATGGCCTCGGCGGCTAGGCCGGGGTTCTTCACCTGACGATCGGGGTCGTAGAGGCCGACTTCGTCGTTGAAGATGCCGTGGAAGCGGACGGATTCGAAGTTGGTGGCGTCGTGGACGGTGTCGAGGTCTTTGCGGTAGTCGTCGCGGAGGGAGAGGATGGCGCGGCCGGACCCGAAGGTCTTCTCCCAGAAGTGGGGGAAGGGAGTGGTGGGGGCGTGGGCGTCGATGATGAGGGTTTCTTGCGCAGTGAGGGTGGCGGGAACGAGGAGGGAGAGGAAGGTAGCGGCATAGGCGAGGGTGAGGCGCATGGGGACTCCGATCGGCGGATGCCGTACAGGTGGTGAGTATAGACGAGCTGTTTGGAGAGATGCGGATAGAGGGGGGAACGTTGGGTGGATATTGGGGGAAGAACAGGCAACAGCAAAGGCAACCGCAGGTCCTTCGACTGTGTCCCTCGCGATGAAGCTGCGAGGGACTTCGCTCAGGATGACAGATTGGTTATGAGTGTCAGCAAAGCAGATGCGTGATTGCTATTTGGTGATCTGGGTTTCGGCTTTGGTGAGTTTCTTTGACACCTGGGCTGGGGTTGGGAGTTGGGATGCGTCCCAGCCTCCGCCGAGGGCTGCGATGAGTTGCACGGAGGCGGTCATCTGCTGGACGTGGAGGGTGGCGAGGGTCTGGCGGTCGGTGAGCAGGGTGGTCTGGGCGGTGACGACGTCGACGTAGGGGTCGATGCCGGTCTGGTAGCGGCTCATCTCGAGGTCTACGAACTCCTGTGCGGACTTCATGGCAAGCTCCTGCTGTTGGATCTGCTGCTGGAGGATGCGGACGGCTGCGAGATAGTCCTCGACCTGCTGGAAGGCGGTGAGGATGGTCTGACGATAGCCGGCGACGTCGGCGTTGTAGGTGGAGATGTACTGGTTGACGGTGGCGCGGCGGAGGCCGGCGTCGAAGACGGTCTCGGAGACGGAGGGGCCGATGGACCAGAACCGGCTGGGCCAGTCGAGGAGGTGTTTGAAGGTGGAGCTCTCAAAGCCACCGGAGGCGCTGAGGGTGAGGGTGGGGTAGAAGGCGGCGGTGGCGACGCCGATCTGGGCGTTGGCGGAGGCCATGGTGCGCTCGGAGGCGGCGATGTCCGGGCGGCGCTCGAGTAGTTGCGATGGGACGCCGATGGGGATGGCGGGCGCTGTCTTGAGCAGGGGGCGGACCGGGATGGAGAAGCCGGAGGCAGGCGTGCCGATCAGCATGGCGATGGCGTGTTCGTATTGGGCGCGGGCGACGCCGAGGTTGATGGCGGCGGCCTGGGCGTTCTGGAGGGTGTTTTGGGCTTCGACGACGGAGATGCGGTCGCCTACGCCGGTGTCGTACTGGGCCTGGGTGTAGTCGAGGGATTTTTTGTCAGCGGCGATGGTCTCGTCGTAGATCTGGACTAGGGCGTCCTGACCGCGGAGCTCGAAGAAGTACTCTGCGAGGCTGGCCTGTTCGGTGAGGCGCTCGTTTTCGAGGTCGGCGGCGCTGAGCTGGGCGCTGTACTGCTGCTCACGGATGGTGTTGCGGACCTTACCCCAGAGATCGGGTTCCCAGGAGACATCGAGGGGGAGCTCGGTGAGCGAGGTTTCCTTTCCGCCGCTGGTGCCGGTGGTTCCTGTATTGCTGGTGTTGGCGGAGGAGCGGGAACGTGAGTAGGTGGGGCCGACGGAGGCAGTGGGATAGAGCTGGGCGCGCGCCTGGGTGATGAGAGTGCGGGCGGCCATGAAGTTTTCGAAGAACTGCTTGATGTTCTGGTTGTTGATGTTGAGTTGTTCTTCGAGGGTGTTCAGCTCGGGCTCGTTGTAGATCTCCCACCACTTGCCGCGGAGCATGGCATCTCCGGGTTGTGCGACCTTCCATGCATTGGAATTGGTGTCGGTGTCGGTGAACTGGGTTGGGGACTCCTTGTAGGAGGCTGGGGGAGCCTGCGCGGTTGCGGGCGGCACGGTGTACTTCGGGCCAATCCGGCAGCCGCCGAGGAGCAGGGCTGCGAGGGTCGGCAGGGCTGCCAGAGCGGTGTAGCAAGCGGCTTTGCGAGGAAGGTTGATCATAGTGTCAGACATCCATGGTGAATCAAATTAGTCCGCGGGAAAAGGGTCTGGCCCAGCCGGATGAAAGGTGTCGCGCTCTTTGCCGAGCATACGCAGGCGCAGGCGATCGAGCGTGAGGTAGACGACGGGTGTGGTGTAGAGCGTCAGGAGTTGGCTGACGATGAGGCCGCCGACGATGGTGATTCCGAGGGGGCGGCGAAGCTCTGAGCCGGTGCCGGTGCCGAAGGCGAGGGGAAGCGCTCCGAAGAGTGCCGCCATGGTGGTCATAAGGATGGGGCGGAAGCGCAGCATGCAGGCTTCGAAGATGGCGTCTTCGGTGCTGAGGCCGCCTTCGCGCTCGGCTTGCAGAGCAAAGTCGATCATCATGATGGCGTTCTTCTTGACGATGCCGATGAGCAGGACGATGCCGATGATGGAGATGACGTTGAGATCCTCGTTGAAGAGGATGAGTGCGAGCATGGCTCCGACGCTGGCGGAGGGAAGCGTGGAGAGAATCGTGAGGGGGTGCACGAGGCTCTCGTAGAGAACGCCGAGGACGATATAGACCGCGAGCAGGGCGGTGAGGACGAGGACCGGCTCGGAGCTGAGCGACTGTTGGTAAGCTTGCAAGGTTCCGGCGAAGAAGCCGTGGATCGTCGAGGGGACGCCGAGTTTCGCCTCCATCTGGGAGATGGCGAGAGTGGCTTCGCTGAGCGAGACACCCTTCGCGAGATTGAAGGAGACGGTCACGGAGGGGAAGAGGCCGGTGTGGTTCAGAGCGAGAGGCGTGGTGTTCGCACTGTTCTTCGCCATGGTAGAGAGCGGGGAGTTTCCACTGGCGGTGCTGCTGCTGCTGCCGGTGGGATGGAAGTAGATATTCTTCAGGCCGTCCGGGGTCTGCCAGTATTGGGGGGCGACCTCGAGGACGACGTAATACTGGTTTAGTTGCGTGTAAATGACGGAGACCTCAGACTGGCCGAAGGCGTTGTAGAGGCCGGAGTCGAGTGATTTGACGGTCTGGCCGAGTTTCGCGGCGGTGACGCGATCATAGGTGACCATCTCTTCGAGGCCGCCGTTCTGCTGGTCGGAGTTGACGTCTTGCAGGCCGGGGAGCTTCTTCATCTCGTTGAACAGCTTTGGCCCCCAGGTCTTGAGGTCGGTAAGGTTATCTGCCTGGATGGTGTATTGGTAGAGGGCGCTGCTGTTGCGGCCGCCGATGCGAAGGTCCTGAGACGGCTGCATGAAGGTGGAGGCTACGGGAAGTCGATTCAGCCTGGGGCGGAGGCGGTTGATGATCTCGGGTGCGCCGACTTTGCGGATGTTGAGCGGTTTAAGGATAGTGAAGAGGTTTCCGGTGTTGGTGGCGCCGCCGCCGCCGGTGAATCCGATAACGTTCTGCACGGCTGGGTCTTTACCGACGACGGCTTCGATCTTCTGGAGGGAATCGTTCATCGAGGGGAAGGAGGCATCCTGCGCCCCCTGGATTCCTCCTGAGATGGTGCCGGTGTCTTGTTGGGGGAAGAATCCCTTGGGGATCTTGATGATGATGACGACGTTGAGGGCGATGGTGAGGACGAGAACGGTGAGAGTAAGGCCGGGGTTCTCAAGGACCCAGTGCAGGCTGTTGCGGTAGAGCGAGAGTATCCAGTCGAAGAACCGTTCGGTGGCCATGTAGATGCGGCCATGCTTCTGGTTGTGCTCGCTCTTGAGGAGATAGGCGCACATCATCGGGGTGGTGGTCAGCGAGATGACCATGGAGACGAGAATGGCGGTGGAGAGGGTGATGGCGAACTCGCGGAAGAGGCGGCCTACGATTCCTCCCATGAGGAGCAGCGGGATGAAGACGGCGATCAGCGAGATGCTAATGGACATGACGGTGAAGCCGATCTCGCGTGCGCCGCGCAGGGTGGCGTCGAGCGGGGTCATGCCGTCTTCGAGATGGCGGGAGATGTTCTCCATGACGACGATGGCGTCGTCGACGACAAAGCCGGTGGAGATGGTGAGCGCCATCAGAGAGAGATTGTCGAGTGAGAAGCCGCAGAGGTACATGACGGCGAAGGTGCCTATAAGGGAGACGGGCACGGCGACGGCGGGGATGAGGGTGGCGCGTCCGTTCTTAAGAAAGATGAAGACCACGATGATGACGAGAACGATGGAGATGATCAGGGTTCGCTCGACGTCGCTGACGGAGGCGCGGATGGTCGTGGTGCGGTCGAGAACGATGGTGGTATCGATGCCCTTGGGGATGGAGGCTTCGGCCGAGGGTAGTTGTGCGCGGATGCGGTCGACGGTGTCGATGATGTTTGCGCCGGGCTGGCGAAAGACGATTAGGACGACGGAGCGTTTGCCGTTGAGGTAGCCTGCGGCGCGGACGTTCTGCACGGAGTCGATGACGTCGGCGACGTTGTCCAGGCGTACTGCCGCGCCCTTGTTGTAGCCGATAATGAGGGGTTTATAGTCTTCGGCGTGCGAGATCTGGCCGTTGACGACGATGTCTGCCGTAGTTTTGCCGTCGGTGATCTGGCCGCGTGCGAGGTCGGAGTTTTGCAGGCTCAACACGGACTGGACGTTCGCCATGGTCATGCCGAAGCTGGCGAGCTTGGTGGGGTTGACCTCCACGCGGACGGCGGGTGATGCACCGCCGCCGGTGCTTACCTGACCGACTCCCTGAATCTGCGAGAGCTTTTGCTGCAGGACGGTAGAGGCCTCGTCGTACAGCTTGTCGGGTCCGTACTTGTCCGAGGTGAGGCCGAGGATCATGATTGGTGCGTCGGCCGGATTGACCTTGCGGTAGGAGGGATTGGAGGGCAGGTTGGCGGGCAGATAGGTACGAGCCGCGTTGATGGCGGCCTGTACGTCGCGCGCGGCACCGTCGATGTTGCGGCTGAGGTCGAACTGGATGGTGATGTTGGTTGTGCCGAGGCTGCTGGAGGAGGTCATCTCGGTGACGCCGGCGATGTGGCCGAGCTGGCGCTCGAGTGGAGTCGCGACGGAGGAGGCCATGATCTCGGCGCTTCCTCCGGGCAGACTGGCGCTGATATTGATGGTGGGGAAGTCCACCTGGGGCAGGGGCGAGACGGGAAGCACCTGGAAGGCGATGCCCCCGGCGATGGCGATGGCGACCGTCAGCAGCGTGGTGGCTACCGGCCGGGCGATGAAGGGCGCGGAGATGTTCATGCGTGCCCTTCTGATACGGGCTCGCTGCCGGTCGGCGGATGCGCGGGTTTGCGGGAGAAGCGCTGCGCGAGGTTGTCAAAGAAGATGTAGATGACCGGTGTGGTGTAGAGGGTCAGCACCTGGCTAAGCAGAAGACCGCCGACCATGGAAATACCGAGTGGACGGCGCAGCTCCGAACCGATGCCGGTGCCGAAGGCGAGCGGGATTCCGCCGAGCAGTGCGGCCATGGTGGTCATCATGATGGGACGGAAGCGGAGGAGGCAGGCCTCGTAGATGGCTTCGGTCGAGGTTTTCCCGTGGTTGCGCTCGGCTTCGAGGGCGAAGTCCACCATCATGATGCCGTTTTTCTTAACAATACCGATGAGCAGCACGATGCCGATGATGGCGACGACGCTGAGGTCCTGATGAAAGATGATGAGCGAAAGGAAGGCACCGACGCCTGCGGAGGGGAGGGTCGAGAGAATGGTGATGGGATGGATGAAACTCTCGTACAGAACGCCGAGGACGATGTAGACGGTGACCAGGGCGGCGAGGATGAGGAGGGGCTCGTTCGAGAGCGAGTTGCGGAAGGATGCCGCGGTGCCCTGGAAGTCCGCTTGCAGGCTCGCGGGCATGTGCATGCCTTTTTGCAGTTTGGTGATGTCGTCGATGGCGCCACCGAGCGAAGCTCCGGGAGCGAGATTGAAGGAGACGGTGATGGCGGGGAACTGTCCCTGATGGGTGATGGAGAGCGGCTCGGTGGTTGTCTCGAAGTGAGAGAAGGCGCTGAGGGGGACGCGGCTGCTGATGTTGGAGCTGGTCGAACCTGCGGAGGTGGCTCCATTGCTGGTGGTGGAGCTGGCGCTATAGGTGAGCGCGTTGGCCGGGGGAGCGAGGGTGTTGGCCGAGGGCGTGTAGAGCGCGGAGGTGGTGAGGGCGTTCGAGCCTGCGGAGGTGGAGCCCTGGCCGGAGGAGCTGGATGCGCTTGCGCCGGTGGTTCCGGCGGCGGCGTTGGACTGGATATAGATGTGATGCAGCATCTCGGGGTAGAGCTGGAACTGCGACTCGGCCTCGAGGATGACGTGGTACTGGTTGAGCTGGGTGTACATCGTGTTGATCTGACGCTGGCCGAAGGCGTCGTAGAGTGTGTTGTCGATGGTGGTCGGCGCGATACCGAGGCGTGAGGCTGTGGCGCGGTCGATGACGAGCGATACGGCGAGGCCGCCGGTTTGCTGGTCGGTCGCGACGTCCTCGAGGCCGGGAACCTGCTTCAGTTTGACGAGGAAGCGGTTCGTCCAATCGTTGAGCTCATTCTGGTCGGGGTCTTCGAGCGTGTACTGGTACTGGGTGCGGCTGACGCGGTCGTCGACTGTGATGTTCTGGACCGGCTGCATGAAGATCTGGATGCCATCGACGCTGGTGAGCTTCGACTGGAGCCTGCGGATGACGTCCGAGGCGTTGAGGTCGCGCTGGTTGAGCGGCTTCAGGTTGATCGACATTCTGCCGCTGTTGGTGGTGGTGTTGGTGCCGTCTGCTCCGATGAAGGAGGAGAGGCTCTCGACGGCGGGGTCTTTCAGGATGACGTTGGCGAGCTCTTGCTGCTTCTCTGCCATGGATTTCGAGCCGATGGTTTGCGGGGCCTGGGTGATGCCCTGGATGACGCCGGTATCCTGCACCGGAAAGAAGCCCTTGGGGATGATGATGTAGAGATAGATCGTCAGCAGCAGCGTTGCGAGGGCAACGAGGAGGGTGACGGTCTGGAAGCGAAGGACGACCTTCAGGGTCCTGCCGTAGAAGGCGATCATGTTCTCGAAGACGCGCTCGGATGCCTGGTAGAAGCGGCCTTGCGTCGCCTTGGGGTCGTGCTTGAGGATGCGCGACGCCATCATCGGAGTGAGTGTGAGCGAGACCACTGCAGAGACGATGATGGTGACGGCGAGGGTGACGGCGAACTCGCGGAAGAGGCGGCCGACGACATCGCCCATGAACAGCAAGGGGATGAGTACGGCGATGAGCGAGACGGTGAGGGAGAGGATGGTGAAGCCGATCTGCTCGGCTCCTTTGAGGGCCGCCTCCATCGGTGGGTCGCCCTCTTCGAGGTAGCGCGAGATGTTCTCCACCATGACGATGGCGTCGTCGACGACGAAGCCGGTGGAGATGGTGAGCGCCATGAGAGAGAGGTTGTCGAGCGAGTAGCCGAGGGCGTACATCGCGGCGAAGGTGCCGACGAGAGAGAGCGGCACGGCCACGCTGGGGATGATGGTCGCATAGAGATTGCGCAGGAAGAGGAAGATGACCATGACCACAAGGCCGATGGTCAGCATGAGCTCGAATTCGACGTCGTCGACGGAGGCCTGGATGGGCGTCGTGAGGTCGGTCAGCGTGGTGACCTGAATGCCTGCGGGGAGGTTGGCCTCGAGCTGCGGCAGCAGAGCTTTGATGCTCTTGACGACGCTGATGGTGTTGCCGCCGGGCTGCCTCTGGACGTTGAGGATGATTGCTGGAGTCTTGTTCATCCAGGCGGCCTGGGTGGTGTTTTCGACGCCGTCGACGATGTGCGCCACATCGGTCAGCATGATGGGTGCGCCGTTGCGATAGGCGACGACGACCTGTTTATAGTCCTTGCTGGTGACGAGCTGATCGTTTGCGTCGATCTGGTAGTCCTGGCGGGGGCCGTCGAAGTTGCCCTTGGCTGCGTTGACGCTGGCGCTGGAGACGGCGGTGCGGAGGTCTTCGAGGTTGACGCCGTAAGAGGATAGGGCGGCGGGATTGGCCTGGATGCGGACGGCGGGCTTCTGGCCGCCGCTGATGCTGACGAGACCGACGCCCGATAGTTGCGAGATCTTCGGGGCGAGACGGGTGTCGACGAGGTCTTCGACCTGCGAGAGCGGGATGACGTTCGAGGTGACGGCGAGGGTCAGGACGGGCGCATCGGCGGGGTTGGTCTTACTGTAGATCGGCGGTGCGGGGAGATTGGCGGGCAGAAAGCTCTGTGCCGCATTGATGGCGGCCTGGACCTCTTCTTCGGCGATATCAATGTTCAGGCTCAGGTTGAACTGGAGCACGATGACCGAGTTGCCTCCGGAGCTGCTGGAGGTCATCTGGCTGAGGCCCTGGAGTTCGCCGAACTGACGCTCGAGGGGAGCTGTCACGGTGGTGGCCATGACGTCCGGGCTGGCTCCCGGATAGAAGGTGAGGATCTGGATTGTGGGGTAGTCGACCTCCGGGAGGGCGGAGACCGGCAGTTGCGTGTACCCCACGATGCCGATGAGCAGGATTGCCGCCATCAGCAGCGACGTCGCGACGGGCCGAAGTATAAAGGGACGCGAAGGACTCAAGGAGCGTCACTCCCTGTGGTGCTGGTCGGGAGCGGCGTCTTGGAGATAGCGATCTTTGCCTTGTCCTGAAGTTTTTCGAAGCTGCTGGTGGCGAGGACGTCTCCAGGGTTGATGCCAGTGATCTGGGTGATGCCGCCGTCCGTTACGCCGGTCTTGATGGTGCGCATGTGGGCGACGCTGTCCTGAATGACGTAGACGAAGGCAAGGTCGCCGTTATGTTGAATGGCGGGCGAAGGGATCAGCGTCGCTCCCTGCAAGGTGTTGACGAGCAGGCGGGTGTTGACGAACTCGTTCGGGTAGAGGATGAGGTCTTTGTTGTCGAACGAGGCGCGTGCTTTGAGTGTGCCTGTGGTGGTGTCGATCTGGTTGTCGAGTGTCAGGAGAGTTCCAGTGGCGATTTTCTTCAGGGCTGCACGGTCGTAGGCATCGACGGGGAGCTTTGCGTTCTGGCGAAGGCGGGGTGCTACCTGTCCGAGGGTGTCTTCGGCGATGGTGAAGATGACGGTGATGGGCTGGACCTGAGTGATGACTGCCAGCGTTGTAGTTCCGTTGGCGGTGACGACGTTGCCGGGATCGACCAGCCGGAGGCCGACGCGCCCGGTAAAGGGGGCTACGATGTGACAGTAATCAACCTGGATCTGGTCATACTGCACGGTCCCTTCGTCGTTCTTGACGGTGCCCTGGTCCTGGAGGACGACCTTTTCCTGATCGTCGAGGGTCTGCTTGGGGATGGCGTTTCGGGCCCATGCGGCACGATAGCGCTCGACGTCCATCTGCGCCTGGGCGAGGATGTTCTGGTCGCGTTCGAGGATGCCCTGCGCCTGGAGCAGGGTGGCGCGGTAGGGGCGGGAATCGATGTCGATCAAAGGCTCGCCCTTGCGGACGATCTGACCTTCCTTGTAGTGCACGGTGGTGATGACACCGCTGACCTGGGCCGTGATCGAGGAGGTATAGACCGGGGTGACGGTGCCAATGGCGTCAAGATAGACGCCGATGTCTCCGCGCTGCGCGGTTGCGGTGGTGATGGTGACGGTGCCGCCGGCAGCGCCGCGACGTCCGCCGCCGGGAGTGACGGGCGTGTTTTTGCGGGTGAGGATCACGTAAAAACCGACTGCGAAGATGAGAAGCAGGGCAACCCATACGACGATGCGAACGACCTTACTGCGCGGCTTGGCCGATTCGGGGGCCGGGAGCTGGTGGTCGGCTCCGAGATGTGGATACTCGTTTGGTTCAGCTGGCAATGTTTTTTCCTCGTCAGGATTGAAGGGGCGCTGCCCTGCGCAATCTGGCTGTATGTAAATCTCGTCCGGCAAGGTATGGACGGATGAGGTTATCTATAAAGTTGCAACACTTTTAGCTTGTGCGTAAGTCGATCATGTCGAGCAACTTATCTCAGGGAGAAGAGCTTTCTTGTTTTGGAGGTAACGGGGCGATCATCCGATGAGCTCCTGTGTTGTGATCTGGTAGCCAAAAGTTTACCGCTGCTTTGAGCGAATAAGGTGAAAGGTCTTTTAGAGCGATAGTTTTCGGTTGTTGCGCACGCGGGAAGAAGGGGGTGCTTTCGGCAATATGGGCTCTGTAGTACCCTTTGAGAGAAGGTCCAAATCACTATGAATCGTGTTATCGCAGCAGTCCGAATGCTTATGGCCATGCGCGCCCCAGGCGGCATAAGGCCAGCGTCGGATCTGTGAGTCACTCGCACAACCTCCTTCCCTGAGCAGCCGTCTGGGGCCATCCGCCCGTAGGCCTTTTTGCGTCCCCTGTTCAGTTAACAAAGGAGGAGTTCTTGTCCGAAGCCCCTATTTTGCAGCCCTCGACGTTGGCGATCCACGGTAATCGTGTCCGTGAGAAGCAGTCAAACTCGATTCTTTTTCCTATCCACCAGACGGCGACCTATGTGCATGAGACCGTAGGCGTCACGAAGGGCTACGGCTACTCGCGTGGCGGAAACCCTACGGTCAATGCGCTTGAGCAGGCTATTGCCGCGCTGGAAGGGACGGCGACCGCGCTCTGTTTCCGCTCGGGCATGGGTGCGATCAGCACGCTTTGCCTAGCGCTGCTGAAGGCCGGCGATCATGTGATTCTCTCCGAGGTGGTGTACGGGGGAACGATACGGCTCTTCCGGCAGGTGCTGGAGAACTTTGCGATTGAGTACAGCTTTGTCGATACAGCTGACCTCGATGCCGTGCGGCAGGCGATTCGGCCCAATTCGAAGCTGCTATTCGTTGAGACACCAGCGAATCCTACGATGAAGCTGGCGGATGTGGCTGCGTTGGCGGAGATCGCGCATGCGAAGGGGCTGCTGCTTGCGGTGGACAATACGTTTCTGACGCCGCTGTTGCAGGATGTGCTGAAGCTTGGCGCGGATATATCGATGCTGTCGACGACTAAATATATAGATGGCCACAATGCGACGATTGGGGGTTCGCTGGCGACGCATGACGAGACACTGACTGAGCGGTTGCGACTGGTTCGCAAGACACTGGGGACGATCCAGGCACCGTTCGATGCATGGCTTACATTGCAGGGGCTCAAGACGCTTCCGGCGCGACTGGAGCTGCATTGCCGCCATGCGGCGGCGGTTGCTGCGTGGCTTGAAGCGGATTCGCGGGTGCATTGCGTGAACTATCCGGGGCTCGATTCGTTTGCGCAGAAGGCGATTGCGGAGCGGCAGCAGAGCGGCTTTGGCGGGATGCTGTCGTTTGAGCTGGATGCGTCGGTGGAGGAGTCGCTGCGCTTTATCGATGCGCTGAAGCTGTGCACGTGTGCTGAGAGTTTGGGGAGTGTCGAGACGCTGGTGACGAATCCGGCTACGGCGTCGCACTGCGATCTTTCTTCGGAGGAGCGTGCGAAGCTTGGCGTGTCGGATCGTTTGATCCGGTTGTCGGTGGGGCTGGAGGCTCCGCAGGATTTGATTGCGGACTTTGAGCAGGCCTTTGCCGCGGTGTTTGGCGCAGATGGAGGTGCTCGATGAAGCTTGCGAGCCGTCTTGTGAACTTCGATGTCTGCCCGGACGATCCGTTCCGGCCGATGAGCACGCCGATCTACCAGACGGCGACCTTCGAGCAGTTGGAGGCCGATGCGTTTGGTCAGTATGACTACTCCCGTAGCGGGAACCCAACGCGGAAGGTGCTGGAAGATCAGCTTGCGGCGCTTGAAAACGGGACGCGGGGCTTCTGTTTTTCGAGCGGGATGGCGGCGATCACGACGGTCACGCATCTGTTGAAGGCTGGGGACGAGATTCTTGCGGACTGGGATCTGTATGGAGGGGCGAGCCGTCTCTTTGCGCGGGTGCTGAATCGTAGCGGCGTTACGGTTCGGTATGTGGACGCTTCGAACGTGGAGAGCGTTGCTGCGGCGATGACGCCTGCTACGCGGCTGGTGTATGCGGAGTCGCCGACGAATCCTCTGCTGCGCGTGCTCGATCTGAAGGGATTGGCTGAGGTAGCTCATGCCGGGAGTGCGTTGTTCTGCGTGGATAACAGCACGATGTCACCGTATCTTCAGAATCCGCTGGATCTTGGGGTCGATATCGTTCTGCATTCGGCGACGAAGTTTCTGTGCGGTCACAGCGATGTGACTGGCGGGACGATCATTGTGAAGGATGCGGCGCTCGCAGAGGAGATCTACTTTCTCCAGAATGCTGAAGGAAGTGCGCTGGGGCCGTTCGATTGCTTTTTGCTGTTGCGCGGGATGAAGACGCTGAAGCTGCGTATGGACGCCCAGCAGAAGAACGCCGAGGCGGTTGCGAGCTTTCTTGCGGCGCATCCGAAGGTGCGGGCGGTGCACTATCCTGGGCTGCCGAGTCATCCTAACTACGCGATTCAGCAACGACAGGCTCGGGGTGGGGGAGCGATCCTCAGCTTCTGCGTGGGTTCTCCGGAGGCGGCTAAACAACTTGCTGAGAAGACACAGCTCTTCCGCATCTCGGTGAGCTTCGGGAGTGTCAACTCCACGATCAGTGTGCCGGTGAAGATGTCTCATGCGAGCGTTCCGTTGGAGTTGCGGGATTCGCGGGGGATTCCCGAGGACCTGATCCGGTTGTCGGTGGGGATCGAGGATGCGGGTGATCTGATTGCGGATTTGGAGGCGCAATTGGAGTCGATCTGAGCTGTTGCTTGATGGATAGGCTCGAGATTAGCCGGGCCTGTCCGCACTCCTCCATTGCCTGAAGGGAGCACGCTCGAAAAGCTTCCTGGCAAATAATCCTGTGCGTGGCGCAACGGTCTGACGTGTGGATGCACCATGCATTCGTTACCGGGCCCATCTTACGGGAGCCTCCGCTCCTATTTCGAATCAAGGAGAATTTGCCATGTCTACTACCACCGCACCCATTGGCGCGGAGTTTGCCCATGATGAAAAGGCATTCCGCAGCAAGATTCCATACACGCTTCACTCGACCAACCTGAAGGGCGCATACTCCGTTGCAGCACCGCCGGACGACTTCGACCCCAAAACCGCGAGCCAGCTCGATCTGATCAAGCATGGTTTGCTGTGGCGTAAGCCGACGGCAGAGGATTCTCCGGAGCTACGGGAGGCGTGGGACAGGTTCTTCTCACGCAAGTGGCTGGCGAAGGATCGGATCATCCCCAAGCTCGAACCGCAGGTCGGCAAGACGCACAACCTGAAGAAGTTGCCGAAGAAGATGACGGACGGCTCGTATCTGGGGACGGTGTGGTCTGGGGCGGGCGGCAAGACGGGAACCTGGACCGGCATCATCGGCTACTGGAAGGTTCCGACGGTGAGCAAGCCGAGCGAGCCGCAGGGTGAAGAGGGCGGCTGGAACTCCTCTTCGTGGCTGGGCCTGGATGGATTCTTCGTCTCGGACGATGTCTTGCAGGCGGGAGTTCAGCAGTACGTCAATGCAAATGGCGTAGCTTCGTATGTTGCCTGGTATGAGTGGTATGCGCCCGCTGAGCCGGGATCGCCAGCCTATATCTATCAGACGAACATTCCGAACTTTCCGGTGAGCCCTGGCCAGCAGGTGTACTGCTCGGTGCAGTACTTGAGCAACAAGACAGGGGGATCGATCTCGTTCGCGAATGAGGCGACGGGACAGCACTTCTCGATCACGCTGGCTCCTCCTCCGGGCGCGAGCTTCAACGGAAGCTCGTATGAGTGGATCATGGAGGCTCCGGACGGCGGCGAACCATACTCTTCGCTACCGAAGTTCACTCCGGTTACCTTCACGACAGCAGTTGCATGCGGATCCGGAACGACGGCGAATCCGCTGACGGGCGACATCTTGAACCTCGAAACCGCAGGAGGGAAGGTGCTGACCTCAGTTACGGTAGGGAGCGACACGGCGACGATCAGCTTTATTGGTTAATTGCTAATGGGGAGGGTGCAGGTAGAGATACCTGCATCCTTCTCAATTTATTTAATGGTCATCGGCGAAGAGTGCAGCGGATTTTTTTGCTAACTATTAGTTGCTAACTAAAGGATTAGTTGCCCGTCTGATGTTTAGACGGATATGCCTCCTAAGAGATCCATTACGTTGACGGAAGCCGAGTTGAGGCTGATGAAGATTCTCTGGCAGCGTGGGGAGTCGGCTGTCGGCGACCTGGTCGCGGCGATGCCGGATAGTGCTCCGCTGGCGTATAACTCGGTGCTGACGACGATTCGCATCCTGGAGCAGAAGGGCTATGTCTATCACCGGCAGGAGGGCAGGGCGTATCTTTATAGCCCGTGCGTTGCCGAGCATGAGGCTGGCCGGTCGGAGGTGCGCCATATGCTGCAGCGGTTCTTCGGAAACTCGCGGGAACGGTTGCTGCTCTCGCTGTTGGGTGACGAGGACATCACGCCAGAGGAGTTGGCTCGGCTCAAGGAAGCGATTGCGCATGCGGCAGAGGATAGCCCAGATGGCACTTCGGGGGTGAACTAGGCCATGCACGGTATCTATAGTCTGGCGCAGTTTGGGGGAGTTTCGCTGGTTTCGGGGATATGGCAGGGGTTCGTGATTGCCTTTGCGGTATGGTTCTGCCTGCGACTGGTGCCGAAGACGGCTCCGGCTCTGCGGTTCGCGATCTGGAGCTTTGTGTTTGTGGTGATTGCGGTGCTTCCGCTATTGGAGAGTCTACTGTTGAGGCAGGCGGTTCATCCGGTTGGAGCGTCGCTGGTGCGACTGGATGTGCGCTGGAGCGTAGCTCTAGGCGTGGTGTGGCTGGCCCTGTCTCTGTTTCGTGCGGCTGAATTAGTGGTTCAGGTGTTCCGGGTGAGGTCACTGGCGAAGCGGTCGGTGCCAGTGGATGCGGGTGTGGTTTGTGCGGGGCTTCTTTCGAGTGGACGTAGGCGTGTGCTGCTCTGCACGTCGACGGAGCTGGATCGACCGAGTGTGATTGGCTTCTTCTCGCCTCGGATTCTTGTTCCGGCGTGGCTGTTTGCAGAGCTTGGCGAACCGGAGCTGGAGCAGATTGTGCTTCATGAAGTGGAACATCTGCGCCGGAGCGATGATTGGTTGAATCTGTTGCAGAAGCTCAGCCTGGTGCTGTTTCCGTTGAACCCGATTCTGATGTGGGTGGAGCGGCGACTTTGCTTTGAGCGAGAGTTGGCGTGCGATGACGGTGTACTGCGGAGGACCAAGGCACCGCGGACGTATGCGACCTGCCTGACTGAGCTTGCGGAGCGAGGGCTGGATCGTCGTGCGATGTCGTTAGCGCTGGGAGCGCTTGAGCGACAGTCTCAACTGGGCCGCCGGGTGCATCGTATCTTGCGGCGTGAGGCGACGCTGACTGCTATGCAGGCGCGTGGGTTGATGGGAGCGGTGGTGCTGGGGATGCTCGGTGGAGCAGTTGGGTTGGCTCGGTGCCCGCAGGTGGTGTCGTTCGCTGGGGCTCGACCGGTGCAGGCGGAAGCGCATGTCGATGAGGCTGCTCCGATGCCGGGTATTCGGTCGGTAAGGGCGGAGCGCGTCGTGTATGAGGATGCGCCGCATATGACGCTTTTGAAGGCTTCGATGGATTCGAGGCAGCCAGCTTCCGGACAGATACAGACAGTCACAAAACATGCTGTTACGAAACCGGCAAAGGCTAAGAAGGTTCAGCGGCCAATTGTTCAGCGTGCCCAAGCAGAGGCGAATCGTCCACAGATTCAGCGATGGGTGGTTCTTACGTCGTGGAGTGTAGATGCTCGTCCGAGCATGACTCTTCCGGTGGTAGAAGAGCGTACTATTTTTCTTCCTTATGCAGCCGTGCCTACTGCTGACGGCTGGCTTGTCGTTCAACTTTAGCGATGTTTCATCTCTTTCGAGGTTTTCTTATGACTGCTTTAACTAATCAATTAGTTGTCAGGGCGAGACGGATTGTTGTTCCTACTGCGGCTTTCCTTGTACTCTTTCTGGCGGTTGCGTTTTACTTCAACCACTCGGGTGTTCATGCTGCGAGCAACCCTTCGTCACCGCTTGATGACAATAGTGTTGCTTCGCTAACGGCTCTCGACAATGCGGTCGAGTCGGTTGCTGCTCGTGTGACACCTGCCGTGGTGAATGTTGCCGTCACTTCGAAGGAGTCCCCGGGGCAGAACTCCTCGGACATGCAAGGGCAGTTGCAGAATCTGCCGCCGGGCTTTGCGCAGTTCTTCGGTGGCCAGATACCGCAGCAACAACAGGGACCACAGATTGAGCATGGTATCGGCAGCGGCGTGATTATCTCGCCGGATGGCTATATTGTGACCAACAATCATGTCATCGACGGTGCGGTGCAGATTCGTGTGACGCTGCACGACCGGAGAATCCTGACGGCGAAGCTGATCGGCGCGGACAAGCTGACGGATCTAGCGGTCATCAAGGTGGATGCGAAGGAGCTGCCCAGCATCTCGTGGGGCAACTCGAGCCAGTTGCATCCGGGGCAGACGGTGTTGGCCTTTGGTAGCCCCTTCGGCTACTTCCAGTTCTCGGTGACGCGCGGTATTGTGAGCGCGGTCGATCGGCCGAATCCTTACTCGGATGATGCACGCAAGCCTGGCGGATATATCCAGACGGATGCGGCGATCAATCCGGGTAACTCTGGTGGGCCGTTGGTGAATGCTCATGGTGAGCTGATTGGGATCAACACATTCATCATCTCGAACAGCGGGTCGTTTGCCGGGGCGGGTTTTGCTATCCCTTCGCAGATCGCCAAGGCTACAGTGGATCAGTTGATCAAGACGGGCAGCGTGCACCATGGCTACATCGGTATTGCGATGAACGATGTTACTCCGGCGAACGCGAGCTTCTTCCACTTACAAGATGCGAGCGGTGCGATTGTTGCTCAGGTAACACCGGACTCGCCTGCGAGTCGTGCCGGTCTGGAGCAGGGGGATGTTATCACTGGGTTGAACGGCAGCAAGGTCGTCAACGGGAGCGCATTGCAGGTTGCGGTGAGTCAGATCGCCCCGGGCAACACGATCTCGCTTGGTGTGTTGCGTGATGGAAGTGCGAAGACGCTCAGCCTGAAGGTGGGCGAGTATCACTCGGGAACACAGGTAGCGAGCGATGATGACGCATCTTCGCCGCAGGGCGGCAAGCTGGGGCTGGCGGTCAACGATCTGACTCCCGATCTGCGGCAGCGACTCAGCGTGCCGGCACAGGTATATGGTGTGGCGGTGCAGGGCGTTCGTCCTGCAAGCCCTGCGGATGATGCGGGGCTTGCGCCGGGTGATGTCATCCTCGAGGTGAATCGTAAGCAGATTCCTTCAGCGGAGCAGTTTGTCAGTGCGGTTCATGCGGTCCCGGCGGGCAAGGACTTGTTACTGCTTGTCTGGTCGAAGGGCAACGCAAGCTATCGGGTGGTTCATCCGGAGCAGGCTGCTGGGTAAGAGGGTATAAAGATGCGGGCCGGTGAGTGAAGGTGCTCCCCGGCCCGCATCTTATTTCCAGCTCTATTGAGCGAGAAGCTTGGTCAGGTAGTCGAGGGCGCGTGGATCGTTTGATTGGCCGAGCCAGAAGACGGCCTGCTTGCGGATGGAGGGCTCTTTGCTGGAGCTGGCGACTTGGATCAACTGCGTTGCGGCCTCGTTTCCGGGCAAGCGCGAGAGGGCGAAGACAGCAGACTTGCGCACCGCATTGTCAGGATCGTTTTCGGCGAGGTCGCGAAGATCGCCGGCGACCTTCTTGCCTCCGATGTTAGCCATCCAGAACTGCGCCTGCTTGCGAACCTGCGGAGAGGTATCGCTGTGGGCCATGCGGATGAGTTCGTTTAGTGCGCCGGAGTCTTTGGAGAGGGTGAGATCGAAGCAGAGCTTCTCGCGGAATTTGGGATCGGTATCGGTGCGGGCGAGATGCTGGATCGCTGCAAAGCCCTCATGGCCATGTCGATTGGTGAGCCAGAACGCAGCCTTTTCGCGAAGAGCTAGATCGTTGTTGGGACTGGTGAGGCTGATGAGCGCCGGGATTGTCTCCGGCGATTGATGCAACGAGATCGCGAAGATGGCGGTGTCGCGCAGGTGATTGGAGTCATCCTTTAGGGCGATGGTCTGGAGCGTGTGAATGCTGTCGGTGGGCGCAACGCCGTTCAGCCAGAGGAAGTGGAGACCGCCGGCATCGAGCTGACGATCGGGATTTTCGAGGCGGATATTTTCGATGTGACCTGATGCGATGCGGAGGAGGACGACGGCATGATCGAAGGGAGTGTTCTCCTTGTCGATGGTGTTGTAGCTGTCTCCTGCATGATCCCCTTCGAGGTAGGCGATGTGGTCCGATTGCGATCCGCTATGAAAGTCTTCGGCAACTGGAATGGAATAGCCAACCCAGGTGGGTGCGTCAGTGTGCTTCATGCGTTCGAGTTGTGGCTCGAGGCCGTTTGAGGCGGATGCGGTCGAGAGTTGTGCGTGGACGATGGAGGGTGGCTGTTGCGCGATGATGACGCTGGATGCGGAGAGGAGCGTGCCGAAGATAAATGTGCAGGTGAGGTGGCGCATGTAAGTCCTCCTTGAGTGGAACGTCACTTGAGCAGTTCGATCATGTAGTCGGTGGCGGCCTTGTCCTGTATGAGCGCGAGTTGCGAGACGATGGAGCGCTTGAGGTCGAGGTCTTTTTCAGCGCGGGCAAGTTCGACCATACGCGGGGCATCCTGCGTGATGAAGAGGGCGGAGATCACAGATTTTTTGATACGGGTGTCGGTTGAGGTGCGGTAGACCTCGACGAGGGTATTGTTGGCGCGCTTGCCTTGGAAGACAGCCATCATCTGGATGGCTTCACGCTGAAGGTCTGGGTTCATTTTGCCGGTGACCGCATCGTGGAGGATGGATTGAGCTTCGGGTGACTTGCTCTGAGCGAGGACGAAGATGGCCTGCTTCTTGACGCGTGTCGGCTGATTGCCGGAGAGGATGCCGCGCAGCATGGGGATGGCTCGGTTGGGGTCTTGATTGAGCAGGGAGTTGAGAGCGAGGATCTTGAGATCCTCGTCCGATGCGTGATCGGTGTGGACGTGGGTGTCGATATCGATGTCGATCGGTGGGATGGGGGGAATCGGCGGGATAGGAGGAATCTTCAGGTTGTCGAGGTTAACGTGGATATCGATTGCGAGCGCGCCGCAATCGTTGTTCCATGAGCTGGAGGGGAACTGTGCGCGAAGCATATCGCATGTAGTTGCTGCTTCGGTTCGGCGGGATATCTTGTTGAGCGAGTATGCCTTCCAGTACAGAGCGGCATCGGCGCGGTTGCTTTTGGCGGCGGCGGCGCGGTCGAACTCGCGGATAGCATCCGACCAGCGGTGCTCGTTCATGGCACGGGTTCCGGCGGCGTAGGCGCTGTTGTCACTGGGAGCGACGCTAGGCGAGCTGGGCGCAACTGGCTCGGGCACAAGAGCGTGTAGGGGCTGGATGGCGGCGAGGCCGATTAGTAAGGCGGAAGAGAGGATTGGGTAGTGAGCGAGGTTTTTCATGGTCGTGTGGTCCTTGGGTAGATCAAAGCTGGTCCCTGTTCTGCCGGAGGATGCGAATCTCGAAGAGAAGGCCATCGGTGTTCAGTTCGAAACGGAGATGCCAACCGCTATCGGGCGTGGTGGGTTCGTGGTCAATATTGATGAGCACACGACCAAGATTTTCAAGAACCGAGGCCTCGCCGAGATCGCCGTGCTCATGCGCAGTGCGGACATAGACCGCGTTCTGGAGCAGGAGCTCGTGCGCTTGTGCACGGGTGGATTCGTCGAGTGGGCCGGAGGTATGGTTGACCTCGGTCAGCAGACGTTCTGCGGTATCGAGGTGGTTGGCGATCTGGGGATCGGTTGGGGTGGTGGTCAGGGGGCCGTGACTCTTGATGGCAAGGCTTCCGGCGCTGGGGCTTATTGTCGGCCTCGGTCTCATGGTGGAGAGGAGAAGCAACGCTGCGACGGCTGCTGTTACTAGGGCGGCGACAGGCCATAGGATGAGGCGGAAGCGTCGAGGCTTCGCTGGGCTCAGGACGCTTAGATTGCCGCGAAGGCGCTCCCAGTTGCGGTCGAGATCAGGCTCTGGAACGGGGCGGGCGGAGAAGACGCGGAGGGTCTCGGCGATCGAGTCTGAAAGCTGTGCGCATTCTGCACAGCTTTCTACGTGTTCACGAATCGCTGCTTCATTCGTGCTCTCGCGGAGTTGATAGGCGATCAGATCTTCTTCGGATGGATGGTTCAATGGGCACCTCCTTCCACGAGGTAGAGAACTTTGCGCAGCTTGGAGACGGCGCGGAAGACAGCTTGCTTGGCCGAGTTGGCTGGAATGTTGAGAGCACTTGCGATGTCGGCGATGGGAAGATCCTCCATGTGGCGGAGTGTGAATGCGGTCCGCTCCATCGGGGTGAGCGCGGTCATGGCGGTTTGAATCAATCCGGAGGTTTCGGAGTTCAAGAGCACGCGCTCAGGGCCGGCGCTGCTATCGGCGATCTGCATGGTGCCATTCCCGGAAGATGGGTCCTCCGCGATTCGTACCGCTGTGTGCGAGAGATCGCGATTGCGGCGTTCGACGAGATTGATGGATGTGTTCATAGCGATTCGGGTGATCCAGGTGGAGAAGCTTGACTCCTGCCTGAAGGTGGAGAGCTTGTTGTAAGCGCGCAGAAACGCCTCCTGCGCTGCTTCCTCTGCATCGGCTTCGTTGCCGGTGACGCGGAAGGCGATGCGAAAGACGGAGCGGAAGTGACGATCCATCAGAACGCGGTAGGCGTCCCGATTGCCAGCGAGTATTTGCCTGATCGCGTCTGTCTCCGCTTTGTCCATTCGCACGATTAGACAACGAATATGGAGGGCGGTTAGGTTGCGAGAAAAATTTATTTAATGGAGGGAATTATCGAGTGGAGGGCTGGGGCGCCGTTGCGACATGGCGGTACTCCGGCGTGAAGCCGAGTTCCTTTGCCACGTTGAGGATGGAGTCGAAGTCCAGGCTGATGGTCGCGCCTGCCTTCTGGGTGACCTCGTCTTCGATGGGGAGATCGAAGTCGTCCGCTCCATAGGCTAATCCTTCGAGTGCGCGTTCGTTGCGGGTGAGTACGGAGGTGCGGATGCGCGGGATGTTGTCGAGGAAGATGCGGCTCAGTGCGAGGTGGCGCAGGTACTCGCCGTTGCCGATCTCGATGCCGCCGATCTGCGTGAAGTAGGGCTTGTAGGTCCAGCAGAGGAAGCTTGCGAGGCCGTGTGTCTCATCTTGAAACTGACGGGTGCGTTCGAGATGTTCCAGGCGCTCTTCGAGGGTTTCATCGAAGCCGATGACCATGGTTGCCGTTGTTCGCAGGCCAGCGTCGATGATGGCGCGCTGTGCCTCGAAGTATTGGGCTACGGTGTATTTGAATTTGCTGTGGCGCTTGCGGAAGTCTTCCGTGAGGATCTCTGAACCGCCGCCGGTAATCCATCGCACGCCTGCATCTTTGAAGCGCTGCGCGGTTGTGGCGTAGTCGAGCTTTGCGTGGTCGGCGAGATACATAAACTCAGCGATGGTGAGCGCGTAGAACTCCAAGCGATCGCCGTAACGGTCGCGGATGTTGCGGAAGAGATTGCAGTAGTAGTCCAGCGGAAGATGCGGATTGAAGCCGCCGTTGAAGGACACGAGATCTCCGCCGAGGGCGAGCAGCTCGTCCAACTTGGTATATACCTCTTCCTGCTTCATGACGTAGCCGCCTTCTTGTCCGGGGAGACGGTAGAAGGCGCAGTAGTCGCATTGAGCTACACAGACGTTCGTGTAGTTGATGATGCGCATGATCATGTATGTGCAGGAGTGGGGAGTATGAAAACGTCCGCGTACCTGCATTGCCAGATCGCACAGCTCCGCGATCGACGCATTCTGCCATAGCCATCGTGCTTCATCGCGGCTGATGCGGCCGCCTTGTGCGATGGTTTGGTGAATCTGCTCGAACGTTAGCTCTGCGGTGTTCATGTTTTGATTGTAAAGAAGTTTGTAGTTGATCCGTCTATTGCCATTGTGTTGTATGCCGCGCCAGCCACCAGCATGGAGGATTCCCGGCTTGCGGAAAGATGGAGCGGCTACAGCTTACCGGTGCGTCACCCATGTAGTCGTACTCCTCTTTCTGACCTTTAAGAGGGGTGGCCAGGAACTGGTGAACCTGGATGACCTCGAAGGCTGTTCCATGCGAGATTCGTAGTCGCAGGATGGCCCAATCGGCAGCGTATAGCAGCAGGAGCGAGGCGGCGAGAAGTTGTATGCCTCGGACGATCCATCGGCGTATCGACATCCGTTCTACCTCGAGAGGTACCCATGTTATCTGATTGGGTCGCCTTTGCTTCGAGTTTACCGTCATACCATCATTACTTCTTGTGCGTCTGTGTGCAGCATGAAGTGGTAGAGGAGCTGATGACCAATTTATTTATTTTTAGACAAAAATATGGCAGAGAATGGGCTGTCTCTCTTGTGCAATGAATTTGTGGTGTTATCACGACTTACAATGAGGGCGGCGTTTTAAAGGAAGAGGGGTAGAACGTGGAACAAGTAATCTCCGATGCGCTTGTGTTTTTTGGTGCGACGGGCGACCTGGCCTATAAGCAAATCTTTCCGTCTCTACAGCGACTTGCAAAGAGGGATAAGTTGAATGGGCCGGTGATCGGTGTAGCGAAGTCCGGATGGAATCTGGATCAACTTAAGGACCGTGCGAGGAAGAGTGTTGAAGAGCATGGTGGGTTTGACCCGGATGGCTTTGAGAAGCTGCTCGGCCGGTTGCGCTATGTCGATGGTGACTATGCCGATCCGACTACCTTTCAACAGGTGCGACAGGAGTTAGGGTCTGCGAAGCATCCGATCCATTACCTTGCGATTCCGCCGACTCTGTTTGGCGAGGTGATGCAGCAGCTTAAGTTGGCGGGCTGCGCTGATGGTGCTCGGATCGTAATCGAGAAGCCGTTTGGCCATGATCTTGCTTCGGCGCAGGCGCTCAATCGGACGGTCAACTCTTTCTTTCCCGAGGAAGAGGTCTTTCGTATCGATCATTATCTGGGCAAGAACGCGGTGCAGAACTTGCTCTACTTTCGGTTTGCCAATTCTTTTCTTGAACCTATTTGGAATCGCCAGCATATTCAATCCGTTGAGATCACGATGGCAGAGCACTTTGGTGTGCAGGGGCGGGGTTCGTTTTATGACGCTGTCGGCGCGATACGAGATGTAGTGCAGAACCACCTGATGCAGTTGCTGAGCAACATTGCCATGGAACCTCCACCCGGCACGGACATGGAGCTCTTCCGCGATGAACGGGTGAAGGTGTTGCGGGGGATTCAGCCCATCCGCCCTGAAGATGTTGTTCGGGGCCAGTTTCGCGGGTATCTCGAAGAGCCTGGCGTGGCAAAAGATTCGCAGGTGGAGACCTATGTTGCTTTGCGGTTTTACATCAATTCGTGGCGGTGGAAGGGAGTGCCATTTTTCATTCGAACAGGGAAATCTCTTGCGACGACGACGACCCAGATTGTGGCCAAGATGCGCCGACCACCGGCTGTCTTCTCGAGTGAACGGCTGCCTGCGAACTATATGAGGTTCCAGGTGAGTCCGGATGTAAAGATTGCGATTGGTGCGCTTCAGAAGTTGCAGGGACAGGGGTTTTCCGGTTACCCGGTCGAGCTGTTGGCGGCGACAGAGGCGGATGAGAGCGCAATGTTGCCTTATGAGGAACTTCTTGAAGACGCGATGATGGGTAATCAGCGTCGTTTTGCCCGTCAGGATTATGTAGAGCAGTCGTGGAGGATCCTCGATCCCATTCTCAGCCATGAAGCCCCGGTACATACCTATGAACCGGGAACATGGGGGCCTTCTGAAGCCGATGTTCTTACCGCAGAATACGAGGGTTGGTTCAACAGGGACTGAAATTCGATAAGAGAGTAACTTTGCAGTAGAGCTCCGATGAGCTTCTTCCATATGAAAGGAGACCATCGGGGCGATGTTTTTGTGTTCCTGTTCGACCGTCTGAGAAAGTGAGTCTGTAGCGGTATTTCGATCAGTTTTCGAAACGATAGAGCGATTGTTGTATCGACCGGTGAGCGATTGCGATTGTTTCTTGACAGTGATCCGTATGCCCATATAGCGTTTCGCCCTGAGATTTATCCGACAGATAAATTATTTCTGAATGTGGTGCGAAACCTTGGAGGCAATTGGATGGGCGAACAGGATTATGTGGGTATACGGGCTAGCCGCGGCGAGTTCGGAGTGCGGATGCGGCACTCCTTCCAGCGCAAGGTTGGGTCGGATCTTGCGACGCTTGTTTTATTTATCGTTGCTGCTGTGTTCCTGTTTCAGGCAAAGATGTCTTTCGCGCAGAGTGCCGGTACGGCGAGTGTTCAGGGCTCCGTAACTGATCCCACGGGAGCCGTGGTCGCCAACGCCCAGGTGACACTCACCAACACGGAGCGAGGAACTTCGCGCAGTACGGTCACGGATGGAGCGGGCCTGTATAGTCTGCCCAACGTTCCGGTAGGTCCTTACGCGCTTTCGGTTATAGCTACAGGCTTTCAAGGGTACACGCAAAAGGGTGTTCTCGAAGTCGGCAACAATATTCAAATTAATGCTGCTCTTTCGATTGGCAGCTCCACGGAGAAGATCGAGGTTCAAGCGAGCGGCGCAGCTCTTGAGACGGATACCAGCAGCTTCAAACAGGTCATCGATCAGAAGCGCATCACTGAGCTTCCGCTCAACGGACGTCAGGCGACGCAGCTCATCCTCGTCTCCGGCGGTGCTGTCAATGCGCCAGCCGGGGATATCAATGGCAGCAAGACCTATGCCAATACCCCGGTCATCGCTGTCGCCGGCAGTCAGGGTATCTATAACAATTACGTACTTGATGGCGGTACTTATACAGATACGTTTACCAATACCAACCTGCCCTACCCCTTCCCGGATGCTCTGCGGGAGTTTTCCGTTGAATCGAACTCGCTGCCTGCGCGTAATGGTCTTCACCCAGGCTCGCTCGTCAACGTCGTCACCAACTCAGGCACCAACCAGTTGCACGGTACGGTGTTCGAATTCCTTCGCAATAACATCATTAATGCGAATAATTTTTTCTCGACGTCGAAGGACACTCTTAAGCGCAATCAGTTTGGCGGTACTATGGGTGGCAAGATCTTAACGGACAAGATGTTTTTCTTCGGCGGTTATCAAGGAACTCGTAACAGGCAGACGAGCAGCGCTACCGGTTATTGCATTCCGACTGCTGCGGAGCTTGTCGGTAACTTCAGTCAGATGGGCGGTAACTGCGCGCCCAATGCTACTAACATCATCGATCCTATTACTGGTATCAATATTTCTTCGACACGACAGCTAGCCGCCAGTAGTATTAGCCCGCAAGCGCTTGCACTTTCGAAGATGCTTCCTAACTCCCAGGCGGACCAGTATGGTCGCGTCAATATAGCTCTGCCCGCTAACAATACAGAGGACCAGTTCATCGGTCGCATCGACTATACCTTCAACCAGAAGCACTCTCTCTTCGGACGCTACTTCCTAACGAACTACAAGGCTCCTGCGTATTTCTCTCCGACGAACCTTCTTCTCACTACCATCGCTGGAAACGACGAGCGTGTTCAGTCCTTCACCCTGGGGGATACGTATATTATCAGCCCTAGGATTGTGAACACGTTTCATGGAACCTACGATCGTCGCCGCGATAATCGCGGGCCAACTGCCGGTGGCATTAACGCAACTAATATTGGCGTCGATATGTACGACTATGTTCCCAACGATTTTCGCGTGACCATCAGCAACGGCTTTTCTGTCGGTTGCGGTACGTGCTCGCCAGGCTTCTTCGACACCAACACCGAAGATTTCAGTGACGACGTCGACTATGTGCGCGGCAAGCATCAGTTTGCCTTCGGTGGCGAGATTCTCCGCACTGGTGACAATACTCAGGCCGGCTATCTACAAAATGGCAGCTTCAACTTTGGAGGGCTTGCAAGTGGTATCGGAGGTAAGGCCGGGGAGCCGATGATCGACTTCATCGCCGGTCAGATGACCGCTATCGGATCCTCCACCGGCTTTAGCCAGAGCAAGGCTCAGCAGACTGCATATCGCCAGACCTCCTTCAGCGTCTACGCACAGGACACCTACCACTTTAGTCCGAGGATTACGGCCAACGTCGGCCTGCGTTGGGAGCCAGAGTTATTTCCGGTGGATAACTTCCATCGCGGTAGTACCTTCAGCCAGGCAGCATTTATTGCGGGCCAACACAGCACTGTTTATCTGAATGCTCCGGCTGGCTCTTTCTACTATGGTGATGCTGGCGTTCCTAAGTCATTTACGGACGACCGCTTCGCGAATCTCTCTCCGCGTGCTTCGTTCACGATTGATCCTTTTGGCACCGGTAAAACTGTCTTCCGTTTCGGCGGTGCGATCATGTATGACAATCCCGCTCTGTACACCTCGCAGCGCAACAGCTCCAATCCGCCGTACACTAACGAGATCGATATTACGGGGACGACCAGCCTGGCCAACCCCTGGGCTACCTATTCTGGCGGGAATCCCTTTCCTATTGCCAACCCGCCACAGTCTACTTCGCCCTTTCCAACGAATACTCTCTACATTCTCATTCCGCGTCATATTCAGACACCGACTGTTAATCAATGGACGGCCGGTGTGGAACAGGATCTGGGGCGTGGCTGGAACTTCTCCATTACCTATCTCGGAAACAAGAACAGTCATCTTTGGCTTGGAGCAGCGCTCAACCCCGCTGTCTATATTCCTGGTACGTGGACAGGTGCAGGCTCCTGCGGAAGTCTGACGATCTCACCAGGCACTGGGAAGGCATGCTCTTCGACCTCTAACTCTAATAATAGGACGGTCCTTTCGTTGATCAATCCAACGCAGGGTGTGGGGTATAGCCCCACGATGACCCAGATCGATGATGGCGCAAACTCGGGCTATAACGGTCTCCTCGCTGCAATCCAACACCGTATGTCGAACAACTTCAGCTTCCTTGCTAATTACACCTGGTCGCACTGCATCAGCGTCGGCGACTCCGGGGGAGATATAGCGTCACCGACCTATGAAGATACGAACAATAAGCGGCTCGATCGCGCTAACTGCGGATTCGACGTTCGTCATATCTTCAATACCACCTTCGTGGCATCCAGTCACTTCGGCGGTCTGCATGGCTGGGCAAACACGATGGTCAACAATTGGCAGATAGCACCGATCGTGCGCATCACGAGCGGAATGCCGCTTAATGTTACCTCGGGCATTGACAACTCGCTCACGGGCATTGGCCTTGATCGTCCCAATCTGGTCAGTTCCACAACCGTTTATACTCATCGCAAAATTACACAATCTGCCGCGGGCAACCTCGCTTATCTCACTAAGGCGGCGTTCTCGCAGAATGTTACCGGGACCTATGGGAATCTAGGTCGCAATGCTTTCCGTACTCCTAATTACTACGATGTGGATGCTGCACTTAGTCGCAATTTTCCGCTTCATGAGCGTCTGGCTCTGAATATTCGTCTTGAAGCCTTCAATGTGCTCAACCATCCTAACTTCTCCACTGTCAGTGCCACTGGAAGCGCCGCTTTTACAACAGCACTGAACTCCGGCACGTTCGGCAATGTCACTGGGGCTCTCGATCCGCGCATCTTCCAACTCGCTGGAAAGTTCACTTTTTGATCGCGGAACGGAGCGTTCGTGCCCCCCCAGTTTTACTGGAGGGCTTGTTCTTTATGCGCTGGATATACATCCGCCTTCATTCAATTCCGCTATTCCTCGCGGCTGTTATGAACTTCACGCAATTGTCTTAGCGAGGTTGCGGAGCGTGAGGACGACGAAAGCGAGTAAGTGGAGTCCTTTCAGCGTGGTATCGGGTCGCTCGTAGTCTCTGGCAAGTCTTCGGAAGCGTGCAGCCCATGCGAAGCTGCGTTCGACGGCCCAGCGGCGCGGCCGCAAGACGAAGCCCTGTTTCGCCATCGGATGCTTGACCACTTCCAACCGCAAGCCGTGTTGTTGAGCGGGCTCCGCAGCATTCGGCCCCGTGTAGCCCCGGTCGACATAGGCCAGTTGCGCATAAAGAGGCAGAGCCTCGGTGTGTTGACAGGACGTCTGGTCGCTCTTGGGATTCATATCAACAAAAAATGATATGTATATACCCGATCAGTATGTGCTTGCACGACCTTTTATGTCGGTGAATTGTTCTTGCAACGTGGTTATTTGGCTATCGTAATGACAGAGAATGTGCCGGGGATCGGAGTTGGCCGGAATTGCAATTCTTCGGATACCGCTGCCGTATTTTGTCCAAACTTAGAAGTTATAAGATAGACCTTTTCGTCTGCGTTGCTTACAGCCATAGTTCGAGCGCCAGCTTGTGTTTGTAGCTGCTGGACCATGGAGTATTCAGTTGGTGATTCACGATGAAAGATGGTGAGTGTGCCAGCGGCATTCGCAAGAAAGAGAGCGTCGTGCTTCGGATCAAAGGCGATGTCACCAGAGTTTGCTGGAGCCTCTCCGATGATATTTACATGCCTTGTGTCCATGTCGATAGCGACCAGGTGGTGATCCTCACAGGTGGTGAAGAATTGACGGTGGACAGGATCAACAGTAAGTCCAGCGGGTCCTGCACAAGATGCGAGTTGCCAGGATGCTATGACCTTCTTTGTTGCTGCGTCGATATGGGCTATCTCGCCGAGAGCAGGAAGAGTCACAAATACACCGCCATTGCCATCTGCTACTGCAGATCCGGGACGCCCTACTAGGGGGATCGTTGCCACGGCTTGGTTCGTCGTGCTGTCGATGATCGTTGCACTATGACTATGAGAGTTGAAGGCGAAGACAAATTGAGTGCGCGAGTCAAAGACAATAGTGTCAGGGATGCGACCGGTAGGAATGGATGTCACAATTCGAAGGCTGGCACGATCAAAGACACGAACAAATCCTGCGGTTCCGTCGGTGGGATCGGTGACATAGCCGTATCTCCCGGAGCTATCGAGAGTCACATCTCGTACATTCGTCATGCCGTCGATTTCCCCTATGACCTTGCCGGTTTCGGTATCGATGACAGTCACACGATCGGTGCGTGGAATGTAGAGCCGATGAGCGGAGGGATCGAGAGATAGAAAACCCCAACCTCCCTTGCCGCCGATATTCCATTGACTCTGGATGCGGAAAGCACGCGGAGTTGTAGGCGTAGCTGCGAGCGCTACTGTGGCAGTAAAGATCATTCCGATACCGAGAGAGAATACGAGTGAGGTGACGGGGTTTGTTAGCTGCCTGATGGATGGCACGTTCAAATTGTCTATTTTCATGATGGAAGCATTTCCTGGAAGACGCTACTACGGCCAGTAATTGCTGGCCGTAGTAGCGTTGTACTGTGTGCAGCGTAGTTGATTACCGGGAAGATGCTCGGAAGTCATCCATAAGATCGCCGATAGCTGGGCTATTGGTTGGAACATACGGATTGTTCGCCTTCTGAATCGGGTTCGGGAGGTTATCGCGACTACGAGTGGTGATAGGCGAAAGGCCCCAGTTCTTCTCGATGAATTTGATCAGTGAGACGTGATCTCCATACTCGTGAGAGACACGACCACCCTTGGAATACTTCGAGACGATGATGAGCGGGATACGAGTGCCATCGCCGAAGAAATCGACCGGCTGAATGTAGCCCGAGTCATAGTATCCGCCGCCCTCATCAAAGGTGACGAAGATCGCGGTGTCGTTCCATAGCTCCGGGTTGGCTTTGACCTGATTGACGATCTTCTTGACGAAGCCTTCGAAGAGGTCAAGTTTGGACGAGGCCGGGTGACCATCATTGAAGCCGCTTGGTTTGACGATGGAAACTGGCGGTAGATTGCCTGTGTCGATGTCTTCGTAGAGTTGAGTCGTGTCCGCGATGTACTTCTCACGGTTGGCCTGGGTGCCCATGATGGAGGTCTCGTACTGGAAGGGGTTGCAGATGTTGCAGTATTCGTCGAAACTATTCGATTCCGTAGGATCGGTTACATAGAGATCCCAGTTTTCGCCGTAGTACTTGAAGGGAATGTCCTTGGCGATGAGGGAGTCGCCGATGCTCTTGACGTCCGTCGGAGGAATAGTAAACGGAGAGTACTGCGAGGTAAGTGTCCCGTCGCCGTTATAGCCAGGGTTGTAGTTGTTGACAAGGTAATAGTGGCCCTTGGCGCAGTTCGGATTGACAGGCCGCTTGAGCGACTGGAGGTAGTTAGTAACAGCAGGAACACCGGGCTGGCTGATGTCCTGGCAGTTTACATAGCTGCCACCGCTATAGCCGTCCTGATCGTAGTAGTTATTGGTCATGACTTGCGGATTGGGGTTTTCGGTCTGGAGGGCCGAAGGAGTAAGAGCTTTACCTTTGCCATCGCTGTACCAGATTGCATCCGCAAATCCGAACATGATGTGGTTAGCGCCGGTGCCTCCCATGACGGACTGGTGGAAGTTGTCGCTGATGGTGTATTCGTCAGCTAGTTCTTTGAAGTAAGGGGCATCGCCCCGCGCCATATTGTAGAAGCCCATGGAGGCAGAGCCTTCACGGGTGGTGGTATCAGTGAAGTTGACCGGTTGGGGAGCACCGTTGCTTCCGGTGCCGACGGAGGTTTCGACCCAGGGGAAGAGATCGTTCAAGCATCCGCTGGCGTTGTCTTCGGTAGCATAGTCGGCGTTGCAGTCTGTTTGCTGCCACATCTGGAAGAATCGGTGCACAGGGCTCTGCGTATAAGCGTCATAAGGCATCTTGGGACCGCTAAGTTGATACACTCCCTCACGCAGCGACGTTGCGTCCTTGATGCGCGTGTCGACCTTTCCTGCGGTAATACCGGTAGCACCAGTAAGCAGATATTTATCGTAACCGGCGGCAAGGCCACGGTCCGCAAGCTTAGCAACTTTGAGAGTGGTGAAGGGAGCCGGGCCAGTTACGGTAGGTGCTTTGGGCCCACCGGCCAAGGCTGGCGGCAGCGTGTTGTAGATGCTCTTCGACTGGGGGCTGTTGGAGTACACTCCATCTCCGGATGTCGTACTATCGAGCGCGGAGAATTGTGCAGAGAGAGAGTAGTTAGGGCCTGGCTTTCCATTGGCATCGACGATGCCCTTGGAGAGTAGGTTGGAGACGGTTTCGCCTTCTTTTGGCTTATAGGTAGCAAAAACGTGGTCGAAGGTGCGATTCTCTCCAATAATGACAATCACGTGCTTGATCGGAGTAGTCGTAGTTGTAGCAGGTGTTTGTGCGTAGGCGGATTGCGGAAGAACCGCCAGCATTTGCAGCGCAATCAATGTCATCGCGCCACACTTCAAAGTCCCATTTGGGGCAGTGACCATACGTTTCGATTTCAAGGTGAACCTCCAGAATGCCAAGGGCTAACGTAAGCCTAAGGAAAACAGATCCTCAGTGGCATAAATAACGTAGACCGTATGGCAGAAGGGAAGTGTCAAGCGATGATGAAATAATCAAGAATCACGCTCACGCTTTAATTGCATTTCACTATTCGTGAAATATAGGTAAATGCACCAACCTTGTTATGCACCTATCGCATCCTAATTGAGCTTTTTCATGCGGATCAGGCTATGACCTTATAGGGACGCATCATCTCATTATCCTCGTGCTCGAGGATATGGCAGTGCCATACATAGAGGAACTCCTGCCCTGGGGTCACTTCGGTTCCGTGTGGCAGATCGAAGCGCATGATGACACGGGTGACATAGCCGGGGTAGGACTTGATGGTGTCTTTTCGCGCGGGACGTTCATTGCTCTCAGGAGCCATGGGCTTACCGGTGAAGACGAGCTTGCCGGTCTGCTGATAGGTCAGGACGTCGAAGGACTGACGGTTCAGAACCTGAAACTGCACCAGATGGACATGGAGAGGATGAACGTCGCTGGTGATATTGACGAAGGACCAAATCTCAGTGCTGCCTGCCTTTGGATCTTCGGTGATGGGTTCGTGCCAACGCGCGTTGCCCAGCAAGCCGATGATGACGTACCCGTCAGAGGAGCGCTCCCTCTCCGATACCAGTAGCATTCGCTCGTGCGTGGTGAATGATGGGTTGAGCAGTTCGAAGGGAACGAGCGTGTCGGGTATGGCACTGGAATCTTTCCCGGACAGGAGCTTGCCCACCTTGAAGAGCATGACCTCTTCGGGAAGGTACTGGCCTCCCATGGTGTAGGGGGCAGGCGCGTCATTGATGAGAGAGAAGGACTTGCCTGCGCAATCTGAGAAGTCGACAATAATATCGAAACGCTCAGCAGGAGCAATCAGTAGATAGTGCAGCTCGACAGGGGAGGGAAGAAGCCCGCCATCCGTTCCTATCTGCTGGAACGAGGGAACGTCATAGGATTCATTGAGGATGTTGCCATTCGCATCGGAGTTGAAGAGGCGAAGATGATAGAAGCGGGAGTTGGATGCATTGAGGATGCGCAGGCGGTATCTTCTCGGTTCAACTTCGAGGAACGGCATCACCTTGCCGTTGACGCAGTTCATATCGCCGAAAAATTCCTGAATCCACACCGGGTGCTCTTTGGGACCGTTCACGACCTTGGGATAAAACAAGGAGCCATCATGGTGGAAGAGCCGGTCCTGCAACATCAAAGGAATCTCGAACTCCCCTTGGGGAAGATTGAGCGCTTTCTCTGCTTCATCGCGGATGAGATAGAAGCCGGCAAGGCCAGCGTAAACGTTCAGCCGCGTAATGCCGAGGCAGTGATCGTGATACCAGAGCGTAGTAGAAGGCTGGCAGTTCGGGTAGTGGGAGGGACGAGGGTTGAAGCGTGGACCGTGCTCGCCATGTGCGGTAAACCATGCTTCGGGATAGCCGTCGTCTTCGGGAAGCGCACAGGCGCCATGCAAGTGCGCTACGTTGCGCACTGGTGGCAGCGACGCTTCGGCTCCATGAATGGAATGATCGATGGGGAGCAGATGAGTCGTTGGCAGCTTGCTGACCCAGTTGATGTTGAGTGACTGACCGCTCTGCGCCTCGATCGTGGGGCCAGGCCATGAGCTGTTGTAGCCCCATAGGGTTGTAGGCGGCAGATCGCGATGGACCCTGTGCTGGAACTGCCGCATTTCAATGGTGATGACTTCATCGGTTTTCCCTGTAGAGCGAACAACCGGCGGGATGGGGAGTGGATCGACGTAGCGGGTAAGTTTAACGTCACTGCGAACCTGAGGAGGCGAAGCCATAGCTTGGCCAACGGCTGGTATGGCCTTGCTTAGAGTCATTCCTGCGGAGCTATAGAGACCACGGCTGAGCAGCCGTCGTCTGCTCAGCACGGATTGCAACCGGATCGAGCAGAGCCAGTGACGGGGAAAATTTTTGATCGATGATGTTTCATGACAGAGATTCGCGGTGCTGTGTGCGGCCCGCTACTTCCTAAAGATCAACACTAGCTGGATATTGTTACGCGACAATAAATCGTTGCAGTTGCCCTGCTAACGGTAGGCTACTGAATGAAAGTCTATAGAGCAGCAAGGCTTCTAACCTGGCCGACGCCGTCGTCCATAAACTTGACTATGGAAGCGCAGGTCTTTTCGTCGCAGGTCCATGTCCTGCCAGCGACAGCAGCAATGGTGGACGATACATAAAGGCTATGTGGGTCATTGAAGACAAGATAGAGAAGGCCCTTGTTCCCAGCGATACCGTCAGTGAGGGGCATGTTGCCGCGGATACACGTTGTTGCGAAGTGGGTCCGATGCCAGGTCATTGGAGTAATTGCTAATCCGGTAGGCTCATAGGAGATGGCGAAAGGAGTGCGAGATTGCGACGTTATCTACTCATTGCGGTTGGAGGGGCGTTGGGCTCGATGCTCCGATATTTCGTGGGCGTACTCGCAGCCGAGCGTTTTGGGCCGCGATTCCCGGTCGGAACACTTTCTATCAACATCAGTGCGTGCTTCATGATCGGGTGCACTCTCGAATATCTGAACCATCGCATCGGCGTCAATCCAGTCTGGAGATACATGTTCGCCGTCGGTTTCATTGGGGCCTTTTCGACCTTCTCTACCTTTGTATGGGAGACATGGTCCGATCTGACGAGCGGTGCCTTTTGGATAGGTATTCTTTATGTTGTAGTGAGCCTTGTCGCCGGTCTCATTGCAGTGTCTCTCGGATCACTCACAGCCCGGTCGCTTCAACAGGTCCTATGAGGCAGCACGACGGAGAGCGTGCGGCCACGCACATCGTTGAGCTAAATTCAAGAGCCTGCTATCGTTAGGAGACAACCTTGGCGATGGGGTTCGCCGATGATGCCCGCCTTCCAGACGGCGCTGATGACTCCTACCATCTTGAAGGAGACCCATTGCCTGAAATACCTCTACGAAAGTCCCTGGATGAGCAGCGTCTAATGCTCGTCGATCTCGCACGCTGGATCCCCATTTCGGCGCTCGTCGGCATCATGGCCGGATCAGCCTCTGCCCTGCTTCTGGTTTCGCTTGTTTATGCAACGAATATCCGGGAAAGTCACGTCTGGTTGATATGGTTCCTCGCGCCGGCCGGCTGGTTGGTCGGTCTTCTCTATAAGTACTTCGGCTCTTCGGTAGAAGCTGGAAACAACCTCATTCTCGAGCAGACGCACGATCCGACATCGACGATTCCTGTTCGGATGACGCCGCTGATCCTTATCGGAACCTTCATCACTCACCTCTTCGGCGGCTCCGCGGGACGCGAAGGAACGGCCATCCAGACAGGCGCATCGCTTGCCGATCAGCTGTCGCGCCCGTTCCGTCTGACTCCGTATGACCGCCGCATTCTGCTTATGGCGGGCATCAGCGCGGGTTTCGCCTCTGTCTTCGGAACGCCGCTGGCTGGAGCTGTATTTGGCATTGAAGTTCTCGCCATCGGCAAGCTCAGCTATGACGCGATAGCTCCGTGCTTCATGGCTGCTTTCGTCGCCGACCTGATGACCCGCGCCTGGGGCGTTCATCACACACTCTATCGAGTCTCAGAAGTTCCCCAGATGAGCATCAGCGGAGTCATCTATTCGATGATCGCCGGGGGGGCGTTTGGACTCGTAGCTATGGGCTTCGCAAAACTCACCCATGCTGTCTCGCATGTGGCGCGGAAGTACATCGCGAGCGCACCCTTACGACCCGTCGCTGGAGGACTGATTGTCACGATTGCTGTCTTCGCCATTGGAACCTCAAGGACGTTGAAGTACATCGGTCTCGGCATCCCGACGATCGTCGCGTCCTTCGACTCGAAGCTGCCTGTATATGACTTTGCCGCGAAGTCCGTCTTTACCGCCGTCACATTGGGAACAGGTTTCAAAGGCGGAGAGGTCACACCTCTCTTCTATATCGGCTCCACTCTCGGCAATGCTCTTTCGCATATTCTTCCGCTTCCCTCATCCCTGCTCGCCGCAATGGGATTCGTCGCGGTCTTTGCCGGTGCAGCCAATACACCCATCGCTTCCACGTTGATGGCGGTTGAGCTCTTCGGAGCAGAGGCGGGAGCGTTCGCGGGAATTGCCTGTGTCATCAGCTACCTCTTCTCCGGGCACGCCGGCATTTATAAAGCGCAGCGTGTCGGAAAGAGTAAGCACCTTAGCAACGTTGCAGAAGAGGGGCTCACCCTTGCCCTCGTCGCCAAGATGCGTGACGTGTCGGAAGAATCGCTGGAAATGGAACACGCCGACGGGTCCCGTTCGCCGCACGAAGAGGATTGACGGGAGGAGGAGTCAACCGACTCAAGCTGTCACTTGAAAGTAAGCCCACTACTGGGGATGCATTGAAGAGTGGGTCGTCTATGTCGCCAATCAACTCGCCCTCTAGCGCAAACATGGAGGGAGGACGTTTACATTAGAGCCAATGATTATTCTGCTGCGCACGTTATTCAATGATGAAGCTGGCGACACGCGGGCCAAAATCTTTACGATTTATGTCATCCTTTTCGTGTTCAACATTAGCGTGTGGGTCTGGGCGCTCGTCGCCTTTCGTCACTACCCCGTGCTTCTCGGAACGTCATTTCTTGCGTATAGCTTTGGTCTTCGCCATGCGGTCGACGCGGATCACATTGCGGCAATCGATAACGTAACGCGCAAGCTGATGCAAAGAGGCAAGCGGCCCATCGCTGTGGGGCTCATGTTTTCGCTGGGACATTCAACGATCGTGGTCCTAGGGTCGATTGCCATAGCAGCGACAGCCCTTGCCCTACAGCACCGCATGGATGCCGCCAGGACGATTGGCGGCGTAATCGGCACGTTGGTATCGACACTCTTCCTGTTCGGGATCGGAATCGTCAATGTAGTCATACTCCGCTCCATCTATCAAGCCTTCAAAAGGGTTCGACGAGGAGAGCCTTACGTGGAGGAAGACTTCGATCTGCTGCTTGGCAATCGCGGCTTTCTCACACATTTATTTCGCCCTGTTTTCAGCATGATCCGCCGTAGTTGGCACATGTACCCGCTAGGGATATTGTTTGGGCTTGGCTTCGACACGGCTACAGAGATCGGGTTGTTGGGGATTTCAGCCTCCGAAGCATCCAAAGGGTTGTCCCTATGGTCGATCCTGGTCTTCCCGGCTCTGTTCGCCGCTGGGATGTCGTTGATCGATACGACCGATAACATCCTGATGTTAGGAGCCTACGGTTGGGCGTTCGTGAAGCCTATTCGGAAGCTTTATTACAACATCACAATTACGTCAGTCTCTGTTCTGGTAGCGTTTGCGGTCGGCGGTATAGAGGCGCTCGGGCTTCTGTCTTCGCAGTTCCACCTGAAAGGAGCGCTCTGGAGCTCCGTAAGCAAGCTCAACAATAACTTTGGGCTGCTCGGTTACATCATCATCGGTCTTTTTGTTCTTAGTTGGATCGTATCGATCACTGTTTACAAGTGGCGGCGATTTGACGCTCTTGAAGTCCGCTACTAAAGCGGTAATCATCTGCTGAAGTTGTAACGAACAGGCAAGGTAGCGTCTTCCGTCGCGCTACTCTTGCACTTAAATATCGGACGAACTTCAAGTTGAAGTTCGTCCGATATTTAAGCGCAAAGATTCCAGTATTCGAGTGCAGTAATGTTGCAGTTAAAAATTGGAAAACGATGGTGGATCAACGAGCGTCAATTCCAAGATTTAGATTGAAGTGCAGTGCGACAATCGTTCAGCTTGTCGTTGAGAATATAGTCCTCAAATCAATTTAAGGATTCAAAACAATTTGCATTTCGTCTCTGCGCAGTAGTTCTTGCATTGCCTGCCGATCGAGTAATCCATCTCGTTCGGCAAGATGACGGGCTACACGTTAACGCCCCCCAAAATAAATCCAAAATAATCACCACACTCTGTCGATTTCCCCGCACCTCCTTCGACGTATCAATAGAGCGAGCAAATATGCTCTAACAAAACAAACCGCGACACTTCCACATTCATCCCAACTCAAAGAGGAGAAAGAAAATGCGATTCATGGTCATCGTCAAAGCAACTACAGAGTCAGAAAAAGAAGGCGCACTTCCCGATCCACAACTCCTGCTCGAAATGGGCAAGTACAACGAAGAGCTCATCAAGGCCGGCATCGTGCTCGCCATGGATGGTCTCCATCCCAGCTCAAAAGGCGCACGCGTCAAGTTCTCCGGCAAGTCTCGTACCGTCGTCGACGGCCCCTTCACCGAGGCCAAGGAGCTCATTGCTGGCTTCTGGCTCTGGCAGGTCAAGTCCCTTGAAGAGGCTATCGAGTGGGTCAAGCGCTGCCCCAACCCCCACGCCGCCGACTCCGAGATCGAAATCCGCCAGGTCTTTGAGATGGAAGACTTCGCACCCATCCTGTCCGAAGAGGAGATCCAGTACAAAATAGCGAAACGGGCTGAGCTGCCGAATCAGACCGCCAACAAATAGACGCACTTGCACTCCCCGTTTGAAGCTGGTGTGATCGGTAGCAGTGTCCGCTACCGATCACCACCGCATCATCGAAGCCGTCTGGCGCATCGAGTCCGCCCGCGTCATCGCGGGACTCACCCGCCTCACCCGCGACGTCGGCCTGGCCGAAGATTTCGCGCAAGAGGCCCTCGTGGCCGCACTCGAACAGTGGCCGCAATCCGGCGTCCCCGAAAATCCCGGCGCATGGCTCACCGCAACCGCCAAACGCCGCGCCATCGATCTCTTCCGCCGCAACGCCGTCGCCGAGCGCAAACATGAAGACCTTGCCCGCGACCTGGCCACACTCGAGCAGACCGTGCCCGACCTCAACTCCAACCTCGACGACCCCATCGGCGACGATCTCCTCCGCCTCGTCTTCATCTCCTGCCACCCCATCCTCCCCGCCGAGTCCCGTGCCGCCCTCACCCTCCGCCTCCTCGGCGGCCTTACCACCCCCGAGATCGCCCGCGCCTTCCTCACCCCCGAACCCACCATCGCCCAGCGCATCGTCCGCGCCAAACGCACCCTCGCCGAAAAACACATCCCCTTCGAAGTCCCCCGAGGCCTGGAGCTAGCCGCCCGCCTCTCCTCCGTCCTCGAGGTCATCTACCTCATCTTCAACGAAGGCTACTTCGCTACCGCCGGCGACGACCTCATGCGTCCCACCCTCTGCGAAGACGCCCTTCGCCTCGGCCGCATCCTCGCCGAACTCACCCCCGACGAACCCGAGGTCCACGGTCTCGTAGCCCTCATGGAGATCCAGGCCTCTCGCACGCGAGCCCGCATCGGCCTCACCGGGGAACCCATCCTCCTGCTCGAACAAAACCGGGCCCACTGGGACCACCTCCTCATCCGCCGCGGCCTCACCGCCATCGACCGTGCCCACAAGATCGGCAAACCCCGAGGTCCCTACCTCCTGCAAGCCGAGATCGCCGCATGTCACGCCAGAGCCCGCACCCCCGAAGAGACCGACTGGCCACGCATCGTATTCCTCTATACCGAACTAGCCCACCTAACCCCATCTCCGGTTATCGAGCTCAACCGAGCCGTAGCCGTCTCCATGGTCCACGGCCCTCAGGCCGCCCTCGACCTCGTAGAAGCCCTCGCCACTGACCCATCCCTCGACCGCTACCACCTCCTGCCCAGCGTCCGCGCCGATCTCCTCCTCAAACTAAACCGCCCCACCGAAGCCCGCACTCAATTCGAACTCGCCGCTGCCCTCACCCAAAACACCCGTGAACGCGCCCTCCTCCTAAGCCGCGGTGCCGCCTGCCAAACCAAGTAAAACTACTTCCAACATAGAAATTGTCACCCTTCGCCGTAGGCGGAGAAACTAAATCGCAATGTCAACTTGATGCTGAGGTTTGAATTGTGGCTCTTTTGTGCGTTCAAGATGCACGCTTATCAACTCGCATGAACTTCACATAGAGTTTGCCGACACACGGCTAGTCGAATGCAATACATTGCCGAAGTAACACCCAACAGAGAGGTAGTGTGGCGCTACGATGCCCCTCTAGGGACTGGATTCCACACTTGCCAGCCCATTGGTCGGGACAAGGTTCTGTTCGTTCTGAATGGTCTACCACCCAAACTGACGGTGGTCAACATCAAGACCAACAAGATCGAAGCTTTGTCTAGCGATTCAGATCTCGGACTCCGTTAATGCAACAGTGCCTCAACTTAAGTTCCGCGACTTGTCGAACGTTGCACGCGCTCGAATGCGGGAGTAGGTGTCAACATCTTCACTGCCGCGGTGACCCAATACCTGAAAGACATTGTCACCACTAAGGCGCAACGGACCTACTACCTCTGAGGAGAGATGATCGCGGAGCTTGCGCTCCCTATACTGCTCCCGGCTTTGCAGAACGAGATTGTTGGCGTCCACCAGGTGATCTGTCATGAGACGGAAAGCGAGAGTGGGATTGCGTTGCTCAATCGCTGCAAAGATTGGTTTGTGGAAATCAAGAGTATGCTCCAGTTCGACGAGCTGCGAGGTCAACATGATCATGTTGAGCATGGCGCGGTGAATGATATGGAAGAGCCGTCCTGTAAGGCGATTGCCGGACGCTTGGAAAATCGCGCGATGGAATAGTAGATCGGAAGCGACGAGGCGGATGCGATCTTGTTTGCTTCGCTCAAGATCAGAGATTGATTGACGGAGGAGAGCAATATCGTCGGCATTGGCGCGCTCGGCCGCTTTGGCGGCCAGGGCTGGTTCCACCATCAGGCGCATCTCGGTGAGTTCCTCAAGGGAGATGTCGTCGAGGAGAAAGAGAAATTCCATGGGCACGGCGAGGACCGACGAGGCGTCCTTGTTGAGGTAGCTGCCATCGCCAACCTTTTGAGTGATGACACCCATGATTTCGAGGACCTTGAGAGCTGGACGCAGCGACGAACGGGCGACGCCAAAGCTTGCGGCAAGTTCACGTTCGGGCGGTAGTTTGGCACCGGGCGAGAGCAATCCATCGCTCAGCAATTGCTGGAAGCGGAGGATGAGCAGGTGCGTGACATCGTCCTTATCGCTGAGAATATCGCCGCTGTGGCCGAGCGGAGGCTTCCGACGTGCGTTCATTCTGGAATAGTGGGCCACCGGGGCTATGATGTCAAACCATTCGCTCGCAGCTCCCAGTTCTCCAACTCCAAGTGTATTGGTACTATCTTTAAATGGTGAGTGGATGGCCACCACGAGCGAGTCTTTAGCCGTTTTTCTTCGGTTTCGAAGCTAGAATGATTAATTATTACCTCCCAGGGGCTGGAGGTGACAATTGACGTATATATATCAAAATAAATAAGTAATAAAAAATCACAATCAATTTTCTAAATTATTGGGTGCTTCATTTCGGGTGTTTAGAGAGTCAGGAACTCATCCTCATCAAGTTTATGCTTGACAGATATTTTGTATTGGTACTACCTTTAGCCGCTAATAAATAAGCGATTGACAGGTTCTTCCAATTCAAGAGGAGGAGGAGGCGAAATGAAGTCCCGCAAGTTTGGCCTAAAGGCTCTTAATGCGTTGATGCCGATCTGTTTTCTGACGGTGGCGATGTGTTCGTTTGGCCAAGTGGAATCGGGGCGGCTTGTCGGACACATTGAGGATCCGCAAGGTGCCGTGGTGCTACACGCGATGGTAAAGGCGACGAACGACAGCACCAACATTGTTCAGACCGGGGTAACTGACTCAACGGGTAACTTTGTCATCACGCCAGTAGCGGTTGGAGTGTACTCACTGAAAGTGACAGCGCAGGGGTTCGAGACGATCAATATATCGAACATCGAGGTACAGGTAGGACAGATTGTACGCGAGGACATTCAGTTGAAGGTCGGCGCGGCGACAACAACGATTGAGGTTACTTCCGAAATTCCTCTGCTAAGTACGGACACGGCGACCATCGGGACGGTGGTGACGAATCAGCAGCTCACGAGTTTGCCGCTGAATGGACGCGGCTTCTATAGGTTGGCCGAGCTTACACCGGGGGCGGCTCTGCTGCCAGCTACAGGGAACTCGCTGGCAATCCGCCCAGAGATCGTAGATGGCAACACGATCAGCGGTATCCGTGGCAGCGCGATCTCGTTTCTGCTGGATGGTGTGGACGTGAGCGAGCAACATCAGGGTGGAACGTTCATCCAGACATCGATCGATGCGCTACAGGAGTTCAGCGTACAGCAGAGTCCATATTCAGCAGAATACAATCGCGGCGGGGCGTTCTTCAACGCAACGACGAAATCCGGCACAAACAAATATCACGGCGGAATCTTTGAGTTTATCCGCAACGACATATTTGATGCTCGCAACTACTTCTCGCTGCGACGCGCGATTCTGAAGCGCAACCAGTTCGGAGGCGACATTGGAGGTCCGTTATCCATTCCGCATTTTTATAATGGGCATGACAAGACATTTTTCTTTGTCGACTATGAAGCTCAGCGACTCCGACAAGGCCTGGTCGAAAGTGGGACCGTTCCGACCAATGCTCAGCGGAGCGGTGATTTCAGCGCGCCTGGTTTGAAGGTCATCTATGATCCGTTGACTACGACCGCGGCCGGCGCGCGCAGTCAGATCAGTTGCAACGGAGTTCTCAATGTGATTTGCCCCTCGCGGATTGTTCCGCAGGCCACCGCATTGTTGGCGTATTATCCGCAGGCGAACGTCGGTGCAACGAGCTTTCAGGCCGTCCCGACCCAGGCTATCGATTGGGACCAGTTTTCAATACGCATTGACCATCAGATCAACTCCAACAACCATCTCTTTGGGCGTTGGGCGTACATCAATAACCGCGAGATGGACCCCAACTTCTCGCCCCTGTTGAAGACCGCTTCGTTAACATCCAATGGTCAAGACATCGCAGTTGGCCTCATCACAAATATCGGAGCAAATAAAGTACAGGACTTCCGGGCACACTACATGCCCAGTCATGTGCGACTCTCTGCATTTCTAGAGGGACCTGACTTCAATGCTGCAAATAATATTCAGGGGTTCGCCGGATTGTCGCGGCCGGGTACAGGAAGCTCCTTTCCCGATTATTCGTGGAGCGGTTACGCTGCGCTCCAGGGGTCGACGTTCGATCAACGCCCGAAGTCGCAGGACCGTACCGCGTTTGAGGCGACAGATAACTTCACCCTCATCAAAGGCCGCCAATCTTTGAAATTTGGAGTTCTGGTTCGCTACTATCAGTGGCTAGGCTATGACAGTTCGGTCTATGCTGGACTCTTTGGCTTCACTGGCGCAGAGACGCAGAACCAGGGCTCGGGTGGCGACGCCTTTGCTGACTTCTTGCTTGGATATCCTGCTTCAGTAGGCCGTGCCTATCCAGGGAATCAATTCGGAGGGCAGCGCTGGTACCACCAGTACTTCGGTCAAGATGATATACGCGTGAACGACCGGCTGACCCTTAATATTGGTCTGCGGTACGAGTACTCCCCATGGCTAGACGGATATAAGGGACAGCTCGGGACATTCGATCCTACGCAAGCGAAGCCGATCATCGTAGAGAGCAATACCGATCAGATAAATTTGACGTCACAGTATGCGGCCCCTGCTGCTTATCAGTTTTTTGGACAGTACATGCAGACCAGCAGCCAGGCAGGTCTGCCCTACTCGATTACATATACCGATCGTGTGCAGTTCGGTCCACGAATTGGGTTTTCGTGGCGCCCGCTTGGCAATGGCACTGTAGTTCGAGCGGGCTACGGAATCTTCTATGAGCCTGAGGGATCCGGTGGTCGAGTCAATCGCAACATTCTTCCGTTCCTGTTGGCGGAGACGGTCAACCAGACAGCGAATGCAGTTCCCACGCGCACTACCGCGAATTTCTTCCTCGGTTCACAGCTAGGTTCAGCGTTGGCGAACCCATCGATTTCACCCACACTCACTCATCTAAAAATAGGATCGAACGAGCATTATAGCTTTGGCGTACAACAGCAGATTTCACCCAAGACGGTTTTCGAAGTTGCGTATGTGGGAAATCTCGGACTCGATCTGCAGTCCACGGATGACTTCAACGACCCCTTTCCTGGACCGGGTGCAGTTCAGGCGAGACGTCCTTACCAACCATGGGGCACGATCACTTATCAGTCGCAGGACCTTGGGACAACGTACCAGTCTTTGCAGTCGAAGATAGAGCATCCTTCGGGAAACGGAATTACGGGGTTAGTCTCCTACACCTGGTCAAAGTTCATGCAGTCGAACCACTCACCGGCGGTGGGCGGAAATATGGGCTATGAAAGGACCTACTCTCCTTTCAATACACCTCAAAATCTTGCGTTGAGTGGCACATACGAGCTGCCGTTTGGTCGCGGCAGAGAATACATGGCCAAAAGCAACCAATTTGTGGATACGGTGCTGGGAGGATGGCAAGTCCAAACGATCATCGTGCTGCGAAGCGGAACCCCGTATACACCAGTGGTGTCTTCGGATGTAGCGAACACCGGTGTCGGCAGTCAAAGACCAAACCTGAATCCTGCGGGAGGATCGCCAACGTTCAAGAAGTCGTTGAGTAAGTGGTTTGACTCTACACGATATGTTGCGGCACCGCAGTACACCTACGGACAGGTGCGCGCGAACACACTACAGTCCGATGCGTTCCGGCAGTATGATGCGTCGGTATTCAAGAACTTTGAAATGCCGGGCGAGTCAACGCTGTCTTTCCGCGCTGAGTTTTTCAACCTGCCGAATACAAACAGTTTCAACGCGCCCAGTGCCACTATTAATTCATCCTCTTGCTGTGCGGTGACTTCCACTTCAATTCCATCGCGCGATATTCAATTCGCACTGAAGTACAACTTCTAACCGACAAAGGCCAATGACCCATGCGCAAGTTTGTAATGACCTTGATCTGTGCCATCGCGATGCAAGGGGCGGCACAAGTCCCTGTTTCCAATCCAATATCGATTCGAGTCGATCTTGCGGAGCCGCAGGGTCCGTATAAGCCGATCTACGGCTGGTTTGGATATGACGAATCGAACTACACCACGATGAAGTACGGAAAACAACTTCTGACGGAACTGCATGATCTAAGCCCCGGGCCGGTATACATTCGTGCGCATCATCTGCTGACGTCAGGAAACGGTGTAGCGGAGCTGAAGTGGAGCTCGTCGAATGTATACACGTTGGACGCAAATGGAAAACCCGTGTACGACTTTACGATTACTGACCAAACCTTTGACGCGTTCCAAAAGGCGGGAGTCCGGCCAATGGTGGAGTTGGGCTTCATGCCGAAAGACCTGGCTGCAACAGTAACAGGAGTTAATGAATACCAAGTCCACTTTCCGAAAAACACCGTTTCCGGTGCCTCCAATAATCCGCCCAAGGACTATGCAGCCTGGAGCGAACTGATAAGAAAATATACGGAGCATCTAGTCCAGCGTTACGGAAAAGAGCAGGTCCGCACCTGGTATTTCGAAGTCTGGAACGAACCAGATATTGGCTACTGGCATGGCACCCCCGAGGAATATTTCAAGCTCTACGACTACTCCGTAGCAGGGATTCGCGCTGCACTGCCGAATGCCATTGTAGGTGGCCCAGCGAGTACGGGACCTACATCAGACAGGGCATCGGCTTTTCTGGATGACTTTCTGAAGCATTGCCTGAACGACAAGAGCGCGGCGAATGGAGGGGCGATTCCGCTTGACTTCATCTCATTTCATCCGAAGGGCCGGCCGACGGTGGTAGATGGGCACGTGCAGATGGGGCTTGCGAATGAGCTAAAGGCAGTTGAGAACGGCTTCCGGATTGTGGCGACGTATCCGAAGTACATCAAACTCCCAATCATCCTGAGCGAAGCCGATCCGGAGGGGTGCGCGGCTTGCTCTATGAAGATGAATCCATCGAATGCTTACCGGAACGGCCCACTCTATCCGACGTACACGGCAGCGGCCATCAAAGCGCTCTTTGACCTCCAGGATCGATATAAGGTGAACCTGATTTCGATGCTGTCGTGGTCCTTCGAATTCGAAGGCAAGGATTACTTTGAAGGATTTCGTACGCTGGCGACGAACGGAGTCGACAAGCCAGTGCTGAACGTCTTCCGAATGGCGGGTTTGATGTCTGGGGAGCGGGTGAGTACGAGCAGCACAGGGCAGGTCTCACTGGATGACATTCTAAGTGCTGGAGTCAAACAGACTCCGGACGTGGATGCCATTGCGACGAAAGCAGAGCATGAAGCTGCCGTGATGCTGTGGAACTATCATGATGATGATGTTCCGGCTGTGGGCGTTGAGGTTCAGGTAACAATTACGGGGATTCCTCCGACTGTGAAAAGGGTCCTGCTGGAGCACTATCGGATCGACGGCTCGCACAGTAATTCGTACACGGCCTGGAAAGAGATGGGATCACCGCAGACACCAACCGAAGCGCAATATGCGAAATTGAAGGCGGCAGGGCAACTGGAGCTTCTGGGTTCGCCGGAGTGGCTGGATGTGAGTGGGGGCAAGATAACCATTTCGACGGAACTACCACGGCAGGCAACATCACTGATGCATCTGAAATGGTGATGATGTGGCGATCATGTTAAGTGATGCAACGCGGACGACGCGACCGAAACTGATCGAGATGCAATGGTATTTTGTCGCGATGGTGACAGCGGCGATTGCCATCAGCTACTTCGATCGGCAGACTCTGCCTGTTGCCATTGCTGCAATTCAGCGGACGATACCGCTCAGCAATCAGCAGTTCTCGTGGCTGCAGTTTGCCTTTTTGATTCCGTACGCGTTGCTGTATGCGGCAGGTGGCCGAATGCTTGACGTGTTAGGAACGCGCCGCGGATTCATTCTGATCATGCTGTGGTGGTCTGTTGCATGTGCGCTGCATGGACTAGCCATGAATTTTGGATTTCTGTTGGGCGCTCGTTGCCTGCTGGGTATGGGAGAAGGTGGTGCGCTTCCTGCAGCAACCAGAGTCGTTGCGGAGTGGATTCCGCTGCGTGAGCGATCGACTGCGATGGGAATCATCAATGCGGGAACGGCAGTGGGATCGGTGTTGGCCCCGCCGTTGATCGGAATGGTGTTGCTCGCGAGTGGATGGAGGATGGTGTTCTTTGCATCGGGAGCGGCTGGACTAGCGTGGGTGGTCTGGTGGTCGGTGCGCTATCGGGGAAGCAACGATGCTTCCATTGCCACGCTTGATGCACGTTTGATCGCGCAGCAACTATCGTTTCTGGATCTAGTGGGGATGCGCGGAGTGCAGGTTTTGGTCTTCGCCAAGTTCATGAGCGACTCTGCGTGGTACTTTTACCTGTTCTGGCTGCCGAAATACCTCTACGATGTACGCGGATTCGACGTAAAACATGTGAGTTACTATGCGTGGATTCCGTATGCCGCGTCAGGGATAGGAAGCTTTCTGGGCGGGTGGCTGTCGAGCACATTGCTGAGTCGAGGCCGGTCGCTGAATTTCTCGCGAAAGTTCGTTTTGGGCCTAAGCGCACTATTTATGCCTGTAGTGATGCTGGTACCGCACGTACCTGTGGGTTGGGCGCTGATGTTATTCAGCATTGCATTTTTCTGTCAGCAGTCCTGGTCCGGGCTGATTATGACTTTGCCCGCGGACATCTTTCCGTTGTCTGCGGTCGGAACGGTGTCGGGCCTGGTGGGATTCGGTGGTGCTATCGGCGGCGCTATCTTTGGCGTTGTCGCGGGTTTCCTATTGGGCCAAGGATTCGGGTACGGAACGTTGTTTGTTATCGTTGGAACCTTTCACCTCATCGGATTTCTTGCCATCCTGCTTCTGGGGGGTAAGGTGCAGCCGCTTAAGACTCCAGATCTATTACGAATAGAGAGCCAATCATGAAGATTACAGAAGTGCGCACACGCGTCGTACAGTGGGAAGGGAAGACCACGCCTCTACCTCCTCACTTTTGCACCAATCCGATGGACCTTGTTATGTTCCGCGAAGCATCGATGGGGAACTTTGCATTCCATGGATGGGTGCTGGTGGAGATATTCACGGATACCGGCCTAGTGGGTTTGGGAAATGCGGCATTGTCGCCGTTGGTGACTAAGGTCTGCATCGACACCTATCTGAAGCCGCTGCTGCTTGGAGCGGACCCCTGGGATGTTGAGTATTTGTGGCAGCAGATGTATCGGAGAACGATGGCGTTTGGGCGCAAAGGTGTTGGAATGACAGCAATCAGCGCGGTCGATATTGCGCTGTGGGATTTGCTGGGCAAGTCCGCAAAGCAACCAGTCTTCCGGCTGTTGGGAGGGCGGACGAAGAAGCGCATCCCGGTATATGCGAGCAGGCTCTACAGTATGCCACTGGACGAACTGCGGGTTGAGGCGCAGCGCTATAAGAACGAAGGCTACAAAGCAATGAAACTACGCTTCGGTTGGGGGCCGGTGGACGGAGCTACGGGGATGCAGCGCAACGTTGAGCTGGTGCGCACGGTCCGCGAAGTGGTGGGCGATGGTATCGATGTGATGGCCGACGCCTATATGGGCTGGACGCTGGACTATGCCAAACGCATGCTGCCACTGTTGGAACCGTTCCATCTGCGGTGGTTGGAAGAACCTGTAATCCCCGATGACACGCGTGGATATAAAGAGTTGAAAGCCTATGGACGAGTTCCGATTGCAGGCGGAGAGCACGAATTCACCTTGTTTGGCTTCCGCGAGTTGCTGGAGGCGAATGCACTTGACTATATCCAGTTCGATACCAACCGCGTTGGCGGGATCAGCCAAGCGCGGAAGATCTCGGCCCTGGCGGAGGCATATCAAATACCAGTGGTGCCGCACGCAGGCCAGATGCATAACTACCATATCGTGATGGCGAACCTCAACTCGCCAATGGCCGAGTTCTTTCCCAAAGTCGACGTGGAAGTAGGCAACGAGCTGTTCTGGTACATCTTCGACGGCGAGCCGGTTCCTGTGGATGGCTATATCGATCTCGACGACGACACTCCAGGGCTCGGCCTGACTGTGAACGAAGAGTCACTGAAGCGCTTCAAGATTATCGAGTAAAAGAGGAGTTTCATGATTCATCTTGTTCAGATCAGCAATGGGCTATCGCGTCGTGTGGCATTGGTTGACGAGCCTCATCTTCACTGTCTCACTGAGATTAAGACAGTCTATGAGTTGGTGCAAAGGTGTCTAGGCAGCGGATACCAGTTGAGTGAACAGGCGCTTGCGTTGGCACATGGCGAGGCGCTGGACTACGACGCAGTTTATGCAGGAACATCAGAATGGCATTTGCTGGCACCGATCGATGTGCCGAACGACCCGGCGCGCCTGATGATCGCGGGTACGGGTCTGACACACGTGGGAAGCGCAAGAGAAAGGCAGGCAATGCATGCTGCTGATGCTGCGAAGGCAGTTGAGGGTGTGACTGACAGCATGCGCATGTTTCAGTGGGGAGTGGAGGGCGGCCGCCCCGCAGATGGCGAAATTGGGGTTGCGCCGGAGTGGTTCTATAAGGGGAATGGTTTCATGCTGCGAGCGCCTTTCGCACCCTTGACGATTCCTGCCTATGCGGAAGATGGCGGTGAAGAGGCAGAACTGGCCGGCATCTACATAATTGGCGACGATGGCACACCGTATCGCATTGGGACTACCGCAGGTAACGAGTTCTCTGACCATCGGTTCGAGAAGAGCAACTACCTGAACCTGGCGGGTTCGAAGTTGCGAACGTGTAGCCTGGGCCCTGAGCTGGTGGTTGACGCGGGATTCCATGCGGTCGCGGGAGAGGTTCGGATCGAGCGTGGAGCGGAGACGATCTGGTCTAAGTCAGTGGAGACCGGAGAGCAGAATATGTGTCACAGTCTTGCCAACATAGAGCATCACCACTTCAAATTTGAAGGGCACCGTCAACCAGGAGATGTTCATGTGCACTTCTTCGGAGCCCATTCGCTGAGCTTCGGCGACGGCATTGTGTTGAAACATGGAGATTGGATGGAGGTGCGCTATGAGGGCTTTGGGCGAGCGTTGCGTAACCCAATCCACGTAGAGACAAGAGATCGGCAACGTCTGGTGGTAGTGCGGTCGCTTGCCTAAGGAAAGAAAACGGAGAGGAGTATTTTCGTGGCTAACGACGTTGCGATACTTGGCTTGGGTACGATGGGATCCGGCATGGCGGCGAACCTGCTGAAGGCTGGATTTCCGCTGGTCGTATACAACCGCAGTGCGGTGAAGGCTCAGGCGCTCGTGGATGCCGGCGCTCGGTTGGCATCTACGCCGGCAGAGGCTGCACGGAACGCGTCCGTTGTCATCAGCATGCTGGCAGATGATGCGGCGTCTCGTGGTGTGTGGACGGGTCAGAACGGTGCGCTTGAAACTGTGAATGATGACACAATCCTGATTGAATCGAGTACGGTGAGCCCAGCATGGATCGCCGAGCTTGCGACGCTGGCGTCGCTACATGGAGCGGAGTTGCTGGATGCTCCCATAACTGGGAGCCGTATGCAGGCAGAAACCGGTCAGCTCTCGTTCTTAGTGGGCGGCAATACTGCTGCGTTGGAAATTGCAGCGCCTGTGTTGAGGTCGATGAGTAAAGAGATCATTCATCTGGGGCCGGTTGGGAGCGGGGCGAAGATGAAGTTGATTAATAATTTTTTGTGCGGCGTACAAGTCGCATCGCTGGCTGAGGGGCTTGTATGGATAGAGCGAAGCGGACTCGATCCGGAGAAGGCGCTCTCGATACTCAAGGCCGGTGCGCCCGGAAGTCCCCTGCTGGGAGCGATCTCGGCTCGGATGACCACTCATAACTACTCGGTGAACTTTCTGTTGAAGTTGATGACAAAAGACCTGCTCTATGCCGAGAAAGAGGCCGCGCAGTGCAAGGTGGACTTGAAGACGGCAGAGGTAGCTCGGGGTCTGTTTGAAGCTGCTGTAGCAAAGGGATTCGGCGGTGAAGACATGGCTTCGGTCATCGAGCCGCTGCGTGACAATAAATAGTTTGCCAGGCAATACGGGAGAAGATGATGGCAGTCGAACAGGTACTGATAGCGGGTGTGTGGCGCAAAGCTGCGGCGAAGTCCACGTTTAAAACGGTGAATCCCGCGACTGGCGCGTCATTGGAAGCAGAATTTCCTGTGAGTGACTGGCAGGACTGTGAGGACGCTCTGAACGCAGCTGTGGCTGTGGCTAAGGAGCTTAGAGCAGTATCGGCAGAGAAGTTGGCGGCCTTTCTCGATCTTTATGCCAGTAAGCTCGAAGATCATACGACTGTACTGGTAGAAACAGCGAATGTGGAGACGGGGCTGCCGATAACGCCGAGACTGAAAGATGTTGAGCTGCTGCGAACGACAACGCAGCTACGCCAGGGAGCGACTGCTGCTCGAGAGGGGTCGTGGACGCATGCGGTAATCGACACGAAAGCGAATATCCGTTCGCACTTTGCGCCAATTGGTCCTGTGGTGGTATTTGGGCCAAATAATTTTCCGTTTGCGTTCAATGGCATCTCGGGTGGGGACCTGACGGCAGCGATAGCAACGGGCAATCCAGTAATTGCGAAGGCCCATCCTCTGCATCCCGCCACGAGTAAGCTACTGGCGGAGTGCGCGGTTTCAGCGCTGGCTGATACTGGATTGCCTCCAGAAACAATACAGATGCTGTACCACATCGACAATGAGGATGGTCTTCGGCTAGTCAGCGATCCGCGTATCGGTGCAAGCAGTTTTACCGGCAGCCGAACCGCCGGACTTCGCCTGAAAGCGGCAGCAGACAGTGCGGGTAAGCCTATCTACCTGGAGATGTCGAGTCTCAATCCAGTTGTCCTGCTTCCAGGCGCAGTGGTCGAACGTGGCGAGAAGCTTGCGGTGGAGCTGGCAGACAGCTGCCTGGCGGCATCGGGCCAGTTTTGCACCAGCCCGAATCTCATTCTCGCAATCATCGGAGAGGGTACCGAACAGCTGTCTAAGGATCTCGTTGGAATTCTAGAGGAAAGGACGCCGGGCCTGCTGTTTGCAGCGGGCAGTGTAGACGCGCTCGATGAGAGCGTCCATGCGCTTATGGATGAAGGGGCGAAAGCACTTACAGGTGCGGAGCGAGTTATTGGCGACGGTTACCGTTACAAGAACACGCTGCTGAGAACCACAGCGGAGCAGTTCCTGGCTAACCCTGAGAGACTGCAGCGCGAGGCATTCGGCAACTCGACAATGTTGGTGACGGCAGACGATGTCGCTCAATTGCAGCGGGTCCTTGAAGCTCTCGAAGGAAACCTGACAGGCAGCATTTACTCAAGCACAACAGGTGAGGATGATGCGATCTACGCGAAGATTGCGTGTGGGCTGCGCTTCAAGGTTGGACGGCTGTTGAACGATAAGATGCCCACCGGCGTTGCACTGAGCCCTGCGATGAATCACGGCGGTCCGTATCCTTCGACGGGGCATCCGGGCTTTACATCCGTTGGAATTCCAGCAGCACTGAGACGTTTCGGGGTATTGCAGTGTTACGACAACGTCCGCGCGGACCGGCTTCCTGCAGTCTTGCAGGACAATGCCTCTAATCCTTCAATGTGGCGGCAGGTCGACGGCAGCTGGGTCCGTGGATAAAGGAAAGGATGCAACGCTGCTAGACCGAGACGAATTAAGTCCATCTACCAATCGCTCGGAGGAGATCATACGATGAAACCTGTTGTCATTCTCAGCACCATCTTGTTGTGCGTGTGTAGTGCCTCTGCACAGGATGCGGCGCGCCCTGCGTATCTGGATCCGTCGAAGCCTACCGAGCAGAGGGTTGCCGATCTGATCTCACGCATGACGCTGGAAGAGAAGGCGCAGCAACTGAATCATCTGAATGGCGGCATTCCGCGCCTCAAGGTGCCGGCTTGGGGCGGATGGAACCAGACACTGCATGGTGTGTGGTCAAAGCAGTCGACAACATTGTTTCCCGCCCCAATCGCGATGGGAGCGACTTGGGATGCGCCCCTGATTCGTACGATCACTAGTGCGATGTCGGATGAAGCGCGAGCTTTGTACAATCTTGGCGCGGACGGTCCCCGTTCGAAGCATGGTCTGGTATTTCGCTCGCCGGTAATCAATGTAAGCCGCGATCCCCGCTGGGGACGTATCCAGGAGGTGTTCAGCGAGGACCCTTTTCTAACGGGGCGCATGGGGGTCGCTTACATTCAGGGACTACAGGGCGACGATCCGCACTATCTTAAGGTCGCGGCAACAGTAAAACATTTCGCCGTGAACAATGTAGAGACGAATCGACAGCGACTCTCCGCCGAAGTGGATGAGCGCAACCTGATGGAGTACTGGTTGCCCCATTGGAAGGCGGCGATTATGGAAGGTCACGCACAATCGGTGATGGCTTCTTACAACGCTATTAACGGAACACCGGATGCGGTCAACCGGTATCTACTGACAGATATTCTGCGTGGACAATGGCATTTTGATGGCTTTGTGACGGATGATCTGGGTGGGGTCAATTTGCTGGTGACTGCTCATCATATTACCGAAGACCCAGTAGAGGCGACAGTGCGTGCTATCCAGGCGGGGTGCGACTCGGATGATATACAGTTCGAGACGAACATCCCATTGGCAGTGAAGAGTGGTCGTCTACCAATTGCCGAGGTGGATCGTGCCTTGGGACGAGTGTTGGGAGTTGGCTTTCGTCTTGGCGCATTCGACCCGCCTGAGATGAATCCCTACTCGAAGATCTCAGCCGATGTTATTCGCTCCGACGAGCATCTGCACCTCTCATTACAGACGGCTTTGGAGTCGATGACGCTGCTTAGCAACAAGGGAAATTTTCTGCCTCTGAATAAGGAACGCTTGAAGAGTGTTGCCGTGATCGGTCCTGCGGGAGACACAGACTACGAAACCGGGAACTATTATGGAAAGCCTGCGCGCAAGGTGGGCCCACTTCAGGGATTGAAGGAGGCACTGGGCCCCCGAGTGAAGGTGGAGTACGAGCAGGGGGCCGGATTTATTGAAGCGGCAGATCCGGCCGCGATCGCCCGTGCAGTCGAACTGGCGCGAAGATCGGATGTCGCCATCTTGTTTCTTGGTACGAATCTTAAAGTCGAAGCCGAAGGCAAGGATCGCCGAGACCTGAATCTTCCTGGCGCGCAGGAGAAGTTGATGGAAGCTGTTTATGCAGCCAATCCGAAGACTGTCCTGGTGCTGATGAATGCCGGCCCACTGGCTGTGACGTGGGCTAATGATCATCTGCCGGCCATTCTCGATGCCTGGTATCCAGGTGAGGCGGGCGGTACGGCGATCGCACAAGTGCTGTTGGGCGAATACAACCCGGGCGGCCATTTGCCCTACACGGTCTATGCCAGTCTCGACGGAGTACCGCCGCAGAATGAGTATGATGTGTCGAAGGGATACACCTATCTCTACTTCAAGGGTGTACCGCTCTATCCCTTTGGACATGGACTGAGCTATACGCAATTCAAGTTCAGTAATCTGAAACTATCGCATCCCACGATTAATGCAACAGGCCAGATAGAGGTATCGTTCGACCTCCAAAACATCGGCTCGATGGCAGGATCGGAGGTGGTGCAGATGTATGTTCATCAGGTGAAGTCAGATATTGTTCAGCCGATCAAAAGTTTGCGAGGCTTTCAGCGTGTTGTGCTAGAGCCGGGCGAGACCAGGCACATGACCATTCCACTGGATGCTCCACAGCTTTCCTACTACGATGTGGTCACCCGAAAATTTATTGTCGCTCCGGGAATGTTCGACGTGATGGTTGGAGCGTCGTCGGAGGATATACGGCTTCGAACTCTCCTGGAGGTAAATCACCGATGAAAACTCGCTTTCTTGCTATTTCGCTCGCGTGCGTCAACGTTTTCGGACAGATGGCCAAGCAAAGTCCTGAGGCACCACCTTTGCCAACCGAGCAACTTCCTGGGAAGGGGCTTGCCCAGCACCCTTTTCTATATTGCGGCGAGTGGGACACACGCGGCACCGAACAGACGATCTATCTTGTCCGTCACGGCAAAGTGGATTGGACATACTCCGTTCCCTTCGACGATGAACTCAGCGACTGCACTATGTTACGTAATGGCAACATCCTATTTGTCCGCAAGAAATCAGGCGCAAGCGAGATCACCCCCGCGAAGAAGATCATCTGGAACTATCAAGCCGAGCCCGGCACCGAGGTACATGTTATCCAGCCGCTCGGCGGGACGCGTCTCATGTTGGTGCAAAACGGCAACCCCGCTAAACTGCTCATTCTCGATACCAAGACCAACAGAGTCGAAAAGACAGTCATCCTGCCAGTAGGAGCATACAAAGGCCCCCACGGACAGTTTCGCAGGGTCCGTATTACAGGGGCTGGGACAATCCTTGCCGCCCACATGGACAACGACAGAGTCACAGAATACAACATGGACGGTAAGACAATTTGGTCTGTCGACATACCATCACCGTGGTCCGCAGTCCGTCTAAAAAGCGGAAATACACTCATCGGAAGCAATTATGGGTTTGTTCGAGAAATTGACCCCAAGGGCAGTACCGTGTGGAAGATAGACCAGTATGAGCTTCCAGGTTATCCGCTGCACATCGTTCAAGAAGTGCAACGGCTGGCGAACGGCAATACTCTCATTAACAACTGGTCTGGTGACCTCAAAGTTCCTGGAGCTACTAACTGGGTTCAATTGATCGAAGTTACTCCGGACAAGAAAGTTGTTTGGGCACTCCACGACTACGACCATTTGGGTCCCGCGTCTGCTACCCAATTGCTAGACGAGTCAACCAATCCCGAAAAGCCAGGCGACCAGCAAAGGTAGACGAGCATGCACGCAAGGTCTATGAGTGGAGTGAAGACGAAAACGACTGGAGAACTATGAAGGTCATTTGTAGAGAAGGACCTGCCGGAAACCGTCACGATCGAGGAGCGATGAGGCGTTAGATTGATGGCAGTATGGAGCTCGATGCCTGACTACTTCTTCCGGAAGACTCTTATGGCAATGAGTCTGTTATCAAGATGTCGCATCTGCGCTTGCACAACGCTCTCTGACTAATTTAGTGGTCGCCCAGCAGGAACGAAAAACTGTAAGCTCAGGGCCGAGGCGCTTATTAACATGATTCAGTATTCAAGTAGCGCACCCGGTTTAAGGTTAGTTCGTCGCGGTCTTTGCTGTGTACTAGCCTGGTTGGGACTGCTGATCCCTGCTTTTGGCCAGCAACCGTTCCAAACTCTTCTTGTCGGCGTCGATCGCCGCAACATTACTAGTCTTGACGGAGACTGGCACTACCTCGTTGATCAGTCTCCTGGCCGCGCTCTCTACACTTCGCACGGAGAAATCAACGATAAGAGCTACGCCATGAACACCCACCCCCACATCGTCGGCAGCCACAACGAGGAGTACGACTTCGCAACCGCGCCCACTCTCAAAGTCCCCGGCGACTGGAACACCCAGGTTCCGCAACTTTTCAACTACGAAGGCGCCGTCTGGTATCAACGTGACTTCGATGCCCAGCCTAAACCCGGCACCCGTACCTTTCTCCACGTTGGTGCCGCCAACTACCGGTCCCACGTTTGGGTCAACCAGAAGCGGGTCTGCGACCACGAAGGCGGCTACACTCCCTTCGACTGCGAAGTCACTGCCGTGCTACATCCCGGATCCAACTTCGTCGTCATCGCCGTCGACGCCACTCGCCTCGTCGACGGCATTCCCTCAGTCGGCATCGACTGGTTCAACTATGGCGGCCTCACTCGCGACGTCTCTCTCGTTACCGTCCCGAAGTCCTTCATTGATGATTACGATGTACACCTTGCCCATGGCCCCAAGTTCGAACCCGGCAACGCCGAGATCACAGGTTACGTCCACGTCCTCGACGCTCCCGCCGGAACAGCCATCGCCATCGACATCCCCGAGGCAGGTGCTAAAACCATCGTTAGAACCGACGCTGAAGGCAACGCGCCTTTTAGCGTTAGGGCGAGCAAGCTCACCCTCTGGTCACCCGAATCTCCAAAGCTTTACAAAGTCAGACTGGCTTCTGGCGATGACAGTCTCACCGATGACATAGGGTTCCGCGATATTCGCGTCGATGGTACCCGCATTCTGCTTAACGGCAGGGCAACTTTCCTGCAAGGCGCCAATGTACATGCAGAGGCTCCCATTCGTGGAGGCCGGGTCAACACGGATGAAGACGTCTCCACCATTTTCAATTATCTAAAAGACATGAACGCCAACTTTGTCCGTCTCGCCCACTATCCTCACGACGAGCGTATGGAGCGGACCGCCGACCGCGATGGCATCATGGTCTGGTCCGAAATACCCAATTGGCAGCACATCTCCTTTGAGAAACCAGAGGTCTATGCGAAAGACGTCGTCATGCTCAAAGAGATGATCCGACGGGACCGCAACAAGGCATCGGTTATCCTTTGGTCCGTCTCTAACGAGACATCCAACAACCCAACTCGCACCAAGTTCCTCACCGACTTAGCCAACGAAGCTCGTAAGCTCGATCCCACTCGCCCCATTACCTCGGCCATCGTCGATCCTAGACCTAAAGGCACAGATATGGTCAACAATGATCCTCTCTGCGACGCGCTCGACGTCATTGGCCAGAACGAGTATGTTGGTTGGTACGAGGCGTCCCCCGAAGACGCCGACAGGATTCACTGGAGCCTCCCGCAAAAGCCCATCATTATGAGCGAGTTTGGTGCCGAAGCTAAGTACGGTAACCACGGCGCAACTAGTGAGCGCTGGACTGAAGAGCAACAGGTCTACGTCTTCCAGCACCAGTTCGTCATGCTTAACAAAATCTCTCAACTCCGTGGCATTACTCCATGGATACTTATGGACTTTCGGTCGCCCACGCGAAACATTCCCAAGTTGCAGGATGGATACAATCGCAAAGGTCTGATCTCGGAAGACGGCAAGAAAAAGCTGGCCTTCGGGCTCTTCCAGAAGGCCTACAATGAGCATTCAGTTGGCAAGGCTGAATAGGGCGCGGGCAGAGACAGAGTCGGAAGCGCATATCCCAAGGAGTCGAAGGCATGCGAAAAGCAGCAACTTACTGTGGTCAATCGACTGATCCTGCATCAGCGAACTCCCTAAATTGCGCGTGCCAATAGTGCAGGGGAGCGCTGACAAAGAGAGATGGCTTGTCGCTCGAGGTTATTGCTTCGAATGACGACCGCAGGATTCACGCACGATCAGCGTCGCAGGAAGCAGGATCTTTGCTGGTGTAGACTCGGCTCCAGCTCGGACCTCCTGGATGCGCTCCATTAATAGCCGCGTGGCACGGGCCGCCAGGTCTACGGGTGATTGACCAACGGTTGTGACCGGCGGGGCAATGACGGCAGCCAGATCGAAGTCGTCGAAGCCGATCAATGCCATGTCGCTGGGGATCTTCATTTTTTGTTCGGACAACGCACGAAGCAGGAGAACCGTGGTGCGGTAGTTCGTCGAAAAGAGGGCGGTCGGCCGGTCGGCCTTGCCTGAGATCGCCTTCAACCAGGTTAAAACCGCATCCAGTGTATGCATCTTCATGAAGGTAACTGGTCGCAGACGGTTAGCGAGCATGACGTTCCTGTAGCCATCGATCCGTTCACGGACAGGATACGCATCGTCGTCGTAACCTACGCATGCTATGCGCTTATGCCCATGCCCGATCAAATGTTTAATGGCGTCTTCTGCCCCCGATCGATTCTCGACCAGGACGGCATCGGTTCCCAGTCCTTCCAAAGGGCGATCAAATGCGACAATCGCGAGCCCACTCGCCAGCAGCTTCCGCACTCGCCCGGGATCTCCTTTGCCGGACGTCACGATCAGTAATCCGGAAAGCTTACGTCGAGCCATCAGTTCGGCCTGCTGCATCTCTAATTCCGCATCGTGCCCTGAGGAAACGACCATCGTCATATACCCGTTTTCCCGTGCCAGTTGCTCTACGGTGTTAGCGCAGGTAGCAAAAAAAATGTCGGCCAGGTCCGGAAGGATCAGGCCAATCATGAGGGAACGGTGCCCCTTAAGCAGGCCAGCGGCCTCATTTCGCTCGTAACCCAATTCCTCGATCGCGGCCTGGACCTTCTTTCTGCTCTTAGGTCGCACGCTAGGATGGTTGTTGATGACGCGAGATACCGTCATCAATGCCACTCCTGCCAACTTTGCAACTTCGCGAATGGTCGGCCGTTCGCGATCGCTCGAACTCGGTTTTGCCATGCGTGACACTCTGAATTCCTTTCCTGTCTTCTTATGCGAACTGCCAAGCATGCTAGTGGAGCATACAACATCTAGTCGCTTGTATGGAGCATAGCTTCTGAAAGAGGTTCTTGCTGAGAGCCGCTGTTCTTTTTCTGGTCCAGTCGAAATTGAGAACTGTATCTCGGAAGGGAAGAATTGTGACTGTTCGCTGAAGAGATTTGGCGATGGCCCGATCCGTGAGATGGCGAGCTTTGGACATCTGGCCCGGGCCGCTTCCGTCGTGCCAAACCTAGCTGGCTGGGCTTTCACCAATCCGCTAATTGCCATTCTGGCATCGCGCCACACGCTCTTCTTGAAGATCGGGTTTGTCGCGTTCTTTGCAATGCAATTGAGGCTCGAGAAGCCTGCCGAAAACGGCTTCAGGACAAAGGTGAATGGAGAGTGAAGATCGTCACGCAGTCGCCGGCGGGTCGAGACCATCCATCGTGCGTACATCCCGAGATAGAATACATCGTCGAAAACCGGCGGAGTCATGCCTTGCGTCGTTTCCAAGAGCTGTGGAGATTCCGGTCATCAGGGCTAACCGCTACAAGACACCACGACAGTGGCGAAAGAGGTCTCGCCGTGCGGTAAACGAAGGGTTCAGCGGACATTTGGCAAATGGCCGTCTGATCTTCTGTATTAGTAAAATGATAACGATGCTAAAAAAGAAAAGACAAAAAACATGAAAATTGTTATGAATATGACAAAATTAAAAAAAATAGAATTATTAATTTGCCAAATGTATGTATCTAGGTGATATCGTTCTCGTCGCTTTACGACAGGCCGAATCTTGCACATCGAAATGTTGGATTCTTTGCCGCAAAGCGTGACTATTCCAACTCAGATGTGGAGGTTTTCCATGCGTGCTATCGAAGCAGAGCCCAAAGCATTTCAATTAAGAAGACGTTATCTTTCATGTCTGATTTTTCTCGTGATTGGACTGGCGGCCAGCCGTATGTTCGCCCAGAACCTCTCTACAACCTCAAATGCATTGGACCGGATCAACTTCGGCGACACCGGGAGCGATGCCTACTCGGAGTCAGTACATGGGTTTGTGAACCTGAGCCAACCCACTGGCACGGGAGCGCTGGGCTTGACCTACCGCGAGATCGCGGCCTCCACCAACTCCGCCGACTCCGGCATCGACGCCGACAACCGCTTCCTGACCTTCACGATGAAGTGCGACCCGGCGCTACAGAACTACATCACGATCCAGGTGTGGGGGTCGGACACGACCAACGACTTCATCTACCTCTACACGCCGACGCAGGGCTTCGGGGAGGGTGGCTATGGCGGCAAGAATGAGCCCGAGCTTGACCTTCAGGGCAATGATCCGACTCTGGCAGGACGGTGGGTCTATGAGACGGTTGCGATTCCGCTGTCGATGACCAGCGGCAACACCTCAGTGACACTGACGCTCGACTCCGGAAACCTGGCTACAGGACAGACCTCGCGTCCGATCTATTCGGCCTTCACCCATACGAATCCTTACCTGATCGTGGCCTCGACCGATCCGCAGGGCACGGCACCCGCCGCCACCGCGCCCACGCCGACGACCTACAACAGCGCCTACTTCGCGTCGATCCTCAGCAACATATCGAGCTATCTGACGACGGTGACGGACAACCAGCTCTTCGGTTCGAACTGGCAGGCGGCCGTGAACGCGGGCACCGTACCGGCGCAGATCTACGGCACCTTCGGCTGTTGCGGCACATCGCCCACCGACGTCAACCCCCTCACTCAGTGGCTGAACTATGAGGCCACCTATGCCGGGGGGACCAATTCCGGCAACAACGTTCCCATGCAGCGGCTGGAGATGCTGGCCTTTGCCTATGTCACGCCCAATTTCCTGACCAGCTACTACCAGGACAGCACGACGGAGCAGCGGATCGTTGCGGCGCTGGATTCCTACTCCTACATGCAGGCTCTGAACGGCAGCTGGGGCAATATGAAGGCCTGGGATGGGCTTGTGCAAAGCGGCTCATCCTTCACGACGCAGGGTCGCCAGAACACGGAAGGCAACCCGATCGAGGGCCAGGGCACCTGGGCCATCGGCGCGGCCATCCTACAGATGCAGGGCGATGCTTCCTTTAGAACCGCGCTGAACCAGCCGATCAGCAGCACACTGGAACCGGGGGTACTGCGCTACCAGGCCTACCAGACGATGCTGGTCGAAAACATTGACTGGCTGACCAGCGTATACGGCCACGGCCATGCGCCCAACCAGGACTTGCTGGAGGCCAGGTTGTACCTCTACGCGAACCTGGCCCTACGCGCGCTCGACAATATCTACGGCACCAGCTTGGCGCGAACCAACGCCCAGATGTACAGCGACTACCTGGACGAGACCTCGGGGCTGGCTCTCGCCCAGGCCAACGACTTGAATATCAGCAACGGCGGCCTGGGACTCGAGGTCAACGGCAGCCTCAATGGCAGCTTCGACGGTGGGTACGGGTGGCTCGATACCAACTATCTGGTCGATCTGGCGAAGATCCTGAACGACAACGGCATCGAGACCAGCAGTTCGCATCCAGTGCGCACGGTGGCAATGAATGCGGCCTATGCCTTCTCGAACTTCATCTATCCGTCGCTGGTTGCCGCCGGCTCCGGCTATGACACCACCATGCGCTCAGAGCAGTTCCTCACCTTCCGCCATGAGGCCAACGTCGGTCCGATCGCTACGCTGCAGCTTTACTTCGCCGCCGCCGACTTCAACGATCCCTATGCCGTCCATGGCTTCTATCTGGAGCATGCGAACGGCATCACGTTCCCCGCAATCAGCGGGAGCCAATCGGATAACATAGCAATCTCCAATATGACGGGGTACCCCGACTATGTGACGCTGAGCAACCAACTGAACGCGCAGCCCAACGATCCGAGTGGGGTCACCTTCCTGAACGAACCGGCGCACGCGGACGGAGTATGGGCCGATCCTACCGGCAGCACCATCGCGATCAAACACGCGGGCGAGGACTTGCGCATGGTGCTCAACTGGCGTCCGTTGCTGACGCCTGGCGTATCGACACCGCTGTCCCCGACCGAGCCCATGGACAACGTCGTCCGTGTGCATGACACGACGGCGACGATGGACCGGCTCGCGACGGTAAGGATGCCGTCCAGCGCTGCCACTGGCGCCTCGGGCAACTACACCTCGGGGACGGTCGGGACGCTCTACGTCGCACGCTATGGCAACTACCTCGTCGGCCTCAACTGGCAGAACTCGGCTGCGACGATGACGTTGCCTCCGGACATGCAGATTTCAGGCGGCACGGCTACAGACCTAGCGTCGGGCACTACCTACAACCTGTCGACGACCACGACGGTCTCGGTGCCCGCAGGAGGCGCGGTCGCGCTCTACCAGTACCTGCCCACCTCGACTCTCAGCTCCACGTCGGTCAACTTCGGTTCGCAGACGGTCAATACTCAAACTGCTTCCACGGTGACTCTCTCGAATTCAGGCACAGGTCCCTTGCTGATCGCGAGCATGGGAGTCTCGGGAAGCCAGTCGTCCGATTTCTCCTACACCACGACCTGTGGCAGCTCACTGGCGGCCAATGCGAACTGCACGATCACGTTTACCTTCGCTCCCACCGCATCGGGCACGGAGACATCGACGTTCTCGCTGACGACCTCTCTGTCGACGACGGCGCAGACCATCTCGCTGAACGGCGCTGCGGTTGGCTATCCCACCTGGACCTCGCTGCGCAGCTCTGCAAGGTGGACCGCTTTCACTACGCCCGTGATTCTGGAGGCGCGGGTACGCTCCAGGGAAGGGCATCCGAGCGGCACGGTCACCTTCTACAACGGGAGCACATCGCTGGGGACGGGAACTCTGGACGGCTTCGGTGTAGCGAAGCTGAAGACGACGGCACTTCCTGAAGGGAAGGACTCGATTACGGCGAGCTATGGCGCATCGCCGGACTTTGCGGCGTCGACTTCTTTCTCGATAACGGAGATTGTCTTTCCCGACTGCACCGATCATCACCCCGGCGATCATCACGACGATGGCCCGCAATGGGACCAGTGGAGACACCGGCAATGCTGGGTCGTGCCAGGCGGGATCAACCCGGCTACAGTCGACGCTTCCGGAGGGCCCTCTCAACGCCGTTAGAGCATTTTCGGCTTAGTCGTTTACAAGGGCGGAAGCTATTTGCGTGGCTTCCTCCAGAAAAACCACCTTTCTAATCTTTCGGTGTAACGAGTAAAGCCAAAATGCCCCAGCGTAGCGGTCAAGATATCGCGGCAATAACAAGAAACGCCAAACGTAGTTCGCAAAACTTAAAGGAGACCAACATGCAATCCAAATGCAAAGCGCGCGCCGGATGTTTTAGGGGATGCGGCAAATATGCAATGACTGCAACTATCACTGTGTTGCTGTTCTCGGCAAACGCCCTAGCGCAGATCACCGGGCGCGGAACTCTGCTCGGCCACGTTACCGATCCAACCGGAGCCGTGGTCGTGGGTTCGACCGTGATGGTAACGAACGTTGCCACCGGCGTAAAAGTGGTCAAGACAACCGACAAGGCGGGCGCTTATGAGGCGGACGAACTCATCCCAGGACCATACACGGTCACCGTTGACGCGAACGGCTTCAAAACGCTGATACGGCAAGGCATAACGCTCATCACCGGCGCGACAGTCCTTGTGGACGTACCCTTGCAGATCGGCTCTGAAAGAGAGTCGGTCACGGTGGTGGCTAACGCCTCACCGCTCAACAACGGCTCGGGCATGGATGGGCAGGTGCTTGAGTCAGTGATCATTGCGGGCACTCCAGTGCCGGCCGACAACCCGGTTTTGCTGATGAAGCTGTCGCGCGGCGTGACGTCGACCACTGGCCTCGATCTGTATGAGAACGGTAGCTACAACGCGGGCGGCAACAACGCGAGTTTCGGTGCCTTTGGGATAAACAGTGCAAACCAGTTCAATACGGATGGCACACCCGGTGGGGGCCACGGAGTTGTACCCGAACCTGCGGATGCAGTGAACGAGATGCAGACCGACACGTCGGGTTTCGACGCCCAGGTAGGAAAGACGCTTGGCGTCAACATCACCATGACCACCAAGAATGGAACCAACGACTACCACGGGACGGTGCGCGAGATGTATCAGGACCAGCGCTGGCAGGCGTTCACCCACGCAGGCCGCATGAACTATATCAACAATGTGACGCTGAACCCCGTCTGCGAGACTGGGCAGAGCGCCTACAGTGCCGCCTTATGCGCCATCGCACAAGAAAAGTTTGGCAGGGCGGGAACGCACGAGCACAACTTTGGCGCCACGATTGGCGGACCCATCTCGCTGCCTTATCTCTTCCACGGCAAACTCAACGGAAAAGATAAGCTCTTCTTCTTCTTTTCGTATATCCGGAATCCCTTCACGGGCGTCGCCCCGGCCCAGAGTCTGACTGTTCCTACCGCGCAGGAACGGTACTACAATCCGACGACGAAGGCGCTCAACAGCGTTTTGGACTTCTCCGACGAGGTCTCCCCAACGGGGGTGCCTTACACCAACTACACCGAGACCTGCCCGGGGACAACCGCGGCGGCGGGCGGCAACAGCCCCAATCAAATCTACGATCCGGCAACGGTGGCCGCGGCTCCATGCCGTTCCGGCCACTATGTTCGCCAGCCCTTCGCGAATAACCAGATTCCAATTAGCCGCGTCATGAACCCGATGGCAAAGTTCCAGGATTATGAAGTGCCCCTGCCGAACAACTGCGGAGTCAATTGCACGGTTGGCGCCAACGGACTGGGGAACTATACGTACACCCGGCTTCAACCTCAGGTGTTTCAGAGCTTTGCCGAGCGGATCGACTATACCCCGACGGAAAACGATCGCTTCTTTGTCTCGGCAAATAAATATACCTACGTCCAGGAGACGAAGGGAGTCTCCACCGACGATATCGACGACCAGTTCGCCGATCAGGACAATTTCAGCATGACGTTCGGATATGTGCGCACCCTCGGTGCCAGGACCGTCATCGACACCTCCGTCGGCTACAACCGGAACGCGTCGGTTACGTTGTTTCCGAACGCATACAAATTTCCAGCCAGCTCCTTCCCTGGGCTGCCCAGCTATCTCGGGGCACAGGCGACGGCGATCGGAATCAACCAGGTCCCCGGCATCACCTTTAGCCCTCCTTCGGGCGGGTCGATCTATTCAGGCGTGACTAAGACGAACAGTATACCTACCTACAGCAAAGTCGCCTCGTTCCGTACCGGCATTACCCGTCAACAGGGAGATCACTCCCTGAAGGCTGGGTTCGAGTTCCAGGAGCAGGGGCGGGATGGCGGCGGCGGCGGCAACGTGCCGGGCAGTTTCAATTACGATTACACGTACACCCGGCAGTTCGACGACACCGCACTACAGACCCCGCAGCAGTTGGGTCCGGCCTATGCCGCGTTCCTGATGGGCTACCAGACCACCGCATCCTCTGACCAGAATGCCCTTTACAACGAGGTGAGTCCCTATTTCTCCGGCTATGTGAACGACACCTGGCGGATCAAACCCAAGCTGACCCTGATCGCCGGAATACGCTACGAGTACGAATTCGGACCGACCGAGAAAGACAACAGACTCATTACCCACTGGGATCCGTCGCAGCAGCTAATCATCGCCCCGGGAGCTGAGGCTGCGTATCTTACCAATCTCACCGCCTATAAGACGGCCATTGGAACCCTCCCGGCTCCGCCCAGCGCCATCGCCGTGCAAGGCGGTCCAGTATATGCGGGACAGAATGGTGCCAGCGCAAAGTGGTGGAGAGATGCCCGCAGGCTCTTGCCTCGTGTTGCATTGGCGTACCAACTTAAGCCGTCCATTGTGCTCCGCGGCGGATTCGGGGTGTTCTCCGACTCCTACAATGTCACGACCGCCTCTCCGGACCAGTCTGGATTTTCCTACACTACCTCAGACGCGGCCTCGACCAACGGCATCGGCGTCGGTCCCAGCGGCCCTACTTGGAGTTCTTCCAACGTCAGTCCGCAAACCGGAGGCCCCGTTCCCATGTCCGACCCGTTCTTTACCCAGGCGTCCGGACAGCGGTTTATCAGTCCGGTCGGCAATGCCCTGGGGAACATGGCTAAGGCTGGCCAGAGTTGGACCTACTACCCGGCAAACTTCTCGCCGGCCAAGGAAGAACGGTGGCAAGTCACCTACGAAGAGCAACTCGGGGCGAAGGGGCTGCTGGCCATCGATTACAACGGAGCATGGATTACGCACGAGTCCACTGTAGAAGACGGCGCAGGCCTAGATCACGGCCAGGCACAGGTTCCCGCCCAATATTACACCGGAGGCAACACCCCAAGTCCCAACTTGGCGATTCTCTCTACCCAGGTTCTGAATCCGTTCTACATTGGAAATTTCAGCGGGGTACAGACCTCAAATCCGACCGTCTACAACTTTGCGTTGGCATCTAACAGCTTCTTCACTTCGAAGACCACGAGTCTGGGTGCCTTGCTGCACCCATACCCGCAGCAGGCTGGACTGATCGTGCATGGCATGGATGGGCAGACGCGATTCAATCAGCTCGGCGTCTCCTATCTGAGACGTATGTCGCAAGGGGTCGCATTGAACCTCATTTATCAACGCACCTTCCAGTACGACCGGACCTTCTACATGAACGCGTTCGATCCGCTGCCTAGCTGGATACCCAGCAACAACTCCCGGCCATCGAGGCTCACTGTGACCGGCGTGTGGGACCTGCCACTGGGCAAACAGCAGAAGTGGGCAAACACCGGACTGCTGAGCGCGATCTTCGGCGGCTTCGAGTTTTCCGCCACCGATGAGCAGACGCAGGGGCCACTGGTTCTCTTCGGAAACCTGGCCTTCGCCGGCACTAATCCGGCAACAATTCGGAAGAACGGCGTCAATTACTCGCAATGGTTCGACACGTCGCAGTTTATTACGGCGTCGACGGGCCAGCTCAATACCTATAACCTGCGGGTTTTCCCGCCGTATATCGACGGCGTTCGTCAACAGGGCTATAACGACGTCAATATGGGCCTCCAGCGTTCGGCACCGATCTTCAAAGAACGGGCGCACCTCCTGATGCGGTTTCAATGCATGGACGTGTTCAATCACACCACGGCGGGAGCCATCAATACTTCTCCAACATCGACGCAGTTCGGCACGGCGGGAGCAGATGTTTCGAACTTTGCCCGGTGGATAGAAATCGCAGGCAAGATCACATTCTAGTTGCGGGCTAAACCGTCGCAATTGAACTTGGGCCTTTGGCCCAAGTTCAATTGCGACTTCTCAAAGGGCATGCGAACATCTTGGCTTAAGTTCCGGTGGCTACACGAGCGCGCATGCTTTTGGCAAGCCATAGGGCTTCGGCGATTCGATAGGGTTTCCTGCGCAAAGCTTAGGCAGCTCTCAATTTGAAGAATCGCCTCTTGGGCCAGAATCAACCAACCGTCCCTATCAAAGGAACCGCAGTGAGACAACATTTTCTTTCATTTCAGGTCCGTCGTGGAAAGCGCGACCGCGCAGACGACCATCGCGAACGATATTTTCGCCGCCCAAATCGTCGCCGTAAACGGGACATAGCAAAACTGAGGAGACGAGCATTGAGTAGCCTAAGCTGGATTAGCCAGGAATGCCAACGTTTTGCAATTGTGGTCTTGAATGGTCATGGCCTGAGAGACGATCTGCGAGTATCCGCCGAGTTGCACAAGACACAGCATCGTTCCGGGAGGGTTTTCCGTAGAGCCCTTTGGCGGGTGAGTGCGGTTTTCGCTCTCACATTGCTACAGGGGTCCGCGGCGACTGCCCAGAACCAGCCGTCCGACTCCGTTGCCGCGAAACCCGCCAGCGACTTTCCACACGCGCTCATTCCCGACCTCATCGCCGATCCCAGCATCGCTTTCATCGAAGGAGTCATCTATTGCTATGCCACCACTGACGGATACGGCGGAGGGCTTGCCGCCTCCGGCCCGCCCGTGGTCTGGACCTCTCGAGACTTCCTCAACTGGAGCTTCAACGGAACCCTCTTCGCTGCTGGATACGACGGCAAGTATTGGGCGCCGAGCACTCCGGTGCATCACGACGGTCACTACTACCTCTATCCCACTCTCAACGGCAAGATCACCGTCGTCGTCGCGGACCGGCCAGAGGGACCATTTCGCGCAATAGACGGGGGAGGACTTGGCAAAAGAGCCAACCCAACGCCGATGCCAATTACGATCGGAAAACCGATCGACGCTGAGGTCTTCGTAGACGACGACAATCAGGCTTACATGGTCTGGGCGCAACGCGGCATCGGTCGCCTCAAGCCCGACCTGGTCACATTCGACGGCCCCCAATCCACTGTCCAGACCAAACGCGACGGCTACTCCGAGGGGCCCTTCCTCTTTAAACGTGCCGGAGTCTACTACTACCTCTACACCCTCGGAGGTAATGAGAGCTACCAATACGCCTACATGATGAGCCGCGTCTCCCCCATGGGGCCGTGGACCGCCCCTGAGCAAGACATCATCTCGACTACCGATCGCGCCCAGCACATCTATGGCCCCGGACACGGTTCGGTCTTCCGCGATCCCAGCACGAATCGTTGGTACTTCGTGTATCTCGAGTACGGTCGCGGCGGTACGACGCGACAGGTTCTGGCTGACCGGCTCGAGTTCAATCCAGACGGCTCCATCAGGCCTGTTCAAGTTACAGCCGCGGGAGTCGGCGCACTGCGGTCAATGCCTCCCGAACCCGATCTGGCCAGCAGAGCCAAGGCGTACGCATCTTCCACCCTCGCCAGCTACAAGGTTCCTGCCCGCACCGACCGGGCCCTCGACCGCACCGAGACTTACATCCCCGGCAACGCGATTGACCACTCCAACGGCACTCGCTGGATGGCCAGCACCGCCGACAGCGACCCTTGGTTCATGCTTGACCTTGGTGCCGTCCAGCGGATCGCCCGCACCGAACTTTACTTCGTCAAGCCCACAGCTGGTCATGCCTATCTGCTCGAATACTCCAATGACGGGAAGCGTTGGAGGCCTTATGCGACACAGCACGAGCTCAAGGTGCAATCGCCGCACATCGACCATAAGGCTGTCAAGGCAAGATACCTGCGCCTGCGTGTCGTTCTCGGGGTCCCTGGGCTGTGGGAGTTTAAGGTCTTCGGATAATCAAGTACACGCGTCTCACCAACCCGCGGTCGCTTTGTCGTCCTCTTGTCGGTGTTGCGCAAATAGTGGTGGGCTTATCGTTGTCGATTTCCGAATCGCTCGCCGAGTCCGGAGCGGGAATTCGATCATCAGTACTGTCAACCATTTTGCAGAGGTCGTCAGGTAAGTTGCAGGCGAATCTGTTGTCGTAGAGTTTCGTATGCAGACAAGAAAGAGCGAATCATTCGGATATTCACCAAAACCACTGCGCAATGATATGCGGACGGCGGCCGCAAAAGCTGGTGTGTCCATCGCTACTGTTTCTCGCACTATCAACGGGGTGCCGACTGTCGACCCGAAAATCACCAAGAAAGTGTGGGCGGCCATAAAAGAGCTACAGTACCAGCCAAACACGCAAGCGCGAGCCTTGGTATCAGGACGATCTCGGCTGTTTGGCCTAATCATCTCGGATATTACGAATCCTTTTTCCCCGAGCTCATTCAGAACTTCGAAGACATTGCGGTCAGGTTTAGTTATGAGATCTTGATTGGCTCTACTGCCCATGATCCGACGCTCATGGAACGAGTCATTGATCGCATGTTGCAGCGTAATGTTGAAGGTGCAGCGGTCATGACCTTCGGAATCGATATGACCGCAATCGGTGTTCTCCAAGCCGTGGCTGACGCAGGCATCAAAGTGCCAGAGCAGATGTCAGTGATTGGTTTCGATGATATTCGCATCGCTCGTTATATGATTCCACCGCTGACGACTATTCAGATGTCCTGTCGCGACCTTGCACAGACTGCCTTTAACGCTCTTCGAGCCTACGTAGAACAGGATCACAAAAGCTGGCACCGCGACTACCCAATCTCGACGCAACTTTCAGTACGGCGAAGCACGAACATTCCAAAAGGAGCCTTGTCTGATCTCACACGTCGAGCCGGGTGTGAGACAACTGGAAGCTCTACTCCGCCAACCCGTACAAGAAAGAAGACAATTTAGTCCAACCTGCTGCAGCTGTGTTTATCTGTACGGTCCCTACGTGAAGCCTGTGGGCGACGAAAGGGTGAGAGGGAGAGGAGTTCTTCGACGATTGCTGAATTGTAGTTATAAGGCGAGTTGGGCCTTTCCGGGTACCTGTGGGGTTCTGAAGTATTGTGTGGGGCAGGAAATGATCATTCCTTGCCCCACACGCAGTCTGATTGAGGCTGAACTACTTCAGCGGGATATCTACGATCTGAATGGTGTAAGCGGGCACAGTGTATTGGCGTGTAATCTTTACCGTCGATTCGACTGGCATGATCGCCTCCGGTTTTGTGATGGAGTTCGTCGCTTGATAACTGCCCGCATGCAGCGAGTACAGCTTCGCGACACCGGCCCTTGCTCCTAGGAGGTTCAGATCCAGATCCTGCTGAAGGTTTGAGGCGTTGACCAGCTTCAAATGCAATATCTTGCTCTCGGTTGAGACGGTTGCCGAGTAGAAGAACTTGTCCGCCGCGCCATCGATTGAACTGTTCACCACCTGATCGCCTAAGTGCTCTGCGAAGAGGCATTGCGCGTAATAGCTCGGTGAACCGTAGCTCTGAAGGGCATCGTATCCAATCAAGTCGGTCGACCACTGCATCCCATGCACATTCACCAGGAGGGGAGCATAGCTCGCCATCACGATTACGTCGCTGTTGCGTTCCAGTCCGGTCATCCATGCGGCATCGCCCAGCGCATCGCCGAAGTCCGGCGTCGGAGAGCCCGATCGTGTCGCCCACTCGCCCACGAAAATCTTCATGCCATTTCGCGGTGCATCGTCGTACTGATGCACGATGTCGAACATTGCGGCAGGAGACTTGTAATAGTGGTCGTCGAGCACATCCGGTTCAGCTGACCTGCTCACCGTCACTTTGTTCGTCGCGATCAGCTTGTACTGCGGATACTTCTTTCGCAGCGCCAGCGCAAATTGTTCGAACCGCGCACTGTAACTGCCGGGGACCTTGTCAAAGAAATCTTCGTTGCCGATCTCGATATAGGTCAGCGGAAACGGCTTGGGATGCCCATCCTTCGCTCGCTCAGCACCCCACTTCGTCGAGACGTCGCCAGCTACATACTCGACTTCATCGAGCGCAGTCTGTACGTATGGCTCAAGGTCTTTCCCCGGCTGCACGACCTGATGCTGGAGAGCATAGCCCGCATAGACCGCGAGCACCGGCTCGATATGCAGGTCTTCGCACCAGTCCATAAACTCCAGCAAGCCAAACCCGTCAGTCGACCAATAGCGCCACGGAGAGGGATGGCCCGGGCGGTCGACGAGCGGGCCGATGGTCTTGCGCCAGTCGTACCAGTCGTTCAGAGTGTCGCCTTCGAGATAGTTACCCCCGGGAAGGCGCAGAAAGTGTGGATGCATCGCAGCCATCTTCTCCATGAGGTCGATACGGTTTCCGTTAGGCCTGTTGTTATAGGTTGGCGGGAAGAGCGTGACCATCTGTAGCCAGAGTGTCCCCGAGCGAGCGACGGTAAACTCGACATGATTGGTCGAGGAGGGCACAAGATTCGAAGTGGTCAGCTTGTACTCATAACGCTGCCACCCACCCGGAGACACATTGACGGTGGTAGAGGCGAGAACGGCGCCGGTGTCGTCGTCGATCAACTGCACTCGCAAGGGAAGTGTGGAGTCGAGATCGGTTTTCGCGTACAACTCACCATGGTAGAGGGAATGTGCGTATGCCGGGATTCCCCAGTTGCCGGTATTGCTTAGCCCAGCTTCGTTTGCGGGCGATGCCTGCTTGACCGAGAGCTTTTCGCTGGTGGGGAGCGCTGGGCTTGGACCGGTGGTCTTGTCTATTTCGACTTCGGCTTTCGCGTTGCCATTGCGAACTAATTCCCAGTTGGCGCCGCGAAAGGTATGGTTACCGAGAACTTGCGCATAAAGACCGCCCTCGTAAGAGTGGTTGATCTCTTCAGTCATCAACCCGTAGAGCATCGGGCTCACCGGATGGACTGCCTTCGTCGTATCGATCTCCAGCTTCGCTGCTTGCTGCGCTAATGTGGTTGAGGCGGCCACTGCGAGAAGTACAGCGACAAGAGAGTGGGCGATTTGCTTCGGCATCGTGTGAATCATCCTGTGTGGATTATGAGAATTCTGGCTCAAGCGCCATCAAAAATCTGAAGCCATCTCTAGTGAAGACCCACTCCTGATGGTTCTTCGCGGAGTGGTAAAGATCTATTTCTTCGGTGGGTCTGCCAATGTGAACGTGAGCGTCCCATATCCGAGTTGGTCAAATCCGCCGCTGTTTGGGCCATAGTCTCCTCCTCCTCCCTCAGGCCGCACCTTATTTGCACATTGAGTTATGTACGGGGATGAAAGTCTCTTTAAGACGACATAATGGTTATAGAGAAGCTCCCAGATGGGGCGGCCCGGACCGCGTCCTATGGGCGAAATCGTCTCCTGAGTTACGTCACTATTGGTGTAAACCGTATAGGGGACGTCGGAACCGAGATTGTACTTTGCAACGTATTCGGCGCCTTTGAGGAAGCGGTTATCATCGGCACCAAAGAGGTCGTCCCCTTGATTCCAGGCCATCTGACATATAGCGCCCGCCAGGCCAACCCCGAGTGTGGAATGACCTTGATCGCGTCCGGCTTCCTGCCACTGGCCAAGGCCGCCATCGTATAGTTTCCAAACCATGTGCTGCAAAGCTCCGTTGCCATTTCCGTGAAGGTAGTAGTCCATCGCAGCATCGTACGTACTCCGCTGGTCTGTGAAGATCCCGATCGCCATCATCGAGGCGATATTAGAGAGGTCCCAGTTTGCCCAGTAGTGATCGATTTTTGCACTGTTATGGTCCTTGAGAAATGCCGTGTTCATGGGAAGAAAGATCTGCAGCATCATTTTTTGAAACCGCTTTAAGTCCTCAGGCTTCCAGCCGGGATACTTGCGGATGACTTCTGCGGCGCAAGCTAACTCATATCCATAGATTCCGGAGGCAAGATACTTATCCGACGTACCTGTAATCTGCGTCAGCGTGGAGGACCAGGCGTTCAGGATCGCGACCGCCCTATCGGCAGCGGACTTGTCTCCGGATATCTGCCAATCGAGACCGTCGGCGTAGGCTGCGGCGATATCGTTGTAAAGAGAGGCATAGTTCTGCTTATTTGTGCCATTGGAGCCACGAACGACAATACTCTGAGGATTGGGGGACCAGGCCGCAGAGTCATGCCGATTCGTTCTCAACAGGTTCCAGGCGTCAATCCATGGAGAGGCCTTCCGGGCTACCATCAGCCGCATCCGGTTGTAGTCTTTCTGCGTATTCAAAAGGCCGGGATGCACGAATGATCCGTCAGCGGCGAGAGCACGGAGTGACACGCATGCCAAAAGGAAAAAAGTTGCGAAGCCGCGATTGGGCTTGCGAATGATCCGTTGTGTGTTGTTGCTTTTCATCAATCTCCGCCGAAGATTCTTTGTGATCGTCATACAAAGGAACGGAACAAACGATGCTTTGGGTGGATATGGTTCTCAACTCGGCAATCCATGGTTCCCTGGAGACTATGCCTAAGCTCTAAGAGCATTCCCTATAAAGGTTAGGATCGACGGATGGGCGAATAGTAATAACGTTATTATTATTCGAAAGAATAATAGGCTTGTAATCGAAGATATGTCAAGATATCGACGGAGAGTTTGGACGCGAAAAGACCGCTAATCACCATGGACATCAGAGCCTGGCCGCAATATCGGTATCAACCGCAACATGAATTTCGACGCAGGTTGATCGCGGTCTTGAGCTCATGCCGGCAAACTCTTCGCGCTTGCCAAAGCAATCGACTTCTGTAAAGTCAGCTAACTGCCATGGACCAGTCGGCGACCGAATAGCCGCCCACGGGGTTCGCTTCCACTTCAACCGTACCGTCCTTCCAATGGACCGACAACAGAGGTGCGCCGTTCTCGGTCAGTTCGAAGGGCAGGCTGCCATCTCCGTAGATCTTGACTGAGAGCTGTCGGCTGAAAGGATCTGCAACCGAGTTTGTTATGGGGGCCAGCGGCATAATGGAACCCGTCTTTACGAAGACGGGAATCTTGGTCTCAGTGGCCAGGATTTGCAGCTCCTTTCCGCCAACCAGGCGAGCACCGGTCCAGAAGTTATGCCAATCTCCTGGTGGCAGAACTAGCGTGCGAACCGCCTCATCCGCAAACAGGGGAGCTACGAGCATACGGTCACCAACCATCCAGGCATCGTCGATACCTGACAGTCCCGGAGTGTCTGGCCAGTCAAGCGTCAGCGCCCGAAACGGTGGCGTGCCGTCAGCGGCGTAACGCTCGAAAGCCGACTGTAGATAGGGCACAATCTGCATCCTCCAACCGATGATCTCCCGGCATTTAGCCTCCAAAGTTTCCCATCCGCGGGCAAGGTCGTTGGCGTTATTCTTCTTGCGATCCATCTGTTTCCACGGCGGATTTGCAATGTACCATCCGTTGATCATCGCGAGTGGCGAGAACACAACGGTTTGCAAGCGGCGCAAGAGATCTTCTTCACTCCTGGCGTCACGGACCTCCGGGCACCAGAGCAGTCCGCTGAACCCGGAGTTGACTAGCGCGCGCACGAACTGCCGGTGATCATAGAGGTCGCTATAGAGCACAAACGGGTAAGGGGCAGCCAGAGCTCCACTTGAGCGGACTAGAGAGTAAGTCGGCCGATTGCGTTGCTTGAACTGGGCCCATAGTGCTGCCTGATAACGCAGGCCGAATAGGCTGTGCATCTGTTCGCCGTCAGCCCCAGAAGGGAAGCGACTTAACTCTGGAAATGACCAGCATCCGGTGTAGTCGGAATTATCGCATTCATCCAGCTTGAAGCCGTCGATGCCAAGGTCCACAAACGTTTTGCCGTGATAGTCGCCGAAGACCTGCCGAGTTCCTGGGTCCCCAAAATCCGGCACCAGCCCTCCCCATACTCCTTTGTCTCCCGAAAGTTTGACCAAAGATGGAAAGAGGGGTGACGACGGATGAGTGAACGCGTGCTCCCAGAGGTTGATGTGCAGATCGAGGGCCTTTATCTCTTTGATGAGGGTGGTCGGATCGGGGAAGCGATCTTGACTCCAGGTGAAACTGCATGAATAAGAATGCTGCTGCCAGCCCGGTTCAAGTCCCATTACATCGCACGGAATTCTTCGGGCTCGGAACTCTTTCATCAACGGTGTAACTGCTTCTTGTCGCAAGTTTCCAGAAACGCGGTACCAGAAACCGAGTCCCCATTTTGGAGGAACTACACCGCCTCCGGAGAACAGGTTGTACCGGCGCACCGCTTCGAGCATGGTTGGCCCGGCGAATAAGTACACATCAACTCCGGAGGCAGATGGGACTTCTACCAACACCCGCGAACTCTGGCTGGGCTCAAGGACCTTGGAGTAAAGCGTTTCAGTGGATGTCGCCACATCGCCGCTGCTAACGGCAGCCATAGTTTTTTCCGGCTTGTCGCGTGCTTCTCCGCAGTAGAAGGTCGCATATCGGGCGGTATCGATCAAGATCCCATAGCCGTGATTCGTGACGTAGAACGGTACGGGAGCGTGTGACTCACCTGTATCCTGGTGTGGATCGGCATTCACTCGCATTACCCGCTTCTTGCCTCGATTCTTCAGCGAGAAGAACTGTAGACCAAAACCATACAATTCCTCCTGAGCTGCAAGGGGCAGGTCGACCGTTGTTCCTCTATCTGTGACAGTGCCCGTGGGTGGCGGGATCGGTGGTTGCTTTGGTTGCGCCATACGTTTGAGCGCATCTCGCTTCGGCGGGACGAGCCGTTCACTGATAACCGTGATGTCCTCTGGCTGACCGAGTGTTGCCTTCCAGATTCCGGGGAGAACTTCCTCCCAGCCGTTTGACGCGGTCACTCGATGCTGCAAAACGGGCACTACCGATGCTTTGAGGTCGTCAGTTGTTCCCATGAGAGTTGCTGCAACAGTCCCAGCGAGACTCTTGCCAAGCTGGCGTCTGTTCATCTTCATCGATACCCCTCAGATCAGTTTCTGGGGCTCTCTTGTTCAGATGCCCGCGATTTATTATTATAGATAATAACGTTATCAAATTATCTCGCTCTCGAACTGTAGCTGCAGAGAAATCAGATGTCAAGAAGTGCATGCAAGCTCTTCCGACACCATATGATTAATGCTCAAATCATATGATCCAAATCGATTGGAAATCTTCCCTTTGTCCACGAGGCGTTTTTGCTAAAAGCACGGCTGATTGTCTCGATGGCCGATGCGATCTTTGGTGCAATAACGTTCCTTGTATGAGAGATACTCTGTATCCCAGGCGAAGGTGATCGCTGTGCGACATGCATTTGCACTGCCTTCTGATCCGCGCCGATCGATTCACGGGAATCTTCTTCACGAACTATGTGACTTCTGTGTTGCTGCATCGCATTCTCTCGAAGAGAGATGCAACCCCGGGCGCCGTGGCCCTTACCGAAATTGACGCTTACAATTTAGCGACTGTAATCGCACAGTAGTCGACAATCTACCGCCGGTAATAGCTCATGGATCTGGGAAATGGGCGTATTTAGGAAACTCGCGCATGAACTGATTTCTTCTGCCCAATCATGCTCTAAAGAATGCTGACCGTACCAGAGTCTCGCGGGTCTTATCCGAAGCGTCGGCTTCGGGCAGCAACAGGCCTAATGGTCGAAAGTGAAACTACTTTCGGTTCCGGTTCCATCCGGATAGAGCGACACTTTTACCTGAGTTAGCCCGTTTCGGCGATTCATGACGAGAAAGTACCGAGATAGCTTGTCTGGTGTCTGTCTGCATATTTGAGCGGCGCACACTAAGAATATTTTCCTTTGCATTTTTTCGGTCTGTTGGGGCCCGGCTGGGTTCTTCGGTAAAATCCCTTTCTCCAAGGATGTGGTCGACAGAAAGCTTGAGAGCGAGAAGACATGTGTTTCGGTGCCAGCTTGCAGCGTTCATAGCGAAGTGTCCTTTTCTGTTGAGTCGCCACGAGTCTTTCCCTCCTCACGGCATTCGTCAACGTTCAGAACAGTTCAGCCACCTCATTCGGCTATCAGCTTTTCGAATCAATCACTTGAGACCCCGTTACGAGCATGTTACGAGCGTGCTAGACTGATTCTCCCCACGACGGGAGAAGAAATGGATGCATCTGTCGCTCACCTACCAGTCCGAAAGCTGACACCGAGCCAGACCTGCGTGATCAAGGCCGAGGTCGCAGCGATTCTAGCCAGCCACAGTTTCTCCAGCAGCAAGCGCTGCCAAGACTTTCTAGAACTCGTGGTGGAACGCGCAGTCGCAGAAGATTATGAAAGTTTGACGGAACGGTTTCTGGGTGTGGAGCTGTTCGGCCGACCAGTGAACTATGAAACTTCGACGGACTCGATTGTCCGTGTGAGGGCGAATGACGTTCGTCGGCGCCTCGGCCAGTATTACGCGGACAGGCATACTTCCGCGCCGGTACGGATCGAAATGGCCGCCGGAGGGTATATTCCGGAGTTTCATTGGGATGCCGATAAACAGATGGATTCCTCTCCTGTTCTGGAAAGTTTGGTTGCAGGACATGACTTGGATTCAGCGGTCTTGATTGAACCCAAACAGTTCGCTCCTGTAATGGGGGAAGCGGAAGAAAATCTGGACTCTGCTAGAACATCGCCACAGCTGAGGTTTTGGCTGTGGAGTGGTGTCGGGATTGCCCTCTCAATCGTCGCGGCGTTCACGCTGGTTTTCCGCACACACCCAAGCAACTTCGATCGATTTTGGCAGCCTGTCCTGGATACTTCCGCTTCGCCTGTGATTAGCCTTCCAACAACAGATACGTTTCAACTTCCGTTTGGCTCTGCGCAGACGTTCAGTCAATTGAAACCAGGCGAAACTTTGAAACTCGGGGCCAATGACGTGCTAAGTTTTCACAATTGGCATGTCTCGTTGCCTGTGGTGCAGGCTGCGCTCTCCCTTTCCATGGCTCTCGAACGGAAAGGCAAGAACCCTATCGTCCGCATTGGCACAGACCTGAGAAGAGATGAACTTCGTGGTCATCCCGTTATTGCGATAGGCTCTTTTTCAAACCCGTGGACGAAACAGAACGTATCCGGATTGCGCTTTACCTTCGATCGCGGTGAATCCGACCGGGCGGTTCCCCAGATCAGGGACTCTCTCAATCCACAGAGGTCATGGTCGCTGCTGCATATCTTTCCGGAGCCTCAAACCCAGGACTTCGCTATTGTCACGCGAACGTTTGATCCGGTGACACATGAACCTTTTGTGTCGTTAGCGGGACTGCACAGCTTTGGGAACCAGATTGCCGCAGAATTCGTCGCTCAGGAGTCATCTTGGAATGAGGTGGCTCGTCGCGCACCGTCAGGCTGGGAGAAGATGAACTTTCAGGTCCTGCTCGAAACGAACATCGTAGATACCACGCCAAGCTCTCCGAAGATCGTTGACATATATTTTTGGAAGTGACGGCGCCGCCACCTAGGAATAGATCGGCTCTTCCTTCTGGCATTGAGCACGTTTGATCTGTTTGATGTCGGCAGCACCGTGCAACATACCTGGATGGACGAACCTGCTGCCCGTAGCCTTTTCTTCGGCCATCATTTGGGGTCCAAACGACAACGCGCATAAGCTTCCCGTAACTCCGCGATTGAAATCTCGGCGGGTCCAAATCGTCATGAGCTGAATCTCCGAGCCTACGTCAAGTACGGCTGTCCGAGCCATCGCTACCGGGGAGTCTGCACCAACAGCGTCCTGATGCGTCGGGACAGACTGGAAGCGCAACTTCTCGACGGATTGTCTAACAGAACCCTCCGCCCTATAGCGGTCGCTTTTGCCCTTGAGCGTTTTCAGGAAGCATTGCAACGTCGTTTAAACGAACTCCGTGATCAGGCGGATAGAGCAGCTAATGGGGTAGTGGCACTTCAGGCGAAGTGGCAGGAAATGAAGATGCAGGTGGATAACGTGACCGAGGCGATTGCGACAATCGGCCACTCGCCTAGTCTCTTATCGAAATTGGCCACTATTGAAGCGGAGATCGGCAGGTTAGACGACCGTCTTGCTGAGATGAATCAACCGCGAGACCTATCGCTGTCGCTGGATGAACTGAGGGAGTTTTTGTGTCAGCAGGCCGCTGAAGTTAGCAGGCTTCTGCATTGCGATGTCGAGATTGCGCGGCAGACGCTGGGCAAACACATTGAGCAGCTTGTACTTACGCCGACAGAAACACCTGATGGTCCTCTTCTCGAAGTCTCCGGGGACGTTGAATTATTCAACGTATTGGGAGACTCGGATAGGGTGTGTATCAATAATGGTGGCCAGAGACGGCTTTGTTCAGTGATGCACAGCCCCTTTCGGCTCCTGGTAAAGGGATCATCGTTGAATCCGCGACTGAATATTGCGGCCTGAATGGGTACAACTCATTCATTACTAATAGCTTGCTGGTGGAAGGTCACTATTTCGGTGAAACTGTTGATCTGAAGTGATGGCCGAGTGCTTGCCGGCCTGTCCACGCGATTATGGTGGCCTTCTCAAGGGGAGGTGGCTTCCGGCTGTGGGTGGATAAAGCTTGAGAATCGCTGCAGTCGACCAGCATTGTCGGGCGCCGAGTCGCCGCTGAACGGTGCATCCACGGTCGTCCGGTCATCAATTCGTGCCTGGTTCCTTATGCGCTTGCGCAGCACACAGATCAGACGGGAGTGCATTGCGGGAGGGAATGCAGCGCCGAGGTTCACTCGCACTGGCCAAAGCTTCTCTTTTTCCCTAGCGGGCAGGCCACGATTCCAACCGAAATCGCATGGAGGTCGATATCGGGCCGCACTCTCAAGTTAACCATGTAGCGTTGACCAAAATCTGCATGGTTTTGCCAATCATAGAGAACTGCGCTGCGCTAGGCTTGCCGTACAAGTCGCGACAATCGGTGCCGTTGAAAATTGCCGATCTGAAGTGATCTTGTTTCAATCGTCAACTAATCCTAAGGAGATAGACATGGTGACTGTGCAAAAGGAAGAACTCGTATCGTCTGTTCGTGGACCGATTGTCACGAAGGAATTTAATAACATCGAGAGTGAGCAACCGACAACACGGAGGAAACTCCAACGGATGCGAGTTGCTGATGAACCATCGCTCGCTACAACTCAAGCGCATGGCTGCTAAAGCACCCTCAAAGAAGGGCACGCGATGAATGATTTGGAAGAACGGAAGATCTTGGGAGAGTGGCTCGTGGAGGACTTCGGAGAAGACTCCGATGTTCTGATGAGCATCTGTTGCGACAAAGCCACGGGCCGCCCTCTCTACTTCAGCCACATCCCGCTCGCGTTGGAATCTCTCGGAAGCACCTTGCCCCTACCCTACCGTCAGCTGACAGAGCGGGCTTACATCTACCTCACAGCAGTCTATTACTTGGCGGACGCGATCTCTGACGGCCATTCTTGTCATGGCAGTGAGCTTGACTTGCCTGAGATGGTTTCTCTTCTCGCAATCTTGGAAGCGCGTTCGGCGGCCCATTTCGCTCACTCCTGTCCTGACCCTTCACAGGTGCCCCGCGCAATTTCGTTGTTTTATACGGGACTCGCCCTGAATCGCGCTGCGGTGAAAGCTGAGAAACGGTCGAGGACTGTACCAGTTGTCCATTGGGAAGCAGAACTTTTTCATCTGTGGGGACGTTCTAACTCGTTTCTGTCCCTACTCGATCATGTCGCCCTGATTACGGGCGCTCCCTTTTCTGATGAACTTCGACGTCTTGTACAGAAGTTGCTCGCCCTAATCCAACGTGGAGATGACGCCTGCGATTGGCGAGAAGATTTCGAAGGAGGATCCTGGACGCCTTTTTTAAGACAATGCATGCGGTCTGAGCCTCCAGATACGTTCGCGTCCGAGGGGGTAGAAGAGATCGTTTACCTCGATGGGATGATGGAGAACGAACTCTCTCAGATTAGTCAAGAACTGCTCGTCCTGAAGAATGCCTTTGGCTCGCATACTTTTGGCCACGCTCTGGCGGAGTTCTCCGGATCCCATCAGGTGCGGGCCGCCGACAAGCTACGTGTTATGACGCAACTCTCCTCGCCACCAGATTTGAACGCCCAAAGCAAGACATTGAACGGAGGAAATCGATGAATCAACTTACGGTCATTCAGCAGGACGCGATTATCGTGGACCAAGTCCTTTCGGACGCTCATCTTTGCGAACTCGGGGACGTTATTGCAGAGGCGGGATTCGCAAAGGTGATCGCTACCGACCGCAATGATATCTGGAAGCAGAACGGTGCGCTCAATCCCGAGGCCGGGTCTGTTCAAGTCATTTGGACAGAGGACGATGACTTGAACAAGGTGGTAAAGCGTTTCGATTCGGTTGCTACCTATCCGACGCAAACGGTCCTCGATGAGATATTGCACGTCGCGAAAGGTGTGGCGAAAGATCAACATCTTCTCGATGGCGGATTGACAGAAGGCGACGAATACATCGGAATTGTCGCTTATTTCTATCGTTACCCTCCTGGGTCCAGACTGGTTTGGCATCTTGATAGTTCCTATCTCGGCGGTTTTGCCATGTGCCTGACATCTGATTGGAACGAGAATTGGGGCGGCTATTTTGCCTTTGAGAATGCATCGGACACCCATTGTCCTTCGGGATTTGGTCACTATGTTGAACCGCGGTTCAATCGCATGGTTGTCTTTGGTTCAAAAGTGAGACATGCGGTTCTCAGCGTCGCAAACGACGCGCCGACTTCGCGGATAGGAATCGCAGGCTTCTTTGTAAAGAAGGCTCATGCGAAGGCGATGTTGAAGGTCCCCGCATGAATGGGTTCGTCTTGCATCTCGGATGACGGAAGACTCCCATGCCGTTCCCATTTCCGCTGTAGGTTGGTCTGACGGCTGCTTGCCGTTAGAAAGACTCTTCTCTGCCTCGAGCGCAGCAAAGCGACGACAATGGAGTCCTGGAAGGATCACGAGCAACGAACTTTCCGACGAGCCGGCTTTCAGGCGATGCTGTCAGATCAATTCGGCGTCGGAGGCGTGATGGAAATGATATTGAGCACATCGACCTCCGCTTTCGTAGCTCTGAGCTTTAGACCAAGTTGGTCCTGAATAGCCGAGAAGATTTCTGGTGGCGGGATTGCATCGGAAGGCGAAGCGATACTCTGTCCTTCGGTCTGCGAAGAATCTGGAGTGAAATGAAGCTCGAATTCAAATCGCCCAGGAATACCGGTCTGATCAACCACCGGCCGATTGATTTCTGGAGGTGCGTATCGTTGCAAATACGCTGCGAAGTCAGTCAACGTTCCTCCGTGGACATAAAGGCTCCCAGGAGGCGTCAACGCGCCGGACAGGATACTGCTCGGATCGGAACTTGCGGGCTTTAGCTTCAACGCGTCTTTGGCTCTTACGAGAGCAAAGACAGGAAGTTCCCGTCTCTCTCGGCCCAGGACGAGATGAAAGCGATCAAAGAGGAGATCCGCTGTCATCGCTTTCAATTCGTCCAGGGAGGGACGCCGGTCCATTTCCAGATCGGCCAAGACATCAAATTGATCGGTCCGGGCCCAGCTAGGTCCTCCCACAATCTGACTCACATGGACGTTGTAGGCAAACTTCAACAGGTCTTCTACAGTCGTCCCGGTGGTTGCGAACTTGGTACCCCGGCTCTGCGTGTGCTTCGAAGTATTGGGCGCGCTTGGCTTGATCGTCGCGATCTGAAATCTCTGTTGCGCCAGAGCCATGTGGCCTGATACGCAAAGCAGTGCGTACGTCGCGAAGATTTGGATTCTTAGTGATGACACGATGGCCTCCACAGCCCGCAAGGGCCCATCTGGTTCAATTCAGGTTCAAACGGTTGAGAGATACCAGATCATCGGTGGACCGCACTGTTTAGAAAGGAGCATATGGAGAATCCGAGGCGAGGAATCCGGATACCTGACGTGCAAAGGACGAGTGCCATTGGAAGATCGAACCGTGTCCTGCGTCAGGGTAGATCTGCAATACGGCATTAGGCAGGTTCTCGATCAATCGGTATGAATTGAAGGGAGGGATCATCTCGTCGTGAACTCCATTCACAATGAGAGTTGGTTGCTGGATTTGTTTTAAGTCTGAGAAGGGTTCGCCGATCTGCTGCTCCCAATCGCGGAAAGCCGCTAACTGAGCCTGCGCAACTTCGGGGCCGGAGGGTGGCTCGCGATCCACTTGCCTTTCAGCAAGTCGGGCAACGAAGTCCTTGCCGGCCTGCTGGCTGGCATCGGTCGGTGCAAAGAAGATCTTCTGTAGGATCTCGTAGCCCCTGAGGCTTCGGTCTTGGAAGTATTTCCCGAGACTCGGCTTATCGAGATGCATGATATCTGTGCCACCACGAGGTGCCGTTCCCGCAAGGATGATCTTCCGGAACACCGTGGGACTATTCAGGACCATCTGCTGCGCAATCATGCCGCCCAGAGAGAAGCCAAGAACATCGCAGGTTGTTATCTCCAATCCGTCCAGAAAGGCGTGAACGTGCTCAGCCATTTCGCCAACAGACTTTGGGACCGAACCTGTCGAACGTCCGATACCTGCGTTATCGAAGAGGATGAGGTCATGTTCCGCTGCCAACGCGTCGGTTAATGCAGGGTCCCAGTTGTCGAGCGTTCCGGTGAAATGCTGGAGCAATAGCAGCGGACATTGTGATCTTTTACCGAAGCGGCGGTAAGCATACTTCTCCCTGCTCGTCTGGAGGAAAAGTGTTGGAGCTTCAATACTGAGCGACATAATTGGAAGTCCCTTTCGTTGTTGTGCTGGATACGACACATCCGAAGGATCGAGAGATCGTTACGTTCCTCGAACCTGCTCTTCGAGCCAGGTCTCGTCAGAATGATGAACTTCGGACAGGAGAAGACCGAAACGCCGACGATACCTTCCCGGTGGCATCCCGACCACGCGAGTAAAGCTCTCGGTGAACGTCGGCTGGTCCGCGTAGCCGATTTCGAGCGCGATCTGCTTCAGACTCGCATTCGATTCGAGTAACAACTTCTGGGCTCGCTTGATCCGCGCCTCAAGCAAGTATTTGTGAAACGAACTGCCAAAGCTTTGTCGGAAAGCGCGCGCGAAGTGTCCATCCGAGAGACCGCATCTCTCGGCAAGGCCCTCCATTGTGGGGACCTGATTGCAAGATGCGTTCAACTTCTCGTCAATCATTCGCCTATGCTTTGGTGAGAACCCGCCGGTGAAGCGCTCATTTACTGAACCTTCCACTCCGTAGCGGTCCAGCAAGTGCGAATACAGTGATAACGTGAAATACTCTGCAACGTCCGCAGGACAATGCTGCTCTTCGGAAAGTAATGGGCGAGCGGCTCTCGAGAGGAGAGTCATTGTAGGGTCGGGAGCGAAGCTTGGAGCTTCCAGTGATACGATCTTCCGGCGATTTCGCCGCTGTGCGAAAGCTCGGAGCGAGTTCCGCGGTATTTGGTACTGAATAAGTTCTCCCCTGGATTCGCGCAAGTTGGTCACGACTGATCTTGGTGGCAAAAGGCACATCTCACCTGGGTAGCGGAGCAACTCCTCGCGCGAGTCGTCCGGGAAAACTACTTGGATAGAGGTGGGGGAACTAGAATCTACCTGCACTAAGGCAATGAACGATTGCGGAGACGCATACACCGTGCTCCCTGCAGGCAGAGTTGAAATTCGCAATGAGACCTTACTGATGCCTTGGTCGGTCCGAGACGAGCCCTGTTGAGGGCTCTCAGCATTGAGCGTCAGAGTAAAGCGAGTACTCGGAATTGCGCTTTGCGACTCTTTCATTTGGCACCGTCATGCATTGGCAAATCTGGAGAGGCACCCCTGAACTGCGCAGAGGGCAGACTCATGGTTGGACTGTCTACGCCATATTCCCGGCGAAACACCGGAGACGGCGGTGAAGCGTCGTGTGAAGCTGGACTGATCGGCGAACCCACAGTCGAGGGCAATTTGGGAGATTGGGTCGCTTGAATCAACTAAGCGAGACTTTGCTTCTTTGATCCGCCGATTGACTCTGTAACGATGGAGGGGCATGCCAAATTTTGCCTTGAAGAGTCGAGAAAAGTGACATACCGAAAGCCGACAACGGCGAGCAATTTGAGCAACGGAAGGGCACTCATCTGTCGACTCGTCGAGCGCTTCCATAAGTGCCGAAAGCTGCCAATCCTCGAATCCGCCAGGGCTCGTATGTTCATCGGTTCCCAGCAGATGGCTCAACCGCGCGCACAACATCTTCGTTATGCAGGCTGTGGTGTATGAATTGTGATTGCCCACCGGAAGGGGCGTCAGAACCGCTACGGCAAGCTCTCCGATCACAGCATCGTCGATATCGACAAAAGGGCGTCCAGCTAAAGACAGTAGAGGATAGTTGCTTGTATTCAGAAGCGTCCTATGGATATGCAACTCTAGAACTTCCGTTGGCCCCGATGCGACATCGGGGAGTCTCCCGGAAATAGCGTGCGAGGTCGCCGCGGACAATGCGCAGCGAAATAGGAGGGTCTCTCCGAGATGAAGCCCGGAACTCTCTCCATCCGCAGGAACGATTCCTAGCTCCATTCGTTCCTCGTTTCGCCAGATGTGAAACGGGAATACATCAAGCGTTCCGAGGCGGCTTTCTATCGGCAGCCTTAGATGGCTCTGGACATCTTTGGGCATATGGGACTCCAGTTTTGGTTCGTCCCCAACGGGAACTCGCCTTACCCATGTTGCCTGTAGCTGTCCTGCCGCGATAAGCCCCGAAGGAGGCCAACGCGTTACCCCTCTTTAGTAGGTATCCATAAGAGGGGGTGGACGTATGGATTGTCGCACCGGTGGCATTATTCCGAAAAGAATGGATGGAGTAGACGGATGCGAGCCAGGAGCTTATTGGGAAGCCTCCTGCCATCAGAATCACATGCGAGAACCTCGTGGGCCACCGGCAACCAAATCCCGCTGACTTGCTGGTACGAGGAGACATAGTCGACGCACTCGGTACCCTCGGCGCTGCCGAGCCTGTATCGGGTTCGCCTTAACAGGCCATCGTCTCCGTAATAGGCGTATTGCACCCGCGCGGGCGTTTCAATATCCAATGGAAAGCCGATTCTGAGGACCCGCCACGTCTCTCCGTCTTCATGCCAGGGATCGATCTCCTCGACAATGAATCCAGGGCCGGTGTAGAGGAAAGGCGCTGTGACGTGATGCCGAATCACGAAACCAAGTACGTACGCGGTGCGTAGCAAGTCCAAGCTGCCCTCGGCACATGCGGCCCATGATGCCCTCTCGGAAATCGGAAAGACTTTCAGTTGAGTGCTTTGGTCACCCAGGAAAGAGACAAGATGAGGTTCTATCAATATGCGTCGATTGCCATCATCGGTAACGATGACGATGCGCTGTTGCCGCAAGGAGAAGAATGCTTGGCTCTGCGGGATCGCACTAGATGGCGCTGGAGGAGGACACAGATGTCCCTCCATCTGGATCTCGGCTACCAGATCCGATAGTTTTTGCCATTGCTGTAAACCCCCGTGAGCTTCGAGAACTTGCTCAAGCAAGCTAGACAACTCTGCACCTCTCGCTTCGTTGTTCTGTTGGTCAGGTTCGATCAACATCCCATTCAGGATCGCCGGCGCGAGCTGAGAAGGGCTTGAGATGCCCATGCTAGGCAGAAGAGTTCGTTCGCTCTTTTCCGAAACGCTCGTTCTTTGGAGAATGCTTCGATCCTTACTGCCGACCGGTCGGCAAAAACAAGTACGAGTCGTTCTTGGTAGTGTAACTGAAGGGTTCTAAACGGCAGACCGTGGGTTTCCCAGTAGTCGTGTGACTTTTGGCGAAGGATGAAAGTTTCTGCCAAGAGCTCTGAATGTCAGCAACGTAGGGTTACCAGAGACTCAGTAATCGTTCGACCTCGCGTGAAGTTGTCGGAACAATTATGGGGAAACGCTCGATCTACGAAAGGGAACCCCGATGCCGGTACTACTTCATCGCTCTGTGGTCCCTCTTAGTACGGAGTGACTTATGCCACAGGGCAAATCGAGGAAGAGGGCGATCTGCCTCGCGTTTTGGCTAGTGCATGCCCTGCTTGGAAAGGCAGCCGCCCAATGCGCGTCTATCGCAAGTACCGCCAAAGCCGCATCCCAATGCGCGTCTCGGAGCATTCCTGCTGATTCCGTCGCAACGTTAGATTTGTCAAGGAATTACTCCTTGGCGGAATTGATCGACATTGCAGAGCGCAACAATCCGAGGACGAGAGCAGCTTGGGAGCGCACAAAGCAGCGGGCAGAGCGGCTAGGGATAGCGAAGAGCGCGTATTACCCACTCCTTGTCGGTATCGCCACCTTCGCCGATCAGCGGTTCATCAACCCTTTCCCGGAAGCCCTCTTGCCACGGGGATACTCCATGGTTGAGACCCCGGTAGTTCAGCCGCAGATCGCGCTCCAATATCTCTTGTTCGACTTCGGCAAGAGGGAGGGCGAAGTTGGCTCCGCAAAAGCGGAGGCGCTGGCTGCCGGAGCCGATTTCATTCATGAGAATCAAGAAGTCGCGTTTGCGGTCTCAAAGGCCTATTACGATCTCATGACCGCACAAGAGCGTAGCGGGGCAACACGAGACATTCTCAAGACAGCTCAGACCACTCAAGACGCCGCTGAAGCGAGACTTCAGAATGGCCGGGCCACCTTGCCCGATGTACTCAATGCAAGGGCGGAAACGGCACAGGCGACCTTCGACCTCGCGTCTGCAGAAGGGCAGGAGCAGATCGTGCGCGTCAGTCTGGCTGAAGAACTTGGCGCTGAGCCGACGCCGGACATTCGAATCGATGCGCAAAAGAACGCACCTCTTCCCGCTACCCTCGATCTTCCGATTAAAGCTCTCGTTGACCGCGCCATAGAGGATCGCCCCGATCTGCAGGCGCAGCTTCTCGAGATCCAAGCGGCTGACCAGCAAATACGAGTCGCCAAAGGAGCATACCGCCCGAGCATCGTTCTGTCCGGCAGCGTGGCCCAAACCGCGATCTGGCCTACGGCGGATAATTCGGGCCTCGGCTCGGCGAACGAGACCACATGGGGAGCGTCACTCGGGATACAGTGGCGCATCTTCGACGGGGGGGCGCGCAAGAATGAGCTTGCGGGTGCCCGGTCCCGGAGCCGCGAAGCCACCGACAAGCTGCGGGATCTCCGAGATCATGCACAACGTGAGGTGTGGAGTAGCTACATTGCCTTTCAAACCGCACAGCGACAGCAGCAAGCGGCGACCGCTTTATTGCAGGCAGCCAATGAGTCGTACAGCTCATCTCTCGATGCCTACCGCAGCGGGGTAAAGAACCTGGTCGATGTTGTCTCAGCTGAAAAGCAGTTGGCACTTGCGCGACTTTCCTCGGTAAGTGCTCGATCTCAGCTTTTCCTGCAGGCGGTGCAAATAGAGTTCACCACTGGCAATCTCCTGCGGAGTCTTCCGCCAGCGACAGCACTTCAGAAACAGGATGGGCCTCCACAATGACGCGATTCAAATACCTTGTCATGTTGTCTGCATGTGCGTTCTGCACCGGATGCAGCCGGGCACCTTCGATTTCGGTCATCGGCTCGTTCTTCCCCGTGTGGATGCTTTGCCTCTTGATCGGTACCGTTCTAACGTTCGTCGCACGAGCGGTACTGGTGCGATTCAGGCTCGAGACCGAAGTAGGTCCCCTTGCTCTGTTCTACCCGTGCCTGGGGACGCTTTGCGCCTGCCTGCTGTGGTTGATCTTCTTCCAATAGGAGTATGCGGATGCCCAACGATCCAGAAGTACCAAAGCAGAGACGAATGGGGCGCGTTCTCCAACTCGGAGTCGTTTCTCTCACAGCCGTTCTCCTCGTCCTCGTCTTGCTCGCTACCGACCGCCATCCCCGAACGGATGACGCAAGCGTGCGAGCCAACTTGATTGAGATCGCTCCAGAGGTTAGCGGCCGACTGGAGCAACTACCAGTCAAGGACAACATGTTCGTCAAACAGGGCGGCCTGCTGTTTGTCATCGATCCGCGTGATTATGAGTATGCCTTGCGGCAGGCGCTCTCGGATCAAGACAATCTCGAACAACGCATTGCGGACGCGAGACGAAAGATTGCGGCTCAAGACAGTGCTGTGGGCGCTGCTCGTGCGGCGGTCCACAATACAACAACCGGCGTGAAGACGGCAGGAAGCGGTATTGATCTGGCTCAGGCGACCGTGGCAAGAGCCAAGGCTGCGACAAACGCGGCGGAAGCGCGTTGGAAATACGCGCAGAATGACCTCCATCGCCTCGAACCCCTGTTGGCAAAACAATATGTCACGATCGATCAAGTTGATGTGGCCAGGACAGCGGCCGACACGGCTCGTGGTGCTTACGATGAAGCACTCGCCGCACTGAACGAGGCGCAAGCTCAGGAGACGCAGGCGCAGCTGCGTCAACAATCTGCGAGTGATCAAGCGGCTCAATCTGAGGCTCTTCTCGGACAGGCGATGCACGTCGTCGACACGCTTGATATTTTGATGTCCCAGCGTCCGGCTCTTGCCGCAAAGGTTGACCGCGCACGCTTAGATCTGGATCGCTGCCGCGTCGTCGCTCCTTTCGATGCGTACGTGACCAATATGAACATTTCCGAGGGAGCTTATGCCAAACCCGGCGCCCCGATGTTCACTCTTATCGACGCGCGAAACTGGTACGTGATTGCCAACTACCGGGAGGGCAAGGTAAAAAATATCCACATCGGCGATCCCGTTGACCTCTACCTGATGGGACACCCCGACAAGAAGTTCCATGGAAAAGTTGATAGCGTCGGTTTTGGGGTTCTGCCGGAAGATGGGAAGGTTTTCGGCGGCCTTCCGGATGTCGATCGTACTCTGAATTGGGTACACCTCTCGACGCGATTCCCGGTTCGCATTCACGTCGAAGATCCAGACCCAGAGCTGTTTCGCATCGGCGCAACAGCGGTAACGGTCGTGCGATGAATATCCATGGAAGGTACCTGCCATCACTCAGGGAGATACCTCTGCTGGAGCGGCTGTGGGAGGATCTTCAGCCAACGCCGGGACGCCTAGCGAGGTCCTTTCGGATAACGCTTGCTTCGGTTCTTCTGCTAGCGGTGATGCTGGTTCTCCAGATGCCGTTCATGGCGTATGGGCTGTATGCCATCTTCGTCGTCGCCGTTGAGAGTCCCTCTGCCTCATTCCAGACTGGGATAGCGTTGATAGGCACCGGCGTGATTGCTGTCGGGTCCGAACTCGCCATAGTCACACTGACAAACAATGATCCAATCGCCCGCGTTCTCAGCATATCGATCGTTACCTTCCTGGGTGGCATGATCGTAGGTGGCACTACTAAACCGAACCTGGGAGCGAGCTGGGGTCTTCTGTTCTGTTTGCTGATCGCTACCTGGGATCGACACGTCTCCGAGACCATTCTCGTGAGTAATTCGTTGTGGCTCCTGGCCGCGCTGTCCCTTTCGGTTGTTTGCACGGTGTCTGTCGAATACGTCTTCGGCTCCCGCACGCCTGTTGAAGATCTGAGGCTACAATTCGTCCAGCGGTACCGCTCACTGGCAACGATGTACGCCGCATGTAGCGAAGATACGACGACCGCAAAGCGCCATGAGGCAGCGAACAAGGTGTCGAGGTTAGCTGTTGCCGGTGCCAGCGGGATGCTCGATATCTACCATGTAATCGTCGATCGCAACCTGCCGACCAAGGCGCTGCCTCCCGACGCGCAGCTTCGGATCATGGTGCTGGCTCGCCTGATGGACGATTCCGCCGCTTTTGGTTTTAAGGATGAGTTGTTCTCAGATCCTGCGGTGCGGGTCCGTTGCGCACGTCTGGCGGCGAAGTGTGCGGAGCTTGCCGCGGCTAGCGACGTCCCATCGGAACACCAAGCACTCAAGAACGACTTACCCGGCACGGATCTCCTATCGAAAATCGAGGATTTGGTTGATGTGCTCGCGGGTGCCGCGGATCCTGAAGGCGGGTTGAAGGGTCAAGAGCCAATCATCGTTCCAACCAACAAGATTCCTCTGGTCATCCATGGTGCGATGCGGAAGCCTGAAAATGTGGCTTTTGCGCTTAAGATCAGCCTTTGTGCAACCATCTGCTACGTCTTCTATCACGGCGTTGATTGGCCGGGAATTTCGACCTCTGTCACCACGGTAATGGTGACAGGCCTCAGCACGACGGCAGCTATGAAGCAACGCCTTAGCTTTCGTCTGCTTGGTTCCATCACCGGGGGGCTGCTACTTGGGCTCGGTACGATTGTCTTTCTTTTCCCGTTGATGGACTCAATCACCTCGTTAGCCATTTTGATCGGCGCGGTGGCCTTCGGCATTGCCTGGATCTCAGGTGGGACGCGCTTCGCCGCGATCGGACCGAACATCGCGTTCGCGTTCTATTTTGTCGCATTGGTGGGTTCTCGTGCTTCAACGGAGCTCGCGCCGGCGCGTGATCGCCTGTTCGGAATCCTATTGGCGATCCTTGTCATGTGGATTGTCTTCGATTGGATCTGGCCTGTCCGCACAATAACCGTCATGCAGAGGGTTCTTGCTTCTGTCCTCAATGGCACAGCCGAGCTAGTAAGCATGGATCCAAATAGAGCTTCAGCCATCTGGATGAATCAGGAGGAGCGCCTGCGCCGGCAGATTGGATCAAATCTGGCGATCCTGCGAGGGTTGGACGAGACCGTCGAATATGACCTGGGAGCAAACCCGGGCGACCAAGCTGAAACAAGTGATCTAATCGTTCAAGCTTCCCTTTCGGCAGCAGCTCTTGCGTGGAGCCAGGTGCTGTTCCTAAACGATGTCGAGGAAGGTATAGAGGTCGCGGACAGAGTACGTCTCGGTCTGAGGAACGCTATCGCTGCAGACCTCGCTTCCATGGCCTCAGCCATCGATCCTGAACGGGGACAACCCGCTCCCTTCCTCGTCGATACGACCACCCTATTGGACGATGGATCGGACGAGTATGAGCGCGCGATCGTCGCGCGGTATATAGACACGAGGAATCTGGTTTCAGCGTTGCTCGAAGGAGAAACGTCGCGTAGGGGTGTCTCCCTTCGTCCAACGGGACAACGACCTTGAGCTAAGTAGCTCCAAGCTCACGTACTAGTTCCTTGCTGGCTTCGTGGCCGATCTATAGATGGTCCAACTAGGTCAAAGCGGATTGTCCGATCCTCATACGAGGTGTCCGACAATCCGCCAGGTGCCTGAAAGAGGTGCTCGGCTAGCGAGGGTTGTTGGTCGTAGAGTCTCCATTTGGCCTGGCAAGGTTCTGCTTGGCCGACTGCTCCCGGAGAAGGATCCGAAGCGGACTGAGTGGGCCGAGTTGCAGCAACTGAAACTTCATCCTCTTTACAATGCCCAATGGAAGCTTTTCCAGTATTGCGTCCGCCTCTTCTATCGAGGTGACGTTCAATAGGAACACCACGCCATTGCCGTCCTGCCTGAACCACCATTGGTCGATCTTTCCCTCCAAATAGAGATTTACGGTATCCCGCACCTCGTTTGGCATGATCGTTTTCATTTCTTCGGTCGTGATCGGGGCTGTGAGACTTCCAATGGCGAGGATCTTCGTCGTTGGAACTGTGGGTGTCGTGTGAGCTGCTTGTGCTGTCATGGGTATTGGAAGAAGTGCGGCAGTAAGAGCCAGGACGCTAGATACATGTCTCATCGAAGTGTCCGTCAGGGTACGGGTTAAATGGTATTTACGGTGCGCAGGAACTTCACGAGTTGGTCACTGACCTCGGCAGAGGCTTCGTGCTGAACCCAGTGACCGACATTGTCGATCTCGACATTCCCAATGAGGCCGGGGAGGCCAGAGCGGAGCTTTTCGAAGGGAGGATATAGCACCCCGAGACCATCGGCCTTACCTGAAACGTAAAAGGAAGGTTGAGTGACCTTCGCTCCCTTCCAGGCCCCGGACAGATAGAAGTAGGGTTCCGCAGCGCGGTAGTAGTTCAATGCACCGTGAAAGCCGGTGCGCTGGAATTCAGCGATGTTGTGAGTGACATAATCGCGTTCGACCCAGGACGGCAGCGGCCCCGGAGCCGGACGATGAAGGCTCCGTGCAGGATCCATTGGGTTCCAGCGCGTTTCTACAGGCGCAGAACCCGAGGCCCAATAGAGCATCCCTGGAATCGTGACCGCGGCATCGGCCCAGATTTGATCGGCTTCCGGCTTCATCTGTTCGAACATGTAGAAATCGTTCTGGTGGCCGGACTTTCGCATGCGCTCGAAAACGCTCACATCTCCACGAGGAACGTAAGGAACACTCATGCAAAACACAGCTTTGAAGCGGTCGGGACGCATCAGCGCAGCGTTCCACGCATGAGTTGCACCCCAGTCATGACCAACGATGACAGCGCTCGGGATGTTCAATGCGTCAAGCAAGCCGACAAGATCACCAGCCGTATGTAACGGCGTGTAAAGGCTTGCATCAGCAGGGGCCGAGCTTCGTCCACAGCCGCGCATATCCGGAGCGATGGCTCGGTATCCAGCCGTAGCAACGGCGTTCATCTGTCGACGCCAGGTATATGACGTATCGGGGAACCCATGGCAGAAAAGAACAGCCGGCCCCTCTCCCTGTTCGGTCACGTGTAAAGAGATGCCATTCGTAGCGATGTCGGACTCTTTGACGGGTGAACCATCAACGCTTGAGAGGCCATCCGCCCTCGCGACGCGACCGAGTAGAACGCCTGCCCCGAGTGCTGTACCGCCTGCTATGAAGGAACGGCGCGAGATTGTGGTGTTCGAAGCCGCTGATTGGTTTACTGCCGGAATGAGTGCCGTCGTATCTGCTTCGGCTCGCCACCGTGGATCCATTTCATTTCTGTTCATGATGTTCACCTCATTGTTCTCGCTACTGACTCTGACAAATCGCTCGACTTTTTACCGACACACCCACGTTCTGGCTGAATGGTTGACGTCTACAAACTTCTTGCTTTGACCCACGAGCGGATGGCTTGGACGCTTTCCGCTTTAAGCTCGAGAGGCAGCCAGTGGCCGGCCGGCAGACTCGTCACGGAAAGCTCTTTGCAGGTGTTGCGCATAGGCTCGCCGACACGATTGTGATTGATGTCGCAGAGTCCATCGAAATCGCCATTAAGAAACAGTACGGGTTGATGGAGACGACCGTGGTCGGGAGCAGCGTGAGCGTAAGCCAAGTTTGCGGTGTCGTTCAAGTACCAGGAGTTGCCCGGACGGAAACCGGTGACGCGGAACGCTTCGACGAGCGCGTCAAAGTCGGCGGCTGGCCAGAGCGCGGGATCGGGTGTAACCGCTGGAGCGTGGTGGGCCGAACCGAACCAACCTCCATTGCGCGTCACCAACGCGGATCGGTAGAGTTTGCCGACGGACGCAGGGTTCCCACTTCGATAAATGGCAGCCAGCGAGGCTGGGATATCCGCATTGAAGTCAGTGACCGTTTGGTCGAAGTGGGTTAGATAGAAGCGGTAATAGTCCCATTGTCCATCCGGATATTGGTCTTCGGGATACAGCTTCCTGTCGACCAGCGGGAGAAGACTGGGCAACGCGAAAGCCTCAGGGGAATACGGGACCGAAACGAAAACAACACCACGACTGCGCTTTGCGTGATGCGCCGCCAAAGCTCCGACGACTGGGCTTCCCAAATCGTGCCCCACCCAGATCGCAGGGCGCGCTCCCAAGTGGTCATGAAGCTCGATCATGTCCTGAACAATTTCGCGAAGCGCATAAGCATCGGAGGCAGTCGGCATCGACGATGCACCATAGCCGCGCATGTCTGGCGCGACGCAATGCCAGCCCTCGGAGGCAAATGCCTCGACCTGTGCCCGCCAAACCAACCCGATCCCAGGCCAGCCATGCAGGAAGATCATGAGAGGTCCGTCAAGAGGTCCGGCTTCCCAGTAGCGTGTCGTGTGACGAGGCGTGCTGAAAGTGTGCGAGGCTAGCCCAGACTTTTCCTGTGCCGTGACCGCCTGCGTCGCTGCTGCTTCAACTGTTCGACCGAGCAAGAGGCTAGCTCCAATGGCAGTCCCGGCCCCAAGGAAGGCGCGGCGAGAGAGAGCTGACTCAGGAACCGGATGCTTTCCTCCGATTACCGGCATCATAGGCCTGTCTTGTTCGAAGTTTATCCGGGGGTTCCTTTCGTTACCGCTCATGGGGCTCTCCTTATGCGTCTTTGTACTCCGTCTATGAATTCGTAGCTACCGCTAAAACTAGCTTTCCCATGTTTAGCGGGCTGCGAGCATGGCTTTCACCACGTCTTCAGGTGCGTCAATCTGAGGCCAGTGTCCAGCAGGTAGCGTGACGAGGGTTGCGTTCGCTAGTTTGGCAACCAGATCTTGTGCCACTCCTGTATTGAGGTAAGGATCAGTCTCCCCCCAGACCAATTGGAATGGTATGTCGAGACGCTTCAAAGAGGGTAAACGCGCGTCATTGCGGTGAACTTCATCGAAGAGCTCACCCGTCACTCTAGCAAAGGCGAGACCGGCACTTGGCGTCTGCCTGAAGTTCCCATCGATGATAGGCGCTAAGAACTCCTCGTAGTGCTTCGCCTGGAGTTCAGAAAGCCCTGTCTTGAATTGCCCGCGCTGGAAGTTCAGAATCCACGCAAATTCTTTGGGGTCGGTCACCATGGCTCTCGTCATCGCGGCCAGGCTGGTTGTCGCGAACAACTCGATGAATTCAGGAAGCCTAAGTGACGGAGCCGTACCGTAGAAGCAGTTAAACAAGCAGACGCTGGAGGTTCGCTCAGGATGCTTCAGGGCGAAGTTGATTGCCGTCGGACCGCCCGCGTCGTGCGCTACAGGAACGATCTGCTCTAAGTTGAGGACGTCAACTACGGCTTCGAGGTCCGTCAGTTGCTGCTCAAAGCTGTAGGTGAATTGCGGAGACTTGTCAGATCCCCCGAAACCCAGAAAATCGAACGTCACGACACGGCGGCCAGCTCTCGCCATCAACGGTGCCCATTCGTCGAAGATATGAAGATTATCGGGGAAACCGTGCAGCGCCACATACGCGGGACCTGCGCCCGGATAGTCACGGACAAGGAGATTGCCCTGTCCCTGGTTGATTCGGTGTTCTTGATATTCCATGATGCCTCCGTATGCATGGTCTGGAAAGCCGAGGTGCGCGAGGCACGGCCTCTCCATGCAAGGGTAGGAGGATCGTTGGCTGAGAACTTGTCAGATTAGTTTGGAATTTGGAAAAACTAGTGGCAATGTCGTACAGCTCGGATCGGAGACCACGACCAGGAGCTACGTGTCGAGGAAGCCCCGCTTCACAGCAATCATCACTGCGTGAGTCCGGTCGTTGGCTCCCAGTTTGGCAAACACGCTTTTCATGTACCCCTTCACCGTCTGTTCGGTGAGGCCCAGGCGGTCAGCGATGATCTTGTTGGAGCACCCGTCTGCGGCGTTCTGCAGAACTTCGATCTCCCGGGGAGAGAGGTCATCCGAGTTCAGGTGTTCGGCGAGCCCGGTGGCGATCTCCGCAGGTATTTTTGTCTGGCCCGCATGGACACAACGTATCGTTTCGATCAAATTGTCGCGCAGCATATCTTTTAGTAGATAGCTAGAGGCACCGGACTTGAGAGCTCTGCTGGCTTGGATGTCGCCAGAATAAGTCGTCAGGACCACGATCTTCGCCTGCGGAAATTCATTGCGAATAGAGACGAGCGCCTCCATGCCATTCATTCTGGGCATTTGAAGGTCCATCAAGGTCACATCCGGACGCAGTCTTCGATACGACTCAACCGCCTCTTGGCCGTCCTTGGCCTCGCCGACGAGTTCCATGTCGGTCTCTTGCAAGAGCGCGAACGCTATTCCATCGCGAACAAGCGGATGGTCGTCAGCACACAGCACTCTGATGCGGTTGTGATTCAGCATATCTTGATCCCCAAAAGAGTGAGCGGCAGACGTCAGGAGATACCCAGATAAGTCATTTTCGCATTTCCTCAATGTACGGCGCAATCGACCGTATCGAAGCGGCACTTGAGACCGGCCATCCGCAGCTTGGGACAACGGTCGTGCTCACGGGCACGAAAAATGATCGCGGCGGCAAAGAACCCGCTGCAAGATGCAACGACGATTGAAGACGTGATGCATTCGAGTGCCTGGCGCACTCAATGCGAGGAGGAAGTTTTGTCGACGATCAAGGTAACAGACGGAGTGGATCTCTTCTACAAGGACTGGGGCACAGGCCAACCAGTTGTGTTCTGCCACGGGTGGCCCCTGACGGCTGATGCGTGGGACCCGCAGATGCTCTTTCTTGTCAACGAGGGCTACAGGGTCATTGCGCATGATCGGCGAAGCCACGGACGCTCGACTCAGGTCGGAATCAACAACACGATGGATGCCTACGCTGACGACTTGGCGGCTCTCATCGAATTCCTCGAACTCCGCAATGTGATCTTGGTTGGGCATTCGACCGGCGGCGGCGAGGTGGTCCGTTATATAGCCCGACACGGTTGCGATCATGTGGCGAAGGCTGTTCTGATCGGCTCTGTGCCACCGGTCATGCTGAAGTCCGCCAGTAATCCCGAAGGCACGCCAATGGAGGTCTTCGACGCACTCCGTGAAGGTGTCACTAAGAACCGTTCCCAATTCTTTAAGGACCTGTCCATACCGTTCTTCGGGTTCAATCGAAACGGCGCAGTCATCTCCGAGGGCGTTCGAGAGCACTTTTGGCTGCAAGGCATGCTTGGCGGAATCAAGGGAGAGTACGACTGTATCGCTCAGTTCTCTGAGACGGATTTTACCGAGGATCTGAAACAGATAGCGGTTCCCACGTTGCTCCTTCACGGAGATGACGATCAAATCGTTCCGTTCGGAGATGCCAGCGTTTTGAGCGCGAAGCTTATCCCGAATTCAACTCTGAAGGTATTTCCAGGTTTGGCCCACGGGATGGTCATCACGCACTCGGAATTGATCAACAATGAACTACTCGACTTCATCAAGTCGTAGAACCAATGCTAGAGCAATCCAGATGTCTTGCAATTTGAGGAACGACAACGATGAAGCACCGCGAGATACAAGCAAATGGAATTACCCTTCATTTCGTTGAGCTAGGCGAAGGCCCTGCGGTTCTCTTTTGTCATGGATTTCCAGCGATCTGGTCAAGCTGGAAATCGCAGATGGATGCTGTCGCCAACGCAGGATATCGAGCCATCGCTCTCGACATGCGTGGATACGGAAGAAGCTCCGCTCCTGTAGAGGCCGAAGCCTATACACCGTACGAGACGGTCGGTGATCTTGTGGCTGTACTGGATGCGGTCGAGGTAGAGACTGCGACGGTCGTGGGACACGACTTCGGTGCAAATGTCGCTTGGAACGCAGCGATGATGCGGCCTGATCGCTTCACTGCGGTCTGCTGCTTGAGCGTCCAGTATCGGCAGCCGGGTGGACCGAGTTTCTTGGATAAGTTGCGCGCCGCTGGAAAGGACCAGTTCTACTGGTTCCAAATGATGAAGCCAGAGGCAGACCAGGCTTGGGCAGATGCGGCAACATCGGTTCCCGGAATGGTTTACTGGTCGTCCGGCGAAGCACCGGAAGACACTCGATGGAATCCGTTCGACACTTCCCGGAGTCTCTTGCGACCGGCACCCTCGGACTCGAGAACAATCAAGTCGAACTCTGGATACATCGCAGAAACCGTCGCCGTATTCGAAAGCACTGGCTTTCATGGTGCCCTTAACTATTACCGTTCAATCGACCACTTCACTCAGCATTCCACAGCTTTCGCTGGAGCCAGGATCGGGCAACCATCAATGTTCTTGGCAGGCACGCTCGATGGTTTGAACCTCGTTGCACAACCGAACGCCGAATCGATGCGCAGCAATCTTACCGACCTTCGCAGTTTCGTGATGTTGGAAGGGGTTGGACACTGGCCGCAGTTGGAAGCGCCCGCACGAACGAATGAGTCGTTGATCGCATTTCTGCAGGAACTTGATGAGGAGACAACGATGTCCGAATCCCATGCCTTAAGCCCCTTCGCCTCCTTGAAGATTAATCACTCGGCGATCCGTGTGCCAGACTTCGACACTGCAGCTACCTGGTACAAGGAGAAACTCGACTTTCGAGTGAAGCAATCCTTGTCTTTTGCCGGGCTTACGTTCGCCTTTGTTTATCCGGCTGGTGATGACGGCTTCCACTTCGAGCTCTTGGCCGGTCCTGGCGCCGAAGAGCGCCCGCCTTACAAGGACCTGCATGACAGCTACAAAATGTCTGGCTGGCATCACCCGGGTTTCAGCGTCGACAGTGTTGACGATACAATTGCCGAGCTCAAGCGTCGCGGCGCAACTATCGTTAGCGAACCACATGACGTAACCGCAATGGGGCTTCGAGTCGCATTCTTTGCGGACCCCTGGGGTAACCTCTTCGAGGTGATCCAGCAGATCGGCAAGTAGCTTACATACTCATTGACCGCCCACACTCCAGGCGGCTCTCGAGAGCTGCCTTATTTGTTTTCATGGGCAGCCAGCTCCTATGCCACTGCGGGCTTGTTGTTCCAAAGCAGGACAAATTCGGACAAGATCCTTACATTTCAATTTTGTAGTCTGCGCTAAAGGGCTTGGGGCGTGCAGGCGAGGCTCGTTAACTTCGAAGCGGAGAGCACAGTCATGAAAGATCCAAAGGCCTCCACCTTACTCCAGCAAACCGATACCAACGTATTAGTGCAGCTTGCTCGCTCCGGCGATTGCGATGCCTTCACTGAATTGATGCTCAGACACGACAGCATTGTGCGTCGCACGGCCTACTCCATTCTCAAGAATCTCGAAGACGCTGAAGACGTCGCACAAGAGTCTTACCTCAAAGTCTTCAGAAAGGTTCATACCTTCGAGGGATCATCAAAATTTTCAACTTGGTTGACGCGGATTGTCATCAACACAAGTCTGATGCGTTTGCGTCAGAAACGCTCCCGTCCAGCGTTTTCTCTTGAAGAGTTAACGGATGGAGATGTGTCTTCATTCCTACCACTGGCGGACCCATGCCTCGATCCGGAACAACACTCTTGTACGGCGGACTTAAGGACGCGCTTGTATGAGGCTGTTTGCAAGTTACCCACGCAGTTGAGAGAAATTGCCGAAGATCAGATATACGCAGAGTTACCCATCAAGGATCTAGCGGACAGGAGGGGCATCACGGTCGCTGCAGCCAAGTCACGCGCCTACCGCGCTCGCAAGATTTTGTTCGGATCTCTTCAACCGCCCCCGAGTCGGCTTAAGGCCACTCGCGGTGTCGCCGCAATGAACGCAAGTAGGGAGACTTGTCCCCTTATTTCACCGAAAACAGATCATTGGCGCAATGAAGCGGCGCTCGATATGCAACGTGATCGTGTTCGGGATGGCCAAACGGTCTCCTGAAAAAAGTACGGCGACGGCAATAGCCTCTGCTAGAACAGCCGCCGCATTACGTCGGCGTTGAAAGGTGAGCCGGTATGAATCCGTCGTACGGACAACATCTTTCAACAAATTCACAAAGCTATAGGACTGCTAATTAATGAAAATCGCATTTGTCACACTCCCCGTCACCGGCCATCTAAATGCCATGGCCGCGCTGGCTCTGAAGGTTCAATCCCGCCGACACGACGTTGTCCTCCTCTCAACTTTGGATGCGAAGGAACGTGTGCTCTCGACCGGTCTCGGATCCCTCCTACCGTCAAAATGCAGTCGAGATCGGCAATCGACTCAAGGATCTGAATGCTCCGTGCATCGCAGCGGAACTGATCGAACGCGCCTTTGTTTCGTAAGCCGAGGCAGGCATCCAACGGACCGATCGGAACCGTTGAATGCCTGTTTACCCAAAATCCGATTATTGGTGCAAGGAACGGGCGGCGCGAATCTGGAACGATGAGTTTCAGCAGAACCGCGTGGACAACGTCAATAGCTGTCCTACCGAGCAAAGAGGAGCTTCTATGGCGCAGTTGATTGGGAAAGTAGCATTCGTTACTGGTGCATCGCGCGGCATCGGGGCAGCCATCGCAGAGCGACTTTCAGCGGACGGAGCCAGTGTGGCAATTACCTATGCGAGAGACCCTGAGGGAGCTGCGGCGGTCGTCAAGAGCATCGAAAGCAAGGGCGGCAAAGCCATAGCCTTCAGAGCGGACGTGACGAACGCCGCAGCAGTCCGAGAGGCGATTGAAAGCGCCGTAGCCAGCCTCGGTCGATTGGACATTCTCGTGAATAACGCTGGCTTGGCTATCCCAAAGAAGTTTGAAGAGACGACCCTGGAAGACTTCGACCGCATCATTGGCACAAACCTGCGTGGCGTCTTCATTACGACGCAGGTCGTGTTAGAACACATGAATGAGAACGGGCGCATTATCAATATTGGCTCGTGCGTAGGTGAGCGTGCGATGATGCTCGGTCTGGTTGCATACGCTTCGACGAAGGGCGCTGTGAAAATGTTCACACAAGCCCTTGCGCGAGAAGTTGGCGACCGTGGCATCACCGTCAATAATGTGCAACCTGGCCCGATCGACACGGATTTCAACCCCGCCGACGGACATCGGGCAACTGCGTGGAAAGCGGCGATCGCACTCAACCGGTATGGTCGAGTCGATGAAGTCGCCGCCCTGGTTGCTTTTGTCGCGGGTCCCGAGTCCTCTTACATTACGGGCGCAAATCTTACGGTGGATGGCGGCACCAACGCTTAGAAAACCCGTAGTCTCTCAGTCACCCAGGCAGTTCTGCTTGGACCAGTAGAAACGGAGCAGCAGTACCGATATGCTTGTGGCGTGGCATCTTCCTCCGAAAGACACTTTACCGCTGCAAGTCGGTTCAGAGTACACAGGACCTCTCTGTGCTTGATCGCTCTATTCGGCGCTGCGCTGATTAGAGCGGCATCGGCGCAGGATTCCATCGGCCAGATGGCTCATAGGTCCTGGACAGTACAGGACGGAGTGCCCAGCAACTTGACGGCGATGACGCGAGGCTCAGATGGACTGCTGTGGTTGGGCACCGAAGACGGGCTCTTCCGGTTTGACGGCATCTCGTTCAAGCGTTATACGCCGCTTCCTGGAAATGCCTTACTGTCGGAGCATGTGATCAACGTCATAGCGGCGCCGGATGGAAGCTTGTGGGTCTCCTATTTGTTCGGGGGGATGAGCAGAATTAATGGCGGCAAGGTTACTAACTATACAGAGCGAGAAGGTCTAGGTTCCGGGCAAATCAGCTCTCTCGCGATAGACAGGGGTGTCGTCTGGCTCGCTGGTACTGATGGGGTGTATCGCGTCGTAGGATCGAAGGTCGACCATGTAGATTCGAAAGGCGGAATCCCCTCAGGGTCTGCCTATGGCCTTGTATTGGATCCCTCGGATAATTTGTGGATTCCGGTTCGGGGGAAGGTAATGGTGCTTCCCGCAGGACAATTCCAATTCCAGGTTGCGACCGTCCTTTCGGACGGGAAAACACCCGCCTGTTGGTCGACGTTGCCGGATGGGGTTCGATGTCGAGATGATTCAGGCTGGCACGCACATCTTCGCTACGGCAACGGGAGAGTCGTCCAGACTGAGAGTCTCGACCTTCCTTCGCCTTACAACTACTTGTCAGCCACTGACGGTTCTCTGTGGGCGACAACTTATGGCCACGGGGTCCAACGTATCTCAGCAGCAGCGCTTCGAACAGCGGGACCGGGTGCTTCAGTAGAGACTTTCGACAGCAGGAATGGCCTCGCTTCTGATTTTGCTTTCGACGTGATGGAAGACCGAGAGGGCAGCATATGGGTCTCCACGGATCGCGGGTTGGATCAATTCCGCCCAAAAACTTTTCATACAGCGGCTATTCCTCCTGCGAACGCCACGACTTTGGCCAAGTCCGGCCGAAACTCTCAGGTGTATTTTGCCTCTGATCGCCTATTCTCGGTTGTCGACGGTAGAATCACGCAGCTTACGGACCGGCTCACCACCGACGGTATCCGCGCCCTCTATAGCGCGGACGACGGAACCGTGTGGATTGGAGTTGGAGAGACGCTCTTGCACTTCGCCGATGGCAAATTATCGAAGCAAGCGATGCCGCAAGATCTGAACGGATCTCGCAAAGATATCCAATCCATTTCTGAAGACGCACAGCACTGTATCTGGGTATATGTCATTCGCAATGGCCTCTTTCGACTCCACGACGGGGTCTGGGTGCGCAAGGGCGGCCATGCTGAATTGCCCGACCAACCCCAGCATGCCTCGATGAGAGACCATTTGGGAAACCTTTGGTTCGGTTATCTCGACGGTGGCGTGGCAAACATCTCCGCAACGGGCCAGGTGCGTGTCTGGGCGCCACCGAAAGGCCCTCAAATCGGTGCAGTGAAAGTATTCGCGGAACTGGGGAACGCCGTCCTCATCGGAGGTGACGAAGGCGTCGTGATTCTCCGTGACGGACAGTTTTACCGTTTGGAGCTGGTGGATGCGTCGAATCTACGCGGAGTGACCGGTTTAGTCATCGCGTCAGACGGTGACCTCTGGATCAATGGGAGCATGGGAATCGTTCGCGTTCCGAAGGTAGAACTGAGTGAAACCCTAGCGCATCCCGGGTACAAATCGAACTTCGAAATGTTCGACTATCACGATGGAGTCCGGAACACTCCCTCTCCTGTCGCCGGTCTTGGCTCCGCGTTGCAGGGGCTAGATGGCAACCTTTACTTCGCTACGCGGACCGATCTCAACTGGATAGACCCTCGCACGATTCGGCGCAACGCGATCCCACCAGTGGCGACTGTCGATGAAGTAACGTCCGATGGTCAGACCATACTTTGGCCGTCACCCACCTTTGAGCTTCGACCGAATCCACAGACAATACAGATTCGCTATGAGGGTGGTAGTCTCCTTATTCCGGACCGCGTTCGCTTTCGGTATCGCCTGGAAAACTACGATAACGATTGGACTGACGCAGGCGGTCGTCGCGAGGCGTATTACTCGAAACTTCCACCGGGCCGATACACCTTTCAGGTTGCCGCCGCCAACGATGCTGGCGTCTGGAGCAACAGAGCGGCCTCTGTAACTTTCACCGTCCTTCCAACCTTTGTCCAAACGATCTGGTTCAAGCTTGGCGTGCTTTTGGGATTAATCGCTTTGTTCTTTCTGATCTCCAGAATCCGGTTAAACCTGACGAAGCGTCGCATCGCGAATCATATGTACGAAATTCTCGGCGAACGTCAACGCATCGCTCGTGATCTGCATGACACGCTTCTGCAAAGCGTGCAGGCGTTGATGTTCAAGGTGGCCGTAGCCACGAAGAAACTACCTCCAGATAGCGCAGTACGACCGATTCTTGAGGCGACGGTAACTCAATCTGATCAGGTCCTGTTGGAGGGACGGAAGCTGATTATGAAGCTCCAGACAAAGGAGGAACCGTCAGATGCCTTGCTGGACACCTTGCGAGAGGTCGGCGAAGAATTGCGGAATACCTATCCCTCCACGCAGTTTGTGGTGGACGCTCGGGGATCAGAGCGAATCCTCAGCACGGTCGTCAATCCAGAACTCGGCACGATCGGGCGCGAGGCGCTCGCCAACGCATTTCGACATGCTGACGCTGCGCATGTCTGGCTGACCCTCGACGCAACACCCGAAGAATTGAGATTGGACGTGCGCGATGACGGACGTGGGATCGATAAAGAGGTGCTCACGCAGGGATACCGGCCTGGACATTGGGGACTCCGGAATATGAAGGAGAGGGCCAGGCGTCTCGGGGGACACTGCGAGATTACGAGTTCGCCAGAAACCGGAACAACGATTGAAATCGCGATACCGGCCTTCGTTGCTTACAAAGACGCTCCTCATGGTGTGCGCGAGAGGATTCGCAAGCTGTTGGGTTGACCGATTGCAACGACGAGCATCTCGCATTCTGGGGCAGTACAGCCCCTCACGTAGATTGTGTGGAAAGACGCTGTAACGGGTTGAGTAGCCGTGCAGCAAAGCGCTTCCCCAAAATCCAAGTCGTATAGGGAGGCAGGTGGGGCGGTCAAAGGGGCTGTTCAATCACGGAAAATGTGACCGAAATAGTCAAGTTTCTCGCGGTGGGGTGGCGTAATATCTGGCTGCTGTGGCACACATTCGGGCCAATCTAAGCTCCTGCCCTTGAACTACACCGGAAGAGGTACGATTATGCTCCGCCGAACATCCCAAGCCCTCACTGTGCTTTTTCTCCTTGCAGCGACCTCTTCGGTCTTTGCCACAACTGTCACCATCAACATTGACTCTGCCAAGGCGGTACTTGACGCACTGCAAAATCCGCACATAACCCGCGAAGCATGTCTGAAGATTGCGGCGATGCCTGGCAATCAAGGGATCATTCGCAAGACGAACGAGTTCAAAATTCTTGCGAACAACGAACTCTTTGCGGAGGCGCTCTATGACGCGGCCTTGGGTGTCACGGTCACCGATCTTGAGAAGCGCATCTACTTCTTTGACACGGTGAAGCAAAAGGTGCCCGAGCTTCGGGCGCTCCTTCACGACATCGAAGCGAACCCAGAGAACTTTCAGAAGCAGATTGAACGGCGGATCGCCCTCTTTACACCGGAAGGAGCCGACCTTCATCTGCAGGGCTATGTCATTGCCGGTGGTGATGGTGGCGGCTATGCCTTCGGCTCGACGGATTTTTATCTTAACATTGGCAGGACTGACGAGTTCGTTGTCATGAAGACCGTTACGACTCACGAGCTCTACCATGCGGTGCAAGGGGCTTTTGCGAAGGACCGAGGGACTATAGATGAACTCCCGCCAGTTGATGGATTACCGCACGCACAACAGGTATGCATGAAAACGGCGCAACTGTTTGCGAATATCTATGAGGAGGGCTCGGCAGTGTATGTCGAGGACATCTCGCTGCTTAAGCAGGCCCATTCAGAGGGCGGCATGAGACAGAAGGTCGACCTTACGGATGGAATCCAACACGCCCACACGAGTGTTTCGCTGCTTGAAATGTCAGTGCTCTCCTTCGATGCACTGGACGCCATGTCGTACGACGACGTGTACGACGTCGGCTTCTATGGGCACGCAATTCTATACAACGTAGCGTATGTGATGGCGAAAGCCGTTGCGGATCAAGAGGGGCCGCAAGGTCTGACCGCCTATCTTAAGCGTCCTCCCTATTACTTCATCCTTGGTTACACGAAACTCGCAGCCTATGGGAAAGACAAGGATCATCCTCTTCTCGGGCCGAACACGGTCGCAGCCGCCGAGAGACTCGCAAAGGGTTGTCCATCCGGATCCTGAGAGGACCGGATGGAAAATGCTGCCAAGCCTGGAGAGGCGAAGTCGCTAAGTTGTTGATTTATTGGTGGAGCTCGCCGAGATCGAACCGATGACCTCTTCCATGCCATTTTTCGACGACCACGTAACTTATTGATTTTAAATGCCTCCGTTGCCCCTGAAGGCCCCCAAAAGACCCCTAGGAACCGCTTATTGTTCCGTTACTGCTCCCAGATCTCCGGTATTGCTCCCACGGACTAAGTGTTTTATTTTCATCAATTCTTCGGCTACGGCACCCGATCAGCAAAATGGTAGAGGCCATCAGTTCAGATCCACCAAAAGAGCCACATCGGCAGCGGCGGTTCCTTTTCCTAGATGGGATCGAACCGCGGACGCCGGCCTTTTCAGGGCCGCCTTCCAATCTGCTAAGCGGTTTAGAATCAGTCTAAGTCATTGAAAGTAAAGGTGGACAGTATGCTGAGTTGTAGTACCAAGTGGTATCCAGAGGTACCTTTTGGCGGGTGAAATGTGTCCTATATGTGTCTCGACAGATCTGACGGATGAGGCTGCCGTGGGTGTGACCTTCATCGATGAGTGGCGGGTGCTCTTCAGCGCTATTTGGCGGCCAACTGGTGTCTTGGGAGTCGACTGAGTTGCCGGACGATTCGGAACTCGAAGGATCTGAATTTCGCCTCAACGAGTGACTCTCCCTGTTGTCGCCAATCGAAGATTACTCGAAGCAGATTGGCTAACATAACGCTGTCAATCCAAGGACGGCCGCCCGCGCAACCCGAGGCAACAGATTCAGACTCGATTACAGTTACAGGAAGGGTGATGCGCTGAAATGATCAGTACGCTGAAAGGATGCAAATGAACACCCGCCCAAACCGCCGTGAAGCCATGACGTGGCTGTTTTCGGCGTCGCTCGGAACCTTGGCGGCGAAGAAGCTGAGTGCCGGAACAACCGTTCTGCGTGATGAGGGTCGTAAGGCTAATTTCGACTCCGTAGGCAGTCGAATTCAGAAATCGATTGGCCGGGGGGACGCGACCGGAGTCGCTGTCGCAGTGGTACAAGGCGGCCAGATCGTCTGGGAGGAAGGTTTTGGTTGGGCGAATCAGGAGGCCGGCGTCAAGGCGACACCTCATACCCCGTTCAGCCTGGCCTCCATCACCAAGCCGTTCACGGCCACCACGATCATGACCTTGGTGGCTGAGGGCAAGCTGGCCCTGGATGAGCCCGCGAATAAATACCTCCCTGGATCCCAGCTCGTAGGCACCGCCCGCAACGCGGAAGGGGTGAGTGTCCGGTTACTTGGGGCGCACGCCAGCGGGCTGCCGGGTATTTTTGAGTGCTATGGAGCCGAAGAACGGGGACTCGTCCCAAGTCCTGAAGCTCTCCTTAAGATGTATGGCCGGCTGGCGTACCCCCCGGCAGCCTGCTATGAGTACAGCAATCTCGGATTCGCAGCCCTGAACGCAATTGCTTTGGCTCTTACGCAAACCGATCTGGGAGCACTTATGCAGCGAAGAGTAATTGCACCCCTTGGTCTGAACAACAGCTTTTTCGGCACCGACACGGTTCGAGTCAAGAGCGGCGCCGGGCGCTACGATGCACATGGTCGTCTTCTTCCGCACTACACCACATCCACGGCTGCTTCGGGCGAGTTGTATGCGAGCGCTCATGATCTTGCCCGATTTGCTCTCTTTAACATGCGCCAACGGACGAGAGGTCAAGCGGCGATTCTCAGCGAGAATGACCTGGAGGAATTGCATCGGCCCGTCTTCGCCGGCCCATCCGGTGTAGCGACCACATTTGGCTGGTTCAGGAGCCGCACCACCTCTGGCATCCCCGTTTTATTCAAAAGCGGCGGGGATCCGGGAGTCGCTAACAGGATGTGCTTTGTTCCGTCGAAAGACCTGGCCTGCGTTGTCGTCACAAATCGGTCGAACGGCTGGGAGCTAGCCTGTAGCGTGTGCGATGAAGTGCTTACGAAGTACCTGCCCGACTGGCATCGCCCCGTAGAAGACTGCGGCTTTCCAAGCAAACCCTTCGTTGCGACTCCCGCATGGAAAGGACGATGGCAAGGATTGCTTAAAGGCGGTGGTGCCAATATGCCAATACAGCTCAATATTCATTCGGACGATGCGGCGACTCTGGCAATTGGGAGCGGGCGAGCGGAAGAAGTCACAGAGCTGAGGTCGGAGGGTGAAGCATTTGTAGGCTTGTGCACCGGGAATATCGATTCGCCGGATGCAGTGAGAACCGGAGCCAGGACGCTTCAGGTCAAACTGCTTCCGGTCGAGAATCGGCTGCTCGGCAGAGTGTTTGACATTGCGGGTGACCCAAACATCAAAAATGTAAGGCTGCCTTTTGTGCTCACTTTGTCTCGAAGTTGATCTGCGGTTCGGTCCGGATGAGCATTAAGGTCGCTCGAATGCACTTCAGTCGACGCATCATCGCCGATGCACTCGCCGAGCACTCAAGCGAACAGGCCAATGTGATTCCGACTAATAGAGAAACATTACGGTTGAGCAGAACGGAGGAGCGTCCGGTAAACCGTGGGCCTAGAGATAGAAAACAACTCCGCCAAGTCGCTGATCGTGTATTGGCCGGTTCCATGCATACGGCCCAACTCCTTCTGCTGTTTGTCTGACAGCTTCGGCTGTTTGCCGCGGAGTCTGCCTTTTGCGCGAGCAATCTTCATACCTTCCCGGGTTCGCAGTCGAATCAGATCGGACTCAAACTCTGCGAAGGTAGCGAGGATATTGAAGAACATCTTCCCCATTGGATCGGCGGGGTCGTAGCGGCTTTGGCCGAGAGCCAGTGTCACGCCCCGTGCTGCCAGCTCATCCGCGATCGAGCGCGCATCGGGTACCGACCTGGCGAGCCGATCCAGTTTTGGCACGACCAGCGTATCGCCTTTGCGAACTGCGGCCAGCGCTTGGTTTAGCCCTGGCCTGGCCCGGTTCGTTCCGGTCAATCCGTGATCGACATAGATTCGATCTGCAGCTACGCCCAAATCAACAAGTGCTGCCCGCTGGGCGGAGAGGTCTTGTTTGTCCGTAGAGCATCGTGCGTAGCCGATCAGGGTCTTGGGCATAGAAAGATGGCACGTTTGAGGGGCCTCATGTGAGAATATCACCGTACCAGGTTAATGAGACAAGCTTTACTGTGTTTCCGCGATCCGGTGATCTCCCGCACAACGTCCGTTGAGGGATCGTCTTACGGACACGGCTCAGACCGTAGTCCAGGGGTGTTGGCCATGCACTCAGGAGACAAACCGCCGGCATTGGCAGAACTCACCGAGGCACAGCGCGAGCAAGCGATGTCTCGCTTTCGGGTTCTTCGTTCTCACACGGAGAGAGGTGTCCCGCTTCCAAGAGCGGCGTGGGCTGCAGGCGTGGGTTTACGGACTGTCGAGCGATGGCTTGCTCAATACCGTGCGGATGGCCTGGCTGCCGGAATACACCGCAGCACATAATGGCCTGCTGTGTCCGTCGTAGCTGTCTCTCCCGAGGTAGCACACACCTGCGCTCCCGGAATTACCGCTCCTGTCGGATCGGCGATTGTTCCTTCCACACGTATTCCATTGGTGCAGGCCTGTTGAGCTGAGGTAGGCCATGGAATTAATGTTCCGGCGAATACCAGCCATTTCATCCAATTCCTGCGCATGGGCCGCATCGTCTCCTGGGTCAAAAATCCCAGAGATGAAGACTACGATCCAGTGATTTGCAGGTAAGCTCTCCCCCGGCTGGAGAATCGACAAATTCTTGCGCCAGCCCTGCAGGAGCCATCGGTCCGCCAGGTGACGCATGCCGCGGATCAGGTATTCGCTGTCGGAACAGAGTGTGACTCGCGATCCGATCTCGATCGATTTGAGGGCTTCGATTGCGGCCGTCAGCTCCATCTCATTGGCGGTTGTGTTCTCCGCCGCCCCTGAGATCCGCCACCTGTTCCGGCCGCATGAGAGAACTGCGGCCCAGCCTCCTGGGCCGGGATTACCGATAGCTGAGCCGTCCGTCACGATGTGAATGTGCTTTCGCATTCTGTTAACCTCGATCTCCGCTTCATCTGCGAAACGGTGCATTAGGCAACGCGCAGGTGGACTCCGCGTTGAATCGCAGCTCCGGGCACCTCCTCCTGATCGGCCGCAGCCCTCTTGATCGCATCAGCGCTCGGCTTCATCTGCCGGACGCACGCATTGAGTTCTCTACGGGCCTCGTCAGAGAGGTACGAAAGCAGAGCTTCCCAGAGGTGGCCGGGGATTTTTGTTTCAATATCGCGGAAGATTAGGGGGATCTGAGGTTCATCGAGCACGACCAGGAAATCCTGACTGTTCTTCTGCAACCGAAGCGTGAATTCCTGTCCTTCGATCTTTCGCAGGTTCCGGGCCTTGAGGTAATAGAGCACCATGTTCTTGGTGCGATCTACCTTGCTCTCCGCAGAGCGGGCGCGGTCGGTGAGCCGGTTCGCCTGCCCTCGGTAGTAGGCAGCTCTGGCCTCCATCACACTCAGAAAGTGGCCGATTCGGTCGACCTTCTCTATCTGCGCCCCGCAGAACTGCTGGAACCTCTGTATCAGTTCAGGACTGACTTCCTCGGATCTTCCGACTCAGCCTGCTCCTGGATTTCATCGAGCAGGGAATCGAGTTCGCGATCGATGTCGAAGAGAGAGTTGTCTTGAGCGATCGAGGGCATGTTGCCTCCTCCTTCTTAAGTGAATGGTGCGATGAGGTTCCGGGTTGGTGGCCCCGTTCCAAGTGGCCAGCCGTATACAACACGGAGAGGCTAGCCACGAGCAGTGTTCGCGTTTCGACCTGCTGTGGGCCAACCGCATGACAGTGAGAATGACGCAGTCGAAGGCTCGGATAGCATGGTTTGAGCGAGTCAAATGGCATGAGTGAACGAGTTGCGTTGATCATCGGAAGTGGCAACTACGCGTCTGCGAGTAAGCTCCCCAATGCCGTGAATGATGCCGATGACATCGAGACGCGACTCAAGCGTTTCGGGTTTGTCACTCAGCTCGTGACCGATGTGACCACGAACAACTTGACAGGGCGCTTGACGCCTTTCGACCTCTGCTCAACGAGGCGGAGGTCGCACTGGTCTTCTTCGCGGGACACGGGTTCGAGATCAGAGCCGAGAATTACCGGCTTCCTGTGTCGGAATACACAAGCAGGTAGCGGTGCGTTTCCGGAGTCAAGCACGGCAGGTAAAGCTCGCACCGGCTTGATTCATGGGGTTATGTTTGGCCCGGCATGGGCGGTTCACCGCGCTGCACTCAATTTGACAGAGTGTCTAAAGCAAGTAATTTTTCGAAGAATTCTGCGTATGCGCAGATCAATAGTGGGTTACGCTGCAAGCTAACCACGCAAAAGAGTTCGGAACGAAGCTTGTTCCGACGATCATAACCTCGGTTCAATCGCGAGCAAAGAGTCCCGATGAGTTCCTCGGAATCCGTAGCACAGGTGTATCCATCACAGCTTGTCTGACAATCGCTTGAAGAACCTAGAACTGCTGACACTTGGAGACAATACCATGGCACTACTTCCCAGGCACTCATTTGAACTTACTTGTTGTAGGGTGATGTTGTTCTTGTTCACTTTGATGGCCGGCAGGGTAGCGTTGGCCCAAAGCGCCGTGGACGGAGCAGTCGTCGGTACGGTGCTGGACAGCAGTGGGGCTGCGCTGTCCAACGCTGTGGTCGCGGTTCACAATACTGCCACCAACGCCGACGTCACAGCAGCGACCGATAGCAGCGGATACTTCCGCGTCTCCCGCCTGGTCCCCGGCATCTACACCGTCAAGGTGACTGCCGCTGGTTTCTCCGACTACTCCGCCGCGCACGTCACGGTTGAAGTCGGTAAGCTTACCGAAGTGAAGCCGACCCTTGGTGCAGCCGGCACCACCGCCACGGTCGATGTCAGCTCGGAAGTTCCGGTCATCAATTCTGAAACGTCAGATTTCACGAGCGAGTTCAACCCCACCGCTCTGAGCACACTGCCTATCAATGGGCGCCACTGGACGGCCTTCGCGCTTAACTCGCCTGGCGTCACCCTGGGCAACAGCTCGTTCGGCCTTGTCACATTCCGCGGTGCCTCCAACCTCCAGAACAACTTCATGGTTGACGGGTCGGATGACAACCAGTCGTTCCAGTCCGTCGAACGCGGCTACACCCGTGTCGGGTACTCTTCGCCGCAGGACGCCATCCTCGAGTTCCAGGTGCTCACCTCCAACGTTTCCGCGCAATACGGACGCGCTGAAGGCGGCGGCGTCAACGCCGTTACTCGTTCCGGTTCCAACCAGTTCCATGGCGACGCCTTCGAGTACTACCGCGATAACGATTTTGGCGCCACCAACCCCTTCAACACCCTGGTTGTCCCTGTCCCCGGCACCACCACAGGCGCCACCGAGACCATCCACATCAAGCCTACCGATAAGCGTCACCAGTACGGTGGCAGCTTCTCCGGCCCGCTCATCCACGACAAACTCTTCTTCCTCTTCGCTTTCGACCAACAGAAGCGCAACTTCCCCTCGGTAGCTACCCCCACGCCGCAGTTTCTTCAGGACACGAACTCCGCCGACAACAGCTGTACGATCGCGGGGGGCACGGCCCTCACCGATGCACAGTCCTGCGCTCTTGCTCGCGGCGTTCCCCAGGCTGATATCAACGCGGCCATGGCCTACATCAATGGTCAGAGCGGCCTCGCTCCCCGCAAGGGTGACCAGATCCTCAACTTCGCCAAGCTCGACTACAAGATCAACGACAAGAACAATGCATCGATCATCTATAACCGCATGCGCTGGGACTCGCCCAACGGCATCCAGACCAACCTAGTCAACCGCCGCGGAATTACCTCGTTCGGTAACGACTTCGTCAAGGTCGACTCCATCATCGGCAAGATCGACACCATCATCACGCCGAAGATGATCAACGAGTTCCGCATCGAGTACGCACGCGACTACGAATTTGAAAACGGCGATACGCCGCTCGCCAACGAGCCCACTACCACCGCAGGCGGCTTGCCCCCGGGCGTTATCATCACGCCCAACTCCGGCTTCTCCATGGGCACACCGTACTACGTGCCACGTTCCAGTTATCCCAACGAATCGGAAGAAGATGCGGTCGATAACCTCACCTGGAGCCGCGGCAACCATACCCTCAACATCGGCGGCGAGTATCGCTGGGCGCAGGACAACATCATCGACGTCGACTACGAGCACGGTCTATTCACGTACGCGCTGCTGGCTGACTGGTTCACCGACTTCGCGCACACTGCCGGCGCTCCCGCTCCCACCCCGACCTCCGTTGGCTGCGACTCCAAGCGCGATACCGGAACCGGCGCCCTTCCGTGCTTCACCGGTGTGCAGCAGGCGTTCGGCCATCCGCAGTTCGTGTATCACACCAACGAATACGCAGGCTATGTTCAGGACGACTGGAAGATTCGGAAGCGTCTAACCATTAACCTCGGCGTTCGTTATGACTTCGAGCAGCTGCCGACTCCGAAGATCCCCAACCCCAACATCCCGCAGACCGGCGTCTTTCCAAGCGACAAGCACAATTTCTCGCCGCGCGTAGGCTTTGCTTGGGATGCCTTCGGAACCGGCAAGACGTTGGTGCATGGTGGCTTCGGCATGTACTACGGTCGTATTCAAAACGGCATGATCTATGACGCTCTGAAGGGCACCGGCTCGCCGAATGCGCAGTTCTCGGTCACAACGACGCAGGCGGCGGCTGGGGCCAGCGGTTTGTTCTATCCGTACCTCGTTTCCGCCGCCACGGCACCTGCGGTCTCGAACATCGCCGCTTTTGCTCCGGGCTTCAAGAACCCTTACTCGGAAGAGTTCAACGTCAGCATTCAGCAGGACCTCGGTTGGAAGACCATCTTCGGCATCGCCTATCTCGGCTCGCTCGGCAAGGCGCTGCCGAACTTCGTCGACAACAACGTCGCACCGGCAACTCAAGCTAAGACGTATACCTTCACCAACGGCCCGCTTGCAGGCGACGTTTGGACTGTGCCTCTCTACACAGCGCGTATCAACCCTGCTTACAACGTGCTGACTCTGATCACCAGCAACATCAACACCAACTACAACGCGCTGGTTGCCACCCTCGATCATCGTCTTGCCAAGGGTGTGCAGGTTTCGGCCAGCTACACGTGGTCCAGGGCAATGGACTACAACATGAACCAGTCGGCGGTCTCCGATACCAACGATCCCACAGACCCCTTCAACCTGCATCCGGACTACGGCCGCTCAGCAAACGATCTGCCGCAACGGTTCGTCGGCAACATTACTCTGCAACCCACCTTCCACCTGGCCAACAAGTTCGCTTCTCTCGCAGCTAACGGATGGACGCTGGCTCCTCTCTGGACCGTGCAGTCGGGTCTGGCTTACAGCTACGGCATCTCTGGCGGTTCAGCTCTTGCGGGCGGTGGTACCACGTTCAACGGCTCTGGCGGCACGCCCACCTCGGCGGCAGGCAGCGAAGGCGCGTACGTCGACTTCAAGGCTTATCCCCAGTACGCAGCGCAGGACGTCTTCAAAGGCATCTCCCCGTCGCGTAACACCCAGACCGGTGTGACCATGGACGATGTCGATGTCCGTCTCAGCCGCTCCTTCAGCATCGCCGAGAAGTACAAGCTGACGCTCTCCGGCGAGGCCTTCAATATCCTCAACCGCCAGAACTTCACCGCATACAACACCGGCGCATATACGCTTACGACAGGTGCTACGGCGAATGTTGGATCGGCAAACTACGTCTCAACCTTCGGAACACCGAGCGGGGCGGCGAACACGATCTTCCGCGAGCGGCAGATCCAGTTCGTCGGTCGCTTTGAGTTCTAGAAGCGCCTAAACAGTAGGACCGGCAGTCGACCCACTGGCGGTCACACTTGTGCCTACAGCAACCTATTTGGTCAACGAGGTAAGGTTATGAGCGAAATTACGCGGCGCCACTTGGTGCAACGGGTATTGATGGGTACGGCGTTGTTCGGGGCGCGCAACTTGCTGGCTGGGGCGCAGAGTGTAGCGGCAGTCACACAGGCCGGGGCACCTGGCTCCTCCATTATTCCTCCCACGGGAATTGCGGAGAACCAGCCGAAGCTTCAAGGAATTCGGCGAGTGATCGTGGATACTGACCCGGGTAACGACGATGCATTGGCGCTCCTGATGGCTCTAACGCATCCGCAGCTTGTCGTGGAGGCGGTCACTGTATGTCCGGGGAATATGGGCATTGAAAAGTACGATCAGCAGGTCCGAAATGCGCGCTACGTGGTGGATCTCGCGGGTAAGGGCGGCAAGATGCCGGTCTATCGGGGGATGGCACATCCGATCCTGAACCAACCATATCCGGTGGCCACGTTTATTCATGGCAAGTACGGGCTGGGCGAGGTAGAGGTCACAGAAGTAAAGCAAAAGGCGGAGCCGGAGCACGCGGTGGATGCGATGCGAAGAATCGTCAATGCGTCGCCGGGTGAGGTGACAATCCTGGCCCTTGGGGGTCTCACCAATGTCGCGATGGCGATGTTGATGGACGATGCGTTCACTCGAAATCTGCGTGGCGTACTCTTCGTAGGCGGCAAATACGCATCGCCAGGTATGGCGCCCGGTTACAACGTCCTGGTGGATCCGGAGGCTGCGGACATCGTCGTACGCTCCGGTATTAAGCTCACAATGGTAGGCGACGCGAGCCGGCGAGACTCCATTCTGGTCGACGCAGACTATGACAGGGCGGCGAAGCTGGATACGAGGCTGAGTCGGTTCTTCATTGCGTCCAATGCGTTGCGGCGGACCTACGAGATGAAGTATCGAGGTGCTGCCGGCTCGATCAATGCCGACCCGCTGGCGATAGCCATGGCAGCTGACTCCACGATAGGTCAGAAGTATATGTCGGTAGCGATGAAAGTTGAGCTGGAAGGAAAGTACACGCGCGGCCAACTGGTGTATGGCGAGGACATCTACTCCGGACATCCAATCCCGCCTGGCAACGTGGACGTTTGCATTGAAGCGAACGCAACGAAGTTCAAGGAGATGGTGTTCGAGACCCTCAAGTCAGCTTGACCATGAAGATTCATTATTCCCAGAAACCAGAAGGTTTCTGGCTGGTTTATCTGACATGGCATGGTTGGAGCGACGCGAGAGGGCGAGCGACGAACGCGTAAGACAACAGGGAATCTGCGATGCACTGGACAGTTCGCCCCTTGTTTCATACGGTAGCGTTGCCTAGTATGGAGCTTTCGGCGGTGCACCGTCGATTCTTGCGAAGCAATGGATTCGGTGCCATGCAGTTGATGAGAAGGCTGTCGCACAGTGAAGTTGTGCTTTCGAACTTTGAGTGCTGGAAAAGGGAGACAGGCTTGTGAAGAAAAAACTCGCAGCATTTCCTAGACCAGCCACTCCATTCACTCGCCGTCAAACTGGCAGCCCAAATCAAAACGCTCCTGCCATCGTTTCACAACCGAATCCTCTCCCTTCACTCAAGAAGATCCTCAATCTTCCTGCTTTCCGCGGTGCTGAGCTCATCTACGGCGGTACGCAGATTGACCAGCCGGTAACCTGGGTCCATGTTGCCGAGATTATGGATGTGTGGCGTTTTCTCACTGGTGGAGAGCTGCTCCTCAGCACTGGCCTGGAGTTAGTGCGCGTGAGTGCAGCGGCACGTCATGCATACATCCGGGGGCTTGCGAAGGCCGGTGTGCGCGCATTGGCATTGGAACTCGTGCAATGGATCACCGAGGTGCCGCAGGAGGTCCTCGACAGTGCGGCGGAGTTCGACTTCCCGATCGTTGTGTTCCGTAACGAGGTTAGCTTCAGCGAACTCACACGAGCCGCCCATCAGGAAATCCTGAGGCCCGAACCTGCCCATCGCCTTGAATCCACCATGCAGATGATTCTCAACAGCCTGATGGTGACGGGATACGATCGCGCTCTGATCCATAGTGAGCTCGGTCCACTGCTCGCTCTTCCGCCTCGCCCTCGCACAACTTTGTTGGTCACGCTCGAAGCGTTATTGGACGCTGAATTCAACATGGCTGAGACTGCGCGAAAGCTGGGTGTCCGCCGGCAAAGCATCTATTACAGGCTTGATCAACTGACGGGATTGCTCGGCTCATTGGCGGATCCCTCCAGGAAGTTGGGGTTTCTCGTTGCGCTTTCGTTGCTTCGCCGCAGCCAGCCACAGCTGATCGGCACCGAACGACCGAACACTTTGGTGATAAGAAACCCCGCTAAAGGTTAACTGACTCGCCCCGTTCGCCCGAAGGTCCGACCTCACCCGCAGAAGAAGTCTTATAAGGAGCCTAAGAAACAAATGTCTCAATCGATCGCACAAACAACGCTCATCACTCACTGGATTGGCGGAGCAGTCTCGCAGGCAAGTCCGATCCGGACGGGCCCTGTCTGGAACCCCGCCACGGGGGTACAGGTTGCCGAAGTCAACTTTGCCTCTGACGCTGACGTCGATCACGCGGTTGCTACTGCGAAGAGTGCTTATGCCGGCTGGCGAAAGACTCCGCTGTCTCGCCGAACGGAGATTCTCTTCAACTTTCGCAATCGCATCGATCAAAATCGCGACCGCCTGGCTGAAGTCATTTCAACCGAGAACGGCAAGACCTTGGCCGATGCACATGGTGAGATTGCTCGTGGTCTTGAGAATGTGGAGTTCGCCTGCGGTATCGCCGCACTTCTCAAAGGCAGCTACTCAGAGCAAGCCAGCACGGGTGTCGATGTGTATCAGATTCGCCAGCCTCTTGGTGTCGTTGCCGGCATCACGCCGTTCAACTTTCCGGCGATGGTCCCTCTATGGATGCTCTCGAACGCCATCGCCTGTGGCAATACATTCATCTTGAAACCTTCGGAGAAAGTACCATCCGCAAGCCTGCTGCTGGCGGAGCTCGCGCATGAAGCCGGTGTGCCTGAAGGAGTCTTGAACGTGGTTCACGGCGACAGGCTCGCGGTGGACCGTCTGCTTGCCCATCCTGATATTCGCGCCATAAGTTTCGTGGGCTCGACCCCGGTGGCAAAATCGATTTATGAAACCGGTACGCGCAACGGCAAGCGTGTGCAGGCGCTCGGCGGCGCCAAGAACCACATGTTGGTCTTGCCGGATGCGGATGTGGAGTCCGCAGCGGATGCGGCTGTCTCCGCTGCGTATGGTGCGGCAGGGCAGCGATGCATGGCAATCTCGGTCATCGTTGCGGTCGGCTCTGTGGCGGATCCTCTGGTCGCCGCGATTCGCAACCGGATTCCAAACATCAAGATTGGCCCCGGTCTGGAACAAGGAAGTGAGATGGGTCCGCTGGTGACGCGCCAGCATCGTGATCATGTTGCAGGCTTTCTTGATTCAGCTCTGGCTGAAGGTGCATCGATTGAAGTGGATGGGAGGGACGAAGCCTGCGCTTCTCGCGACGGGTTCTTTCTGGGAGCATCCTTACTCGACCATGTCTCGCCTGGGACCAGATGCTATGACGAAGAAATCTTTGGACCTGTGCTGAGCGTAGTCCGTGTGCAAACTTATGCCGAAGGGTTACAGATCATCAACGACAATCCCTTCGGTAACGGAACGGCCATCTTCACGCAAAACGGAGGCGCGGCTCGTCGATTCCAGTTTGAGGTCGAGGCCGGCATGGTCGGCATCAATGTGCCGATTCCCGTGCCAGTGTCGTACTACAGCTTCGGGGGTTGGAAGTCTTCGCTCTTTGGCGATCTCCATATGTACGGGCCCGAGGGGATACAGTTCTACACTCGCGGCAAAGTCATCACAAGCCGCTGGCCCGATCCTGGCACAAGCAAAGTTGATCTCGGGTTTCCACAGATGCGCTGAGAACGAATCAGCTCCTGGATTGAGGGCGGTGGAAATTAGAAAAATACGACAAGAAACTGGACACCTTGTCCATCCACTTCCGTTCAAGTAGGGCACGGAATGGTGCATAATCGGCTCTTCAACCAAACAAATGAACCCAAACAGGCACGCACCGCCGCACAACGCTTGAAGGGCTTCGCAGTTCCAGTTTTGCAGACGGGCTAATTATAGGGAGAGTCAAACAGCAAGATGAGCGAACCCACTAGCTTCCACGCGCAATCACCCACACCGGCGGAAATCGTCACACGCTTCCCAGACCTCCATCCGGCGTTTGACAAGACCGCTGCCGTCGCCGAAGCCCACCGATGCCTTTACTGCTTCGATGCTCCCTGCATGGGTGCCTGTCCCACGCACATCGATGTCCCCAAGTTCATCAAGAAGATTGCCACCGGCAACCTCGAAGGCTCTGCCAAAACCATTCTCGACGCCAACATTCTCGGAGCATCCTGCTCCCGCGCCTGCCCGGTAGATGTCCTCTGCGAAGGCGCCTGCGTCATGCATCGCTACAACAAGCAGCCCATCGAAATCGGGCGCCTGCAGCGCTTCGCCATGGACGCCCTCCACGCATCCGGCGCTCCACTCCCATTCACCCCCGGCACCGACACCGGCAAGCGCGTCGCCCTCATCGGTGGGGGACCTGCCTCGCTGGCCTGCGCCGCCGAGCTTCGGCTCCGCGGCATCGCTGCAGAAATCTTCGATGCCCGTCCACTCCCTGGAGGCCTCAACACCTACGGCATCGCCGAGTACAAACTCCCGCTCGCCGAATCTCTCCGCGAAATCGACCTCCTCTCGCAGCTCGGCGTCACCTTCCACTTCAACACCACTGTCGACGCTACGAAACTATCGCACCTAGAGGAAACCTACGACGCCATCTTCCTCGGCATGGGCCTCGGCGCCATCCACAGGCTCGGCATCGCCCACGAAGACACCCCGGGTGTCAACAACGCGCTCGACTACATCGCCGGCTACAAATCCGGTGCCATCACCACTGCTCCCGCAAAGGTCGCCATCATCGGCGCTGGCAATACCGCCATTGACGCCGCCAACGCCGCCGTCCGCCTGGGCGCCACCGAGGTCCACATGGTCTATCGGCGCGGGCCCGAGCAAATGTCCGCCTTCAGCTTCGAGTACGAACATGCCAAGCAGGAGGGGGTAAAGTTCCTTTGGCATGTCGTCACCACGGGCCTGGAAGGAAGCGGTAAGCTCGAAGCCCTTAAGCTCGCCAAGCTCGAGGCAACCGCCGACGGCAGTCTCATCCCGCAGCAGGGAAGCGAGTTCATGCTGCCCGTCGACCTTATCGTCTTGGCCATCGGACAGGCCACGCACACTGAGTTCCTCTCAGAGGGCAAGGTCAAGCTCGAACGTGGTCGCATCCTTATCGACCGCGCCAGCGGCCAGACCTCCAACCCTAAGTACTTCGCCGGCGGCGACTGCACCAACGGTGGCCGCGAAGTCGTAGACGCCGTAGCCGACGGGAAGCGCGCAGGCATCGGCATCGCCGCATCCCTCGCCACCACGCCGGCGTCCACCACAGCCAGCGCCTCAGGAGACCAAAGCTAATGCCGACCCTCGAAAACACCTTCGCCGGCATCAAGTGCCTCAACCCCTTCTGGCTAGCTTCGGCCCCACCCACCAACTCCGGCGAGCAGGTCATGCGTGCCTTCGACGCCGGCTGGGGCGGTGCGGTCTGGAAGACCATCGGCGCGCCCGTCACCAACGTCAGCTCGCGCTACTCGTCGATCGACTGGGCCGGCCAGAAAATGATGGGCTTCAACAACATCGAACTCATCTCCGACCGCCCTCAGCAGACCAACCTCGACGAGATCCGCGAAGTCAAACGCCGCTATCCCAAGCACGTCGTCATCGCTTCGCTCATGGTCGAATCCAACCCCCAGGCCTGGCACGACATCGTCGACCGCGCGGAAGACGCCGGCGCCGACGGGCTCGAGCTCAACTTCGGCTGTCCCCACGGTATGTCCGAGCGCGGCATGGGCTCCGCCGTAGGCCAGGTCCCCGAGTACTGCCAGCAGATCACCGAGTGGGTCAAGGAAAAAGCCCGCACCCCGGTCATCGTCAAACTCACCCCCAACATCTCGGACATTCGCATCCCCGCCCGCGCCGCCAAGCGTGCCGGCGCCGATGCGCTTTCGGCCATCAACACCATTAACTCCATCACCGGCATCAACCTCGACACACTCGAGCCCCGTCCTATGGTCGACGGCAAATCCTCCCACGGCGGCTACTGCGGCCCCGCGGTCAAACCCATCGCCCTCAACATGGTCCAGCAGGTCAACTCCGACTTCACCGACGGCACACCGCTCCCCATGTCCGGCATCGGCGGCATCGGCACCTGGCAAGACGCCGCGGAGTTCACCCTCCTCGGCTGCGGCAACGTGCAGGTCTGCACCGCCGCCATGCACTATGGCTACCGCATCGTCGAAGATATGGCCGACGGTCTGCTCGCATGGATGCGCCAGAAAGGCTACAACACCATCGACGACTTCCGCGGCCTCTCGCTGCCCAACGTTCGCGAGTGGAAGAACCTCAACCTCAACTACCGCGTCGTCGCAGAGATCCACGCCGACAAGTGCATCGGCTGCCAGCTCTGCTACACCGCCTGTTGGGATGGCGCTCACCAGTGCATCCACATGGATCGCACTGAAAACCCGCAGCCCACGTTCGCAGGCACCGACCCCCGCTACGAGATGCATGTTCCCAACCTGCACAACATGCCCACGCCCGACCAGCGTTTCGCACAATCGGTCAAAACCATCTCCACCACACCGATCCCCAAGCTCGACCTCGACGGCGCTGGCACCACCGGCCCTTACGGCACCCCCCTCAGCCGCATCCCGCGCATCGACGAAGACGAGTGCGTCGGCTGCAACCTCTGCTCCCTCGTCTGCCCGGTTCCGGACTGCATCACTATGGAACGCCGCGACGACCCCACCATTACCCCCAACACCTGGGCCGAACGCGTAGCCACCGGCGCGGTACCAGCTGGCGCCATCGACACCAACCACGGCAATCCCAATCACTCGTAACTTCAGCCGTAGGAGAGCCCACAACAACCCTTCGAACCCTCATTCTGAGCCGCGGCAAATTCATCAAGCGCGAAGCTAACGCAGGAGGCCTCTAAACTTTGCTCGAGCCCATCCACCATTCCGGCCCGCCCACCGCCCCCGCATGGGAAGTCGACCCACGCCTCTACAACGAAGATCTCGCGCCCACACTCCCCGCTCGCCGCACCTGGTCCACCTATAACTACATCGCCCTCTGGTTCTCCATGTCCATGGAGGTCACCACCTACATGCTTGCCGCCTCACTCATCGCCGGCGGGATGGACTGGAAGCAGGCCGTCTTTACCATCCTGCTCGGCAACCTCATCGTCCTCATCCCAATGCTCCTAAACGCCCACGCCGGCGCCAAGTATGGCATTCCGTTCCCGGTGTTCGTCCGCGCCAGCTTCGGCCCCGTCGGCGCCAACATTCCCGCCATCCTCCGCGCCATCGTCGCCTGCGGCTGGTTCGGCATCCAGTCCTGGATCGGCGGCACCGCTATCGCGCAGATGGTCAACGTCCTCGCGCCCAGCACCGTCAACATGCCCTGGGTCGTCGCCGTCTGCTTCCTCGGCTTTTGGGGCCTTAACATGTACGTCGTCTGGCGCGGCGTAGGATCCATCCGCTTCCTGCAAAGTTACTCCGCGCCCTTCATGGTCGTCATGTCACTCACCTTGCTCATATTCATGTGGCACAAGGCCGGCGGCCTTGGGCCCATGATGGCGGCCCCCAGTCACTTCACCAACAGCCACGACTTTCTTCACTTCTTCTTCCCAGCCCTCACGGCCATGGTCGGCTACTGGGCCACGCTCTCGCTCAACATCCCCGACTTCACCCGCTACGCAAAAAATCAAGAGTCTCAACTCGTCGGTCAGGCCTTCGGTCTTCCCGTCGCCATGGTCCTCTACTCGTTCCTCGGTATCGCCGTCACGTCCGCCTCTACCGTTGTCTTCGGCCATCCCATCTGGTCGCCTGTCGAGCTCCTCGGCAAGTTCCACCAACCCCTCATCGCCTTCCTCGGCCTTATCGCCCTCCTCGTTGCTACGCTCAACGTCAACATCGGAGCCAACGTGGTCGGCCCTTCCAATGACTTCTCCAATCTCGCGCCCAAATACATTACCTTCCGCACCGGCGGCCTCATCACCGGCTTCCTCGGTCTCGCCATCATGCCCTGGCGCCTCGTCTCCAGCTCGCACAACTACCTTGGCTGGCTGGTTGACTACTCCGGTCTCCTCGGCCCCGTCGCCGGCATCATGGTTGCCGACTACTTCCTTGTCCGCCACACCAAACTCGATACCGCTTCGCTCTACCGCCGCAACAGCATCTACGAGTACCGCAATGGGTTCAACCTCATCGCCCTTTTCGCGCTCCTGGTCGGAGTTGCCGCCGCGCTCGTCGGCCGCTTTGTCCCCAGCCTCGAAGACCTCTTCAAAATGGCCTGGTTCGTCGGCTTCTTCCTCTCCGGCACCATCTATTACCTGCTCATGCTCACCCAGTCGAGCGACCCCGAAATTCATACCGCAACCAAACTAGACTAGCCACGCAACGGAGTACACCATGAGCCCCACCGAAACCGTCCCCGATCTCATGCACGGCATGACCACCGAAGAGATCTGCGACATCACCCGCAAACACAACTACGGCACCTGGCGTTATCAAAAGGCATGGAAGCCCATCCAGATGGTCGACGCCCAGGACTCGCACATCATCGACGGCAACGGCAAGCGTTACCTCGACTTCTCCTCGCAGCTCATGTGCATGAACCTTGGCCACAAGAACGCTGCCGTCATTGAGTCCATCGCCGCCCAGGCCCGCGAACTCCCCTACGCCATGCCCGGCTACGCCACCGCCACCCGCGCCGAGCTCTCCAAGCTCCTCCTCGAAGTCCTGCCCTCCGCGCTCACCAAGTTCTTCTTCGCTACCTCCGGCACTGAAGCCAACGAGGCCGCCTTCAAAATCGCCCGCATGTACACCGGCAAGTCCAAAATCATTGCGCGCTACCGCAGCTATCACGGGTCTACGACCGGCAGCATAGCTGCAACAGGTGATCCAAGACGCTGGGCGATGGAACCCGGCGGCAAAGGCCCCGGCATCATCTTCTCGCCCGAGGTCAACTGCTACCGCTGCCCCATCAAGCACACCTATCCGCAGTGCGGCATCGCCTGCGCAGACTACCTCGAGCACATGATCCGCAACGAGTCCGACGTCGCTGCCGTCATCGTCGAACCCATAGTAGGCACTAACGGCGTCCTCGTCCCACCCGACGAATACTTCCCCACGCTTCGCAAAATCTGCGACGACAACAACGTCCTCATGATTGTCGACGAGGTCATGACCGGCTGGGGACGCACCGGCAAGTGGTTCGCCGTCGACCACTGGGGCATCCAACCCGACATCCTCGTCACCGCCAAGGGAATCACCTCCGCTTACGTCCCCCTCGGCCTCACCGCCACAACGCAGAAGATCGCCGACTTCTTCGTCGACCACTTCTTCGCCCACGGCCACACCTACGAAGCCCACCCCATGACGCTCGCCCCCGCCGTCGCTACCATCCACGAGATGCAGCGCCTCAACCTCGTCGACCGGGCCGCCGAACTCGGCCCCTACATCGAAGCCAAGCTGCAAGACCTTAAGCTACGTCATCCCAGCATCGGCGACATCCGCGGCAAAGGTCTCTTCTGGGCCCTCGACCTCGTCAAAAACCGCGACACCAAGGAGCCCTTCAATACCTACGCCGACAAGGTCGCCGGCATTCCCTCGCTCGTCGATCAAATCGCCGGTAAGATGATGGCTGACGGCGTAACCTGCCAGGCCTGGGTTTCGCACTTCGTCATCGCTCCACCGCTTATCATCACAAAAGAAGAAATCGACCTCGGCATCGCCGTCCTCGACAAGCACCTCCATCTGGCCGACGAAAAATGCTCCAGAGGCCTACCCTCCGGTCTAACCAGCATCACCTCCAACAGCTAAGAGAGCTGTCGAAGGTGATTTGAGTGGAGTCCATGGTCAAGCGTGTTTGGTTTTACAAAATCCAACCTTTACACCTACTGATGGGAGTCGGCTGACCCGTGAAAGCAAATAACCTGGTTGCACTTTGTGTGGGACTTCTCGCAAGTGTTCTCTCCCATGCGCAAACTGTTGTTCTGACCGGAACAGTCCTTGGCCCCGACGGTCCTATCGAGCATGGCTCTGTGCTGGTGCGTGATGGCCGCATTGTGACTGTCGGCTCGGATGCGAGCATACCAAGAGATGTTCAACATATCGATGTTCGCGACGCAATCATAGCGCCAGGATTCATCGACCTGCACAACCATATGAGTTTTAACGCGTTTCCTCGCTGGAAGCCGGCTCAGGAGTTCGGGGCTCGTTATGACTGGCAACAAAAGCCTGTTTACAACGTTCTCATCACAGCCCCACACAAGGAGCTGGTCGAACTTGGACTTGTGTGTGAGGCCGAACGATATGCTGAGTTGAAGGCACTCGCACAGGGTGAAACATCCACGGTTGGTAGTGAGCGAAACTGTCCCTCAGTGAACCTGACTCGCAAACTTGACATCGATCCCGGCCTACCCAATGCCCCGATTACGATCTACAACACTTTCCCATTTCAAATGACTGCCGAGCAGCGCGAAGTAGCTGACAAGGCTTTGAGCGCGTCACCGCACGGTTCTTTGCTCATCCATGTCTCCGAAGGAGCACCTCGGGACGCTTCAGCGGCACGTGAGTTCGAGATGTTTAAGCAGCAGGGGTTTATGCGGGCCGGAGTCAATATCATCCATGGTGTCGCTATTCCAGCCGCAGGCTTCGTAGACATGGCGAAAGCCGGGGTTGGTTTCGTGTGGTCTCCGCGCTCAAACATTGAGCTCTATGGTGACACCGCAGACGTTACCAATGCGCACGTAGCGGGAGTGACAATGGCACTTGCTCCCGACTGGAGCCCGACAGGCTCGGTTGGAATGTTAGGCGAACTGCAATATGCCGCCGCCTGGAACCTCGCACAGGAGCCATCCCCCTTTACGGATCGCGACCTAGTTATCATGGCCACCGCCAATCCCGCAAGAATGGTCGGCCTTGACAGCCAAATAGGCTACATTTTGGCGGATCGCGCCGCAGATCTCGTTGTCGTTCGCAGGACTTCGAGGGATGTCTACGCCTCCCTGACTCATGCTGCGCCCCAGGACGTTATGCTCACCATCGTTCGCGGACAAGCGGTCTTTGGCGATTTACCCCTGATGAAGCAATGGAACGGAGTGGCTGGTGACTCAGTTCAAATCTGCGGAGAAGTTAAAGCATTCGCGCTCAACATGAGCTTACCAACGGCAATAGAGAAGCTCACTCCCGCAATCCAGCGGATGGGACGAGTACTTGCGCCACTAGCTGAATGCGGTGAGTAGATCGGTTCACGCCGCTTTCAGGCCGATGCTCGGCCACAGTCGAGGCCGATCCCGGCGCAAACCACGGCCCTGTCGAGAGACAAAACGGCCCGGGACGAATCCGGGGCCCGAGCTGGTCGCCGATTTACGCCGTCGGTGCTGGACTCGCCTAACGGCATTCAGCCCAACCTTGTCAGTTGCCGAGGTATCAGTGCGGCCCGCGATAATCGCCCCCAGAGACTTCACCTTGTTCTGTTCTCGTAACCGGTTTTCAGATTGCAGATTGTGGAGGTCGGATCCATTCCAACCTCCACAACCCGGGCTGGCGACCGGTCGCCTACGCAGCCTGCATTGGAACTACCTGACCAAATGGTGCGCGGTCTGATCCAGTCGAAGCCCACAGCACCGGATGAGGCGGAGGATGGTCGGGTAGTGTGCCGTAAAGGTCCGTGAGGAACACCAGGATCTGCGGCTGTATGTGGCTCTCCTCGACCCATTGAAAGCACGGCCGAAAATCGGTGCCGCCTCCTCCGACCGGTGTGAGCCGGATTTGCTGGCCGGCCTCATAGACGTCGACCTTATGCACTTGAGCGTCGAAGTAAACGACGTACACGCGTTCTGGTCTTTGTCCTTCGAGAATTGAGCGCACCTCCGCTTCGAACAATGAGAGTTGCCTCGCGTTGATCGAGCCGGAGCAATCGACGAAGATAACAACTTCTCCGACGCCTTCGCGCTGAACACCGGGCAGGTAGAACCCCTGCCAGATGTGCCGACGATTCGGCCTCATCCACGAGTAGTCGGATGGGGTGGTTTCGGACCAGGCACGCCTCAGAAGTTCCCGCCAGTCCACCCGGGCTTCTTCCGCGCCCTGCAAACTCCGCTCGAGACCTGCAGGCAGTTTGCCGGCAAGCTTTGAGATGGTCTCGGCTTGCTCGACTGCGATCTGCCAATCCCGCGCCTGCTCGTCTGTGTCCTTCCCGTCGGCATCTGCTGCGTCGGGTGCATCGAGTAGCCGCTGTTGCTGCTCCTCCTGATCCTTCTTGGCGACTTGCTCCTGTTGGTTTTCGAAGGTGTTGACCTGCTGCGGATTCGCTGCGGCGGGACGTGCCGTCATCTGGCTTTTAGCCGGGGCAGCCTTCTTCCCAGCGTTCACGACACTCGATACCACGAAGACAAGCAAGATGATGAACAAGAGAATGAGCAGTGGCTGCTTCTTGTTGAGAGGCGTGGAGGCTTCCGGTTGCTCAGGGACGGTGGCGGGGGGAGTGACAGATGTCTCGGCCATGACTAGCTCCCCGCCTTGGTCCGTCGGAAGTCCACACGCTGCTTGCCGATGGAGAGATACCCTTGCGCAACGGTCTTTGGAATGGTGTAAAGACCATTCGCAAAGTCGTAGTTGATGAGCGACCCCTTGCCATCTTTCAGCTCATAGAGTGCAGGGGTCTTCTGAAACTTGCCCCGCAGGTAGGTGAACTTGTCATCCCGCCATATCTGCTCGATGCCAAGTGCGGCACCCTTCTTCTGGTCCCAGGTGTAGTCGAAGTGCAACATACCGGGATAGCTGGCTTTGAAGGTCTCGGCTGCGGTCGCGACGGCCTTATGGTCAGCTTCCGCAGCCTTGCGAGCATCATCGGCCTCTTTCTTCAGTTGTGCTTCCTTCGCTTCGGCTTCGGCGGCGGGGACGAAGACGGGCGATTTCGCCATGTTCTCCGCAGCCTTCGGATCGCTCGATGTGACGTAGACCTTTGAATCGAAGTGCGTATTGTCTTTCTCGTTTGAAATCTCTCGCAGTTCGATCGTGTATTCATTGCCGTGGTCGGACACGATGTGAAGATCGGTGGTGCTGTCCGCAACTTTGGGTTTGATGGAGATGTATCGGCTCGCCACATGACCGGCATCGAAGACCCAACTGACCGTGTCGCCGCCAAAGACCGTTGCGACCTTCTCCTCAACGGGCAATTCGATCAAGGTCGATTGGAGCAGGCCGGCGCGAACCACAGGGGGAGCGGACGCATCGGCGGTCACGACGGTGCGAGGCGCGATGGGCTGAAGATGGGGAGTTTGAGCATTGCCCGCTGAGCCGATGGCGACAGCGGTCACGAAGGTAAAGAGCCGGATATGCAGCTCGCTGCGTTTGGCGACCTGGACGGTGGCATCGAGCTTGTCCTTGACCGCCTCGGCGAACGGTTCGCCGGAGTAGCCTCCATCGACCAGCACGCTGGTGACTTTCTTGAGGTTGCCGGCGCAGCGGTCGAACGCAGCCAGAGCGCCGTTGCGGTCGGTCACGTCGGCTGTCGTGACGGCCACGGCATGCGGCAGGCCCTGCGTGTCGACGGCGATGTGGCGTTTGATGCCGGAGACCTTCTTGCCCGCGTCATAGCCCTTCTGGCCGGCCGTATCGGTGTTCTTCACGCTCTGCGCGTCCACGATCAAGAAGCTGGTCGAGCACTTGCGCCCCTGTTTGACGCGGGCCGCGCCAACTGATTTTTTTAGCGCCCGCTCCAGGACGCTGATGCCGTCCGGACCGGGCTCTGACCACTTCTGGAAGTACGAGTGGACGGTGCGCCACTTGGGGAAATCGTCCGGCAGCATACGCCACTGACAACCGCTCTTGAGCAGATAGAGAACACCACAAAACACCTCGTACAGATCCACCGTCCGGGGCTTGGTACGTCGCCGAACACCCTCCAACAAAGGACGAATGACCTCGAACTGCTCACGGCTTACATCACTTCCATATACCTTCTTCCGCATACTGAAGTGTCCAGCCAATCACGCAACTCCGCTAGTAACTAGATCGTGAACAGGCTCTGAGCTGGCATCGATTCGACAGATTGATGAGCGAGTCGAACAAGTACTAGAACGTCTGCGAATTACTCCTTCGAATGGTGGCGCATTCTTGGCGGTCGTCAGGATAGGAACCGACGACATCTTTGATTGGTTTGCTTCGCGCAATCGCTTATTAGAAAACGAAATCTTGCCTCTGTTGATGCAGAGAGAAGAAATCAGGGCGTTGCTGCCAGAGGTAAAGATTGCTGAGAGCGTGCGAGTCACAGAGGATCATGGCGCGTGCAGTATCACGGCATCCAATGGCTTCACCTTCGATAACCCGTTTTTGCCGGACGGTCAACTCGCAAAGCGCTTGTTTGCAGGCAGAGCCTATGGCCCCGATCTGAAGATCAGCGGGCGAAATGCCATGCAGCTTGCGGGTGAATACTGTGAAGCGACGTTCGACAAACGATATGAAGAGGTCAGCCTGTTCACTAGCTATGCGGCATGGACTCCTTGGTTCGCCGGTATCGCCTGGGACTGGACTTACGTTCTCTTTGATAGACGTGAACGCAAGTTGTGGATACTGGTCGTAACTGACGAAGACTAGGTCTTCCTAGGCTTGATAAATGAGATGATGTCTTCGCACCGCGAGGACATCATCTCATCACTAGCTGTTTAGAACACACAGTAGAACGCGACATCGAAGCATCTCGGGGATCCATGTTGGTGGCGAGAAGCGCCTTTATGAGAACTAATCCGAACTCTGCTGTTTCCTTATGTTCGCCCAATCGAGCAGTGCGCGCAAAGTTGGACGGAGTGCCTCTCCTAGGCAGGTCAGTTGATATTCAACCTTGGGTGGAACCTGCGGGTGGATGGTGCGCTGCACGATGCCATCACGTTCCAGGCAGCGTAACTGCTGAATCAGCATCTTCTGCGACACGGTCGGAATCGCCCGCTCCAACTCTGAGAAGCGCATGACGGGCGGTTTGCCTCCGTCACGGCCGAAGAGGTTGTGAATGATTACGAGTTTCCAGCGCCCTTCCAAAAGTTCGAAAGCCTCTGCTGCCGTCTCAGGGGAACAGTCTCGGGATCTCGTCGCCACAAGGGGCTTACCTTTTGGTGAGTACCCAACTATTTTGTCGGTTCTTGCCATTTCAGTAGCATAGCGCATAGCGTTGACATGGGAGACACATTAGATATGGACTTGAAACTGCAAGGAAAACACGCATTGGTCACAGGCAGCAGCAAAGGTATCGGCGAAGCGATTGCGCGGGTGTTGGCCCATGAGGGAGCCATCGTGACTGTTCACGGCCGCGATCGGGAGCAGACCGAGCGCGTCTCGTCCAGCATCATCGCCCAGGGAGGACAAGCTCATGTCGTAACCGGAGACCTTACAGAGGACCAGGCGGTAGAGCGGCTGGTGAGAGAGGCAGAAGCAGTGGCTGGTACGGTCGCTATCCTGGTGAACAATGCCGGGGGCTCTGGTGGTGTGAAGGAAACATGGGAGAGTACCCAACCAGCCTCATGGGCGGCCGCTTACGATCGCAATGTGCTGGCCGCGCTTAGGGTGACGACACGAGTTCTACCGAACATGCGCCTAGCCAAGTGGGGACGCGTGATCAACATCTCAAGCTTGGCAGCAACCATGCCGCCACCAACAGGGCCGGATTACTCCGCGTGCAAGGCGGCTATGAATGCGATGACGGCTTCGTTGGCGAAGGCAGTCGCAACCGATGGAATTACGGTCAATGCTGTCTCTCCTGGCACGATACGCAGTACCGCCTTGGAGGAGCGATTCCGTGCAGTGGCCAAAGAGCGAGGGGTGGGCGATGCGGACACGCTGTGGCAGGATATCGAACGAGCGATTCTGCCTATGTTTGCTCAAGTCCCCGTGGGGCGAACGGGAGAACTCGAAGAGATCGCCAACGCAATCGCCTTTATCGCCAGCCCACTAGCCGGATACATCACGGGTATCAATCTGCGGATTGATGGAGGCCTGTCGCCAAGTCTCTAGACCCCTCCGCGCCACCACCGCTAACCGGGATAGGCTGTAGCCCCTAACAGTGCGGATTTGACATTCGCCAAACCCGGCCTCTCCCACTTCTTGATCAGCCTCTACAACTCCGCTTCTCGTCAGTGATACCAGCCCCTCAGAATGGCTATCGGCGAGTTTCGTAACAGACTCGAACATCCCCGCTGAGGAGGGTGGCGGAAGACGCGATTGCGGCTGTAGACAGGGAGGAGCGCAGCTTCTCCCTACAGACGTTCGTTTGCTGCTGTGAGGGGAACGAGCGAGGTTACTTTAGGCCTGGACGTGTTGAACTTTCTCTCTATGGAATGAACCTAACGCACCGTCTCCGCATCGTATATTTCGATGAAGCCATAGCGACGCAAGCGAGAAGCTTCGTATCGCACTTGATGTCTTGAATGGTGCATTGAGTTCGGTTAGCGAGCCTGGAGTCCTTCGTTCAACTTGCGAAATGGAATGAGGCATAGGCACACTCGCAGAAGAACCATCGGCTGTGAGCTCTCTTCGGGTGATCGGCCAGCCTCGAGTATTTCTGCTCCTTGTGGTGTTTCTATACGTACCCTCGCAGTTTTTTTGGACGAGGCATGGGTAGCACGGTTCCTCGTCTTTGCTTCCTTCTTCTGCGGATGTTGCAGTTCCCGTATGAATCCTTCGAGGAGATACCGTGGGCATATACAGAGCAGTCGCCATCGATGAGATCACCTCGCGCGTCGAGCACATTCGAAGTCTTCACCGGCAACACAGGCCAGCCACGGATAGAGATCGACTGGTCCACGAGCGGCGCGAACAGAAGATCAAGGACTTCCTCTCCAACCTGAAGCGCACCGGGGTTCGTGCGATGGTGCCAACGGTCCATGAACTGGAAGAGCTTTGCGGCCTGGTGACCGGAAGCGGTTACCGTCTGTTCGGATACGAGTTGGATGCGATCCGCGAATATGACCGGCGTCTCAATACGAAGCGCACGCACATTAAAACTGCCCATCAGGGTTTGTGCGCCTGAGAAGTCCATCGTCCCTTGCGCATGGGCAACGCCGGCGAATGTGAGCGCGACCAGAGTCGGACCCATCATCCGCGCTGCGTGGAGTAGTTTTCGTTTGGAGAAGGGCTGCGCCAATCGCTTGGCAAGGTGGGCTGTGTTGCTCGGGATAACGACACTGTATCTACTGGACATCGGCTCCTCCATCGACTGGTCTCAGTCGGGAATATGCCGTGATGATTAGGCTCGCGCTACCCTCTCGTCTAATACGTAATAGTTATCGGGTGATATGTTTCACGTATCACCTCGTTCTATCTCGCATCAATGCTTCAACTTCTAACCGATGAGCGTCATCTGTACCGGCTCATCTTTTGCGCGTTGGGGAGGACGTTTTCCGGTTGCGATGGAGGTTTGTACGGGGATGGATACCTTGTTTGGTGCCGTCTCTTTGCCGTGCTGAGGGAGTTGCTTCATGAGCCGCTTGACCAGGATCGGAACGGTCTTCGGATGACGTACCTTGTGATAGATCAAGGCTGTATCCACGGTCCAATCCACGCCGGAAATCGGGCGGGTAGTTAGATCTCCATCAAGACTTGTTCCCTCCCGGATCAACGCGAAGCCGTGCCCACCTTTGACGAGAGTCTGCATCTCGGAGGGGTGCGAGGCACAGGAGTGTTCTTCAAGCTGCACACCGGCGTCTCCGAGCAATTCCAGCAGCCGCGCGTGAGCATCGGGGTGTCGCTGCGGGTGATACAGGACGGCAAGATTGCCCTGCAACTCAGCGGTCTGCAAAGAGGCCTTCGCCGCGAGCGGATCGTCTCGGCGCAAGCAGACAACGAGCCGGTCTCGGCGCAGTTCTTCGATGCGTAGGTCTGGATGCCGCAAGGGCAGCGTCACAAAGGCGGCGTCGACCGTTCCCGATACAACTTCCTCCGCGAGGTGCGCGGTGTCTCCGTGCGTTGGCCGTACAGGGCAGACGGGAAGGATCTCTTTGTGCAGATCGCAGAAGGTTCGAAACAAGCCCTGGTCAACCAGGGGAGTGCATCCGAACCGGACGGAGTCAACCTCTCCGCGCTCAATCGCTATGAGCGCATCGATGACTTCATCGCGTGTCTCCAGCAGGAACTTGGCCAAGACCTTGAATGCAACTCCAGCGTCCGTGGGCCGAATGCGCCCGCCCTTCATCTTGCGGAAGAGACGAACCGAAGCGTTCTCCTGGAACTGTCGGGCCTGAACGCTGAGATTGGGTTGCGCGGTACGCAACTCCTCCGCAGCAGCCCGGAATCCCTGTCTCTCCAGGATCGTCAGCAAATATTTGAAATGGCGAAGCTCGGCCCATTCATACATAACCCACCGCTCGACAAGAAGTAGTAGCGCTCTCGACTCAACTCCGAACGAGCGGGTTAACCGCATCTCCGCCTGTGGAAATTCTGTCAATCTAAATCCCGGTTATCAACAGAAAAGTGGATTTTGGCCATAATTACTCCGCGCGGCTAAATGACTGTTTTCGAAGAGGTTGCCCCGAGGTGATACGTGAAACGTATCACCCGATAAATGGAAAGTATTAGACAGGACTCTTCTGTCGAGAGAGGCTAGGCACATTTCCCGGTATCTTCCGATGCCGTCATTCCACGTTTGGAGATGCTGTATGGATTCCGCACCGAACGCTCAGCAAATGCCCTCCACAGACGTGCTTCTCACCTTTAAGGAGATTGCTCATGGGAAGACGAGTCGAGCCGCTTCGCCACCCGCATTCTATGGGCCGTCGTAAGCGTCATCTCCGGTGGTCGCGAGCTGTCGACGGTTAGAGGGAAGCGGTGCGATCGAATCAACCTTTGAAGGCAGGCAACGAATCATGCAAGCGGACTTTGGCCGGGTTCAGAACTCTCTTAGATCTACCTACGCATGACCGCATTGACTTCACCAAGGCTGATGAAACGATTCGGTGTCGGATCAGGTCCGCTCCTCGCGGAGCATCCGCGACCGAATGAGCGGAGAGGTCCCGTGCCGCCGACGAGCCGCAACCGCAACGAGGAGAAGAGCTTATGCCGGTACTACAAAGACGCCTCAGCGCAACACCTGAAAAATTCGAGGCAATAGTGTCAAATGGAACTATTGGAAGGCGGCTCCTGAACGTCGGGGAGGCTGCCCAGTACCTGGGCGTAAGCGTGGACACACTCCACAAATGGGTCCAGTTACGGGCGATTCCTCACGTCAAGGCCGGGCGTGCGTTGCGATTCGATCTAGTGGCTCTCAACCGCTATATCGACGAACACACAATCGGAACCATTGACTAAGGAGACGTCAGATGTCAGTCACAAAGATGGAAGAGGGCCTGTATAGGGTCCGCTGGAGAGAGGGAGGTCGTGCCCGGAGCGTACTTGTCCATGGCTCAGCCTCACTTGCAGACAAAGTCGAACGCAAGAAGCTTTCCATTCGAGATGAAAACCGGCATCTCGATGTGAAGAAGCAAATCAACTACCGGATGGACGACCTGATTGATCGCTACTGGGATCAGTACGGGGCCAAGAAGAAGTCGGCTGATCGAGAGAAGAGCATTGTCGAAGGCATTCGTTCCGCGTTGGGCCGAATGTTTGTGCGCGAGGTGGATGGGATGGCGGTACAGGAGTGGTACGACAACCTGACGGATGTTCGTGAGTTGGCCGTGAACACTGCGGAGCGTCATTTTCACGTCATGCACCACATGATGAGAAAGGCATCAACTATCTGGACGACAGTGACCGGTCTCGATCGGAATCCTGCCGATCAGGTGGAGGTGGAGCACGTCGATGATGCGAGGAAGCGCTACCTCTCTGCGGAGGAACTTCTCCGACTCAAGGTGGCTCTCGACGAGCGTATGTACCGGAAGGGTACGAAGGACATCAACCGGACGAATCTTCGTCTGCGTCTGCTGGTCCTGATTGCCGTGGCAACCGGCATGCGGCGCGGAGAGATCTTTCGCCTGGAGTGGGAAGACATCCTCTACAGCGAGGGATTGATCGTTGTGCGGGCAAGGCTCAAGAAAGGCAAGATCCGCCTTGTCCCGATGCCACCGGAACTCGCAGAAGAGATCCGGCGGTATCCGGCCGTTATCGGGGAGGACCGCATCCTGCCTCCCGAGCCAGGAGCAACCAGTGGGCGTCAGCGTGCGGACAAGAGTTTCCATGAACTGCTCAAGCGAGCAAGGATTCGAGACTTTCGTTTCCACGATCTACGCCACACCTTTGCTTCCTGGTACATGATGTCGGGCGGTGATCTGTACGAGCTCTCGAAGTTGCTCGGGCACTCCAACATCAAGATGACGGAGCGATATGCCGACCTCGCCAGGGCACACATCGTGAAGACAGGAAGCGTCTCACGCGAGCTCTGGAGCAGGATGGAACCGCAATCAGAAAGGGGAGGGAACGACGTTGCGCCAAAGAAGATAGGACACCGAGCTTGACCGGGTGGTACCGAGAGGTCCCACGTCGTATCAAGAATGTGTCCTATATGTGTCTTGAACTAATTTGAGCTAAATCTGGTAGCCGCTAAGTGCTTTAGAATGTGGTGGCCAGAGACGGGATCGAACCGCCGACGCCGGCCTTTTCAGGGCCGCGCTCTACCACTGAGCTATCTGGCCTTGGCTGCATTCAAACTGCACGCGAACAGCCAAGATCGTTCGCGCACACATCATCACGTTGATCCATCCATCCAGTCACGCAAACTGTTCGGGGGGATTTCACAGCCAGTGGGGAACCGACCGCTCCAACGTGATTCAAGTATAGCAATCCATCGCCGTTCCGCCAAACCCGGGGTATCCTTATCCTCATTCAGTTGAATGAGGACCTCCCTATGCGTACTTTCTTCATCCGATTTGCCAGCCTGACCTCCCTCCTCTGCCTCGGCCTCCCCGCCCTCACCCAAACGACGCCGCAAGAGCAACGCGCCGCCCGTGCCTTCCATGAAGCGAAGGCCAGCCCACTCGAACTCCACGTCTTCCTCAGCCGCATGCCCAAAGGAGCAGACCTCCACATGCATCTCTCTGGAGCCGTCTACGCCGAAACCTTCATCCAGGACGCCATCGCCGACAACCTCTGCGCCAATCCCGTCACCCTCAGCTTCACCAAGAACATCGGCCTTACCAGCAGCCTTCCAGCCCAACCCATCTGCGCGGAAGGCCAGGTCGCAGTCGCCACCGCGCTCAAGGATCAGAAGCTCTACGACGGCCTCGTCGACTCCTTCTCCATGCGCGGCTTTGTTCCCACCCCCGGCTTCACCGGCCACGATCAGTTCTTCGCCACCTTCGGCCGCTTCGGCAACATGGGCGATCACATCGGCGAGTGGCTCGACGAGGTCGCAACCCGCGCCGCCACCCAGAACGAGCAGTACCTCGAGATCATGAGCAGCCCCAGCTCCTGGGATGTCATTCAGGTCGCCACGCAGATCGGCTGGCCCACCGGTCCCTCCGATCCAATCGCCAACCCAACCGGAGACGCCACCGGTGCCTCCCCCGCCGAACTCGCTCATCTCCGCGATCAGATCCTCGCCAGCCCCGTCTTCCGCGACACCCTCGCCCAGGATCGCAAGGAGATTGCCGATGCCTCTGCCACGCGCAACCGTATCGAACGCTGCGGCCAGCCCAACGCCGCGCCCGCCTGCGCCGTGCAGATCCGTTTCCTCGGACAGGTCGCTCGCGCCTTTCCGCCCGCTCGTGTCTTTGCCCAGACCCTCCTTTACTTTGAGCTGGCCTCCGTCGATCCCAGCGTAGTCGGCATCAACTTCGTCCAGCCCGAAGACGCCTACATGTCCATGTCCGAGTACCACCGCCAGATGCTCATGCTCGACTACCTCCACAGCGTCTACCCCAAGGTCCACATCACTCTCCACGCCGGCGAGCTCGCCCCCGGCCTGGTCCCGCCCGCCGGCCTCAGCTTCCACATCCGCGAGGCCGTCGACCTCGCCCACGCCGAGCGCATCGGACACGGCGTCGACATCATGCAGGAGAACAACCCGCACGCTCTCCTCAAACAACTCGCCGACCATCACACCATGATCGAGATCAACCTCACTTCAAACGACGTCATCCTCGGCATCACCGAGCCCAACCATCCACTGCCCATCTACCGCGCTGCCCACGTTCCCGTCGCCCTCTCTACCGACGACGAAGGCGTCTCTCGCATCGACCTCACCAACGAGTACACCCGCGCTGCCCTCGAGTACAACCTCACCTATGCCGACCTCAAGGCCATGGCCCGTACCTCGCTCGAGCACAGCTTCCTCACCGGCCCCAGCCTCTGGCAGCAGCAGGATAACTTCACCCGCGTCATCCCCGCCTGTGCCACCGTGCCCCTCGGTGCAGAAAAGCCTACTGAAAAATGCGCTGTGTTTCTAAAATCCAGCGACAAAGCCACCCAGCAGTGGGAGCTCGAGCACCGCTACAAAGTCTTCGAATCCAACCTCCCCTAAGCCAAACCCGGGTGCCCTGTTCCTTTTCCGGACCAGGACACCCGGCATTTTGTTTTTGCCGTTGTTTGTTCATTTCCCATCCACAAAAAACTGTCATCCTGAGCGGAGCGCAGCGTAGTCGAAGGACCTGCGGTTGTTCTTGCCGTTGCTTGTTCTTCCCTCCCAAATCTCGCTATCCCCATTGGAGACTCTCGCATTTCGTTTTCACGTTTGTTCTCGATTGTTCTTCCGTGTAAAACCACACTAGCGACAGCATCCAAGAGAGAACCCCCATGCAAAAACTCCCCCAACACTTTCTCTTCGCCATCCTCCTCAGCCTGCCGATGGCTGGCCAAACCCAAGCTCCGGCTGCCCCGACCCACTCCGATCCCACCTACCTCACAACCCTTCAGCAATGGCGAACCCACCGCGCCAGCAGCCTCTCCCAGCCAGACGGCTGGTTCTCCCTCGTCGCTCTCGAGTGGCTCAAGCCCGGCGACACTACCATCGGATCAGCCCCCGGCAATACCCTCCATCTCGAACACGCTCCCGCTCGCCTCGCCACCTTCCATCTCGACGGCGCCACCGTCAAGCTAGTCGCACCCAGCGGCGGTTTTCCAACAGGCACAACACTCGACAACAAGCCCCTCCAGAAAAGCACCGAAGCCCCCATCTCCTTCGATGACAACCACCCCTCCGAGCTGCGCAGCGGCGGCCTGCTCCTCATCGTCATCCAGCGCGGCGACCGTCTCTATCTCCGTGTCAAAGACGCCGCCTCTCCCACGCGCCTCGCCTTCCACGGCCTCCAGTGGTTCTCCCCCGATCCCCAATACCGCATCACCGCCAGGTGGATCCCCTCCACCACGCCCACTACTCTCACCGTCCCCAACGTCCTCGGACAGATCAGCCATGAGCCCTCTCCCGGCATGGCCGAGTTCACCCTCAACGGCCAGACCATCCGCCTCTATCCCATCGTGGAGGACGAGCAGACTCTCTTCTTCATCTTCCGCGACACCACCAGCAAGACCAGCACCTACGGAGCAGGCCGCTTCCTTTACGCCACCCTGCCCAGCAACGGCATCGACCACCCCGGTACCATCGTCCTCGACTTCAACAAGGCCCAAAATCCCCCGTGCGCCTACACCTCCTACGCCACCTGCCCGCTCCCCCCACAGCAAAATCGCCTCCCCATCCCCATCCTGGCAGGCGAGCGCCGCTACCACGACTAAGCATTTCCACTCGAACCAGAGCGTAAGTGTCTGATTGCGGACATCTAGCGTGCAATCCGGCGAAGATGCACAAAGTTGTATATACAGTTCTTCAGCAGGTAACGGTTTCGTAAAAGGCAATAAAAACACGCATATTCTTCACCTGTTTGCTAAACTTACGTTCAAATCACCGCATCCTTCTCTTGTTCCAGCATGACTCGTGCGCCCACGAATCCTGTCGATAACGAGAAAAGAAAGCGGTATCACTCAGCCCGTGGAAGTCCCAATGCAATCACGACTTTCCCAAGGAAACTACAACCGCATGATCCTTTCCGGAACTGCACTCGATTCTCCCTCTCCTGATCTATCCCTTCGCGAAGTAGCCTACTTTTCCATGGAGATCGCCCTCTCCCCGGCTCTGCCGACCTACTCCGGCGGCCTCGGCATGCTCGCGGGCGATACCCTCCGCTCCGCTGCGGATACCGCCGCCCCGATGGTCGCCGTCTCGCTCGCGCACCGCGCCGGATACTTCCGTCAGAAGCTCGACGCCGTAGGCCAACAGACCGAAACCGATGTCCCCTGGTCTCCCGAGAAGACGCTTCCTCCAGCCAGCCAGACCGTCACCATCACCATGCAGGGCCGCGCAATCACCATCCGCGCCTGGCGCTTCGACGTCACCGGCGTCACCGGCCACATCATCCCCGTCTTCCTGCTCGACACCGACGTCGAGGGCAACGATCCCTACGACCGCCGCCTCACCGACCACCTCTACGGCGGCGACACCTACTACCGCCTCTGCCAGGAGACGATCCTCGGCATCGGCGGCATGACGCTTCTTCACGCCCTCGGCTGTCAGCCCGACGTCTACCACATGAACGAGGGCCACGCCGCCCTGCTCGCGCTCGCCCTCCTCGAAGACCAGCTCAAAGGCGCCCCGCTCAACACCGCGACGGAGGCCAACGTAGCCGCCGTCCGCCGCCAGTGCGTCTTCACCACGCACACCCCGGTTCCCGCCGGTCACGACAAGTTCGGCCTCGATCAAATGGTCCAGGTCCTCGGCCGAGACCGCGCCGCCGCCCTCGAAGCCACCGGCTGCCTCCACGACAACCTCCTCAACATGACCTACGTCGCCCTGCGTTTCTCTCGTTACGTCAACGGAGTCGCCATGCAGCACGGCAAGGTCTCGCAGCTCATGTTCCCCGACTACAAGGTCCACGCCATCACCAACGGCGTGCACGCCGCCACCTGGCTTGCTGAACCCATACAGCAACTCCTCGACTCCGAGATCCCCGAGTGGCGCATCGATAACCAGTACCTCCGCTCCGTCTACGGTATCGAGCCCGACCGCATCGCCGCCTGTCATAACAAGGGCAAGCAGCGCCTCTTCGATACCGTCGCCAAACGCACCGGCGTCCAGTTCAACCCCAGCGTCCTCACCCTCGGCTTCGCCCGTCGTGTCGCCACCTACAAGCGAGCCAGCCTGCTCCTCCAGGATCCCGTCCGCCTGGCAAAGATCGCCGAAAAGATCGGCGGCCTTCAAATCCTCTACGCCGGCAAGGCCCACCCCGCCGACAACGCAGGCAAGGGTCTCATCCGCGACGTCTTCACCGAAGCCGCACACCTCCGTTCGCCCTTCCTCAAGATCCTCTACCTCGAGAACTACGACTGGGATCTCGGCGCACAGCTCACCCAGGGCGTCGACGTTTGGGTCAACACTCCCCGCCGCCCCTACGAAGCATCCGGAACATCCGGCATGAAGGCCGCCCTCAACGGCGTCCCATCGCTCTCCATCCTCGACGGCTGGTGGATCGAGGGCTGCGCCGAGTCCGTCACCGGCTGGGCCATCGAAGACGCCGAGACCGAAGCCATGGAAGCCGAGAGCCTCTACACCAAGCTCGAGAGCGCCATCGCCCCTCTCTACGCGAACCCCACCGCATGGGCGCGCATGCAGCAGCACTGCGTCGCCATGAACGGAACCTTCTTCAACACTCACCGCATGTTGCGTCAGTACTTCACCAACGCCTACTTCCCACAGAGCGCGTCCACCAAAGGCTCCGCAGTCTCCCCAATCCTCACCCCCGACAGCCAGCCCGCTCCCGTTCATGAGCACGTTCTGGTCTAGCAACAATCTCTTAAAGATAGCCATCGCGCAAAGCGCAACCGTTCTCCTTCGCCCCCAAACACTGTCATCCTGAGCGAAGTGCGAAGCACAGAGTCGAAGGACCTGCGGTTGCCTTTGCCGTTGCTTGTTTATAAATTTCAGCCTCACCCAAAACCTGTCATCCTGAGCGAAGCCGAAGGACCTGCATTTAGCATTTGCAGTTGCTTCTGCCCTTAATCCCCAGCCACATGCGCCGCCACTGAAACCCCGCGCACCCGCCTCTTCGCAAACCGAACCCGCAACCCATCAAAGAACAAATAAACAACTGGCGTAGTAAACAACGTCAACGCTTGCGACACAAACAACCCACCAACAATCGTGATCCCCAATGGTCGCCGCAACTCCGCGCCGGTCCCTGTCCCTAGCGCCAGCGGCAACCCACCCAGCATCGCCGCCACCGTCGTCATCATGATGGGCCGGAAACGCATCAGGCAAGCGTTATAGATCGCCTGTTCCGGAGTGAGCCCATTCTCCCTCTCCTCCACCAGCGCAAAATCGATCATCATAATCGCATTCTTCTTCACGATGCCGATCAGCAGAATGATCCCGATCATCGCAATCACGCTCAAGTCAACCTTGAACAGCAGCAGCGCAAGAATTGCGCCCACCCCAGCCGAAGGCAGCGTCGACAAAATCGTCAGTGGATGAATAAAGCTCTCATACAGCATCCCCAGCACGATATACACCGTCACCAGAGCCAGCACAATCAGCAGCGGCTCCGACGATAGCGACCTCTTGAACGCCTCTGCCGTCCCTTGAAACCCGCCATGGATCGACGATGGCATCCCAATATCGAACCGCGCCCGCTCAATCGCCTCCGTCGCCTGGCTCAACGACTCACCCGGAGCCAGGTTGAACGACAACGTAGCCGACGGCGACTGCGACTGATGATTCACCACCAGCGGAATCCGCTGCGGCTCAAAGTGCGTCACCGCCGTCAGCGGCACCATCGCGCCCGTCGTGCTCTTCACATAAATATTCTTCAACGCATCCGGATCGCGCTGGAACTCCGGAGCCACCTCCATCACCACGTGATACTGGTTCAGCGGCATGTAAGTCGTCGAAACCTGCTCCTGCGAAAACGCATCCGACAGCGTCTCATCGATCGTCAGCGGCGACACTCCCAACCGGCTCGCCGTATCGCGGTCGATCGTCAGTTGCGCGCGCAGCCCCTGCTCCTGCTGGTCCGTCGCCACATCCTTGATCTCCGGCAGCTTCTCCATCGCGGCCATCAGCTTCGGTCCCCACTCGTTCAGGTCCTTCAAGCTGTCCGACGTAATCGAATACTGATACTCGGTCGCCGAACTCCTTCCACCGATCCGCAAATCCTGAAACGATTGCAGGTACAGAATCACGCCCGGAACTGTAGCCACCTTCGGACGCAGGCGATCCAGAATCACCTCCGCCGTATCGCCAATCTTCTTCCGCTCCTTATCCGGCTTCAGCGCCATAAACATAAACCCGGAGTTGCCGTTCCCGCGACCTCCCGCAAACGCAACCGTATTCTGGACACTCCGGTCACTGCTCACAATAGCCGCAAGGTCATGTACCTGCTTCGTCAGCGTGTCGAACGAGACATCCTGCTGCCCCTGCACCTGTCCGCCAATACGCCCCGTATCCTGCTCTGGAAAGAACCCCTTCGGCACCAGCGTATACAGGTACACATTCAGCACGAACGTCAGCACCGTAATCGTCATCACCAACGGCCGATGCCGTAGCACCCAGCGCAGCCCGTGCTCATACTCCCGCGTCAGCCGGTCAAGCGCCCGTCCGCTCCAGCGATAGAACCACCCATGCTTCCGCTGATCGTGCGACTCCAAAAACTTCGCGCTCAACATCGGCGTCGTCGTCAGCGACACCACCAGCGATACCATGATCGCCACCGACAGCGTCACCGCAAACTCGCGGAACAGCCTGCCCACAATGCCACCCATCAGCAGGATCGGAATGAACACCGCAATCAGCGACGTGCTCATCGACACCACCGTAAACCCGATCTCCTTCGAGCCCACCATCGCCGCCTCAAACGGAGACAACCCGTTCTCCAGATGACGGCTGATGTTCTCGATCACCACAATCGCATCGTCCACCACAAACCCGGTCGAGATCGTCAGAGCCATCAGGCTCAGGTTGTCCAGCGTATACCCCAGCAGGTACATCACCCCAAAGGTCCCCAACAGGCTCAACGGAACCGACACGCTGGGAATCAGCGTCGACCGCACCTCGCGCAGAAACAGGAAGACCACCAGAATCACCAGCAGGATCGAGATCACCAGCGTTCGCGTCACATCCTTCACCGACTCATGAATCGTGAGCGTTCGATCCAGCGCCACATGCAGCTGAACCACCGGCGGGATCGACTGCCGCAGCCTCGGCAGCATCGCCATCACGTTGTCCACCGTCTGGATGACGTTCGCCTCGGGCGTCTTGAAGACCAGCACCAGGATCGCCGGCTTGCCGTTATAGACACCGCTGGTGTGAATGTCCTCGACGCTGTCCACCACCTGCGCCACATCGCGGATGCGCACCACGCCCTGCCCCGCCACGGCTGTCCCACCGACCGTAGTATTCGCCACAGCAGGAGCATTATTGGCCACCACAACCGACGACGCAGGCAGACCAGTCGTAGCCGCCGCCGAACTGACCGGCCCACGGTCCGTCGCCACAATCAGCGGAGCATACGCCTTCGCTCCAAAAAGCTGGTCCGTCGCGCTGATCGACCAGCGATTGTTCGCATCCTGAAAATAACCCTTCGGTTGGTTGACGTTGATCGTCTGGATCGCCGCTCGCAGCGCCTCCAGCCCCAGCCCGTAGTGCGCCAGTTGCGTCGGATTCGCTTCAATCCGCACCGCCGGCTTCGCACTGCCTCCGCAGAAAGCCTGCCCTACACCCTGCACCTGCGCGATCTTCTGCGAGATGATGCTGTCGCACGCGTCGTACAACTGCGGCACATTCAGCGTGTCCGACGTCAGCGCAAGAATCAGGATCGGCGAGTCCGATGGGTTCAGCTTGTAATACGTCGGATTGCTCGGCAGATTGGTCGGAAGCTGACTGCGCGCCGCATTGATCGCCGCCTGCACATCGCGCGCTGCACCATTCACATCCCTGTTCAGATCGAACTGCAACGTAATCGAGACCGCGCCAGAAGCCGACGACGACGTCAGCTCGTTGACGCCTGCAATCTTCGCGAACTGCCGCTCCAGCGGCGTAGCAACCGACGAGGCCATCGTCTCCGGGTCAGCGCCCGGCAGCGACGCTCCCACCGAGATCACCGGAAACTCCACCTGCGGCAAGCTCGACACCGGCAGCAGCGTATACGCCCCCGCACCCGCCAGAATCACCAGGATCGACAGCAAAAACGTAGCCACAGGCCGCTGGATAAACGGCGCAGAGAAGTGCACGCCGTCACCCGACATCATCCGCTCCGCCATCGACGCTTTGGGTGTCTCGTTATTCATCATCGCCGCCGTTACGCATCATCACTATGTTTGCCTGCCTCCCGCGCCGTCATCCTGAGCGGAGCGAAGGACCCCTGTATTTGCTGTTGCTCTTGCTTTGTGCATTTGCCATTGCTCTTGCTTTGAAGGGGGGTGGCTTTAGCCACGCCATCATCACCGAAAAAAATAGGGGCTTTAGCCCCTGAGGGAATACCTCATCTCAATAAACCTCCTCCGCCTCCAACACCGGCTCCGCACGCTTCAATCTCCGTCCAATGCGGTCGAAGAACAAATACACCACCGGCGTCGTAAACAGAGTCAGCACCTGAGACACAATCAATCCGCCGACGATCGTAATGCCCAGCGGCCGTCGCAGCTCCGATCCCGTACCCGTTCCCAGTGCCAGCGGAACCCCACCCAGCAGCGCCGCCATCGTCGTCATCATAATCGGCCGAAAACGCAGCAGGCACGCCTGATAGATCGCCTCCGTCGGCGTCATCCCATGGTCGCGCTCCGCCTCCAGCGCAAAGTCGATCATCATGATGGCATTCTTCTTCACAATGCCGATCAGCAGAATGATGCCGATCAGCGCAATCACACTCAGGTCCACATGGAAGATCAGCAGCGCAAGAATCGCACCCACACCAGCCGAGGGCAGCGTCGAAAGAATCGTGATCGGATGAATGTAGCTCTCATACAACACGCCCAGCACGATATACACCACGATCAGCGCCGCCAGAATCAGCAACGGCTCATTCTGCAACGAAGCCTCGAACGAAGCTGCCGTGCCCTGGAACCGCGCATTCACGCTCGCCGGAACATTCAGCTCCTGCTTCGCCTTGTTCACCGCCGTCACCGCATCGCCAATCGACTTGCCCGGCGCAAGATTGAACGAGATCGTCGAGGAAGGGAACTGCCCCTGATGATTGATCGCAAGCGTCGTCTGTCGCGGCACCACATGCGTAAACGTGGATAGCGGAACCTGCGTCCCATTCGAGCTCTTCACATAGATCCGGTCCAGCGCATCCGTATTCAACTGAAACTTCGGCGCGACCTCCAACACCACGTGGTACTGGTTCAACTGCGTAAAGATCGTCGATACCTGCCGCTGTCCGAACGCATCGTCCAACGTATCGTCGATGTTCTGCGGCGTAATCCCCAGCCGGCTCGCCGTATCGCGGTCGATCACCAGCTCCGCCTCCAGCCCGTTCAACTGCTGGTCGCTCGCCACATCCGTCAAAATCGGAATCTGCCGCAGCTTCTCCACCAGCCGATTCGTCCAGTAAGCCATCTCGGTCGCGTTCGCATCTTCAATCGAGTACTGATACTGCGTCCGGCTCACTCGATCTTCAACCGTCAGATCCTGCAACGGCTGTAGATAGCACTCGATACCATCTACCTTCGCCACCATCGGCTCCAACCGCCGAATCACATCCGCCGCCGACGTCGTCCGCTTCTCACGATCCTTCAAGTTGATCTGAATACGGCCGCTGTTCAGCGTCATATTCGTCCCATCCACACCGATGAACGACGACAGGCTCTCCACATCCGGATCACGCAGAATCACCCGCGCCAACTGCTGCTGCCGCAGCGCCATCGCCTGAAAACTGATCGTCTCCGGAGCCTCCGTAATGCCTAGCAGCACCCCCGTATCCTGCACCGGGAAGAACCCCTTCGGCACAATCAGGAACAGATACACCGTCAACGCAAACGTCGCCAGCGTCACCAGTAGCGTAAACGTCTGATGCCGCAGCACCCAGCGCACGCCCACCGCATAGCGCGCGATCACCGCCTCGAAGAACGCCTCGCTCTTCCGATAGAACCAGCCCTGCTGCGCCTCCGGCTTATGCTTCAATAGCTTCGCCGCCATCATCGGCGTCAGCGTCAACGACACCAGCGCCGACATCAAAATCGTCACCGCCAGCGTCACCGCAAACTCGCGGAATAACCGCCCGACAATATCCCCCATAAACAGCAGCGGAATCAGCACCGCGATCAAGCTCACCGTCAGCGACACGATCGTGAACCCAATCTGCTCCGAGCCCTTCAGCGCCGCAGTCAGCGGACTATCGCCCTCTTCCAGATACCGCGCGATGTTCTCGATCATCACAATCGCGTCGTCCACCACGAAGCCCGTCGAGATCGTCAGCGCCATCAGCGACAAATTATTCAGGCTGTACCCCAGCAGGTACATGATCCCGAACGTCCCCACAATCGACAGAGGCACCGCGACCGAAGGAATAATCGTCGCCGCCAGCGACCGCAGAAACAGGAAGATCACCATCACCACCAGCGCGATGGTCAGCATCAATTCAAACTGCACATCCTTCACCGACGCCCGAATCGTATTCGTCCGATCCGTCAGCACCTGCAACGTCACGTTGGCCGGCAGCGTCGTGCGCAACTGCGGCAGCAGCGCCTGCACCTCATCCACCACGCCGATGATGTTCGCCCCCGGCTGTCGCTGGATATTCACGATGATCGCCGGCTTCAACGCCGCATCCACACCGCGCTTTCCGCCCCGTCCCATCCACGCAGCCTGATACAGATTCTCCGCACTGTCCGTCGCATTCGCTATATCCGACAACCGTACCGGCGACCCATTCCGATACGCAATGATGACGTTGTTGTAGTCCTTGCTCGAGAGCAGTTGGTCGTTCGCCTCAATCGTGAACGCCTGCTTCGTCCCATTCAGATTGCCCTTCGCCTGGTCTACATTGGCCGAACCCAGCGCCGCGCGCACATCCTCAAGGCTCAGCCCATAGCCGCCCAGCGCCGTAGGATTCGCCTGAATCCGCACCGCCGGTTTCTGCCCGCCCGCAATCGACACCAGCCCCACGCCCGAGAGCTGCGAGATCTTCTGCGCCAGCACCGTGTCCGCAAGATCCTCTACCTTCGACAGCTCCAGCGTATCGCTCGTCAACGCCAGCGTCATCACCGGCGCATCCGCCGGATTCACCTTGCTGTACACCGGCGGATTCGGCAGGTCCTTCGGCAGATAGCTGAAGCTCGCATTGATCGCCGCCTGCACATCCTGCTGCGCAATGTCGATGCTCTCCGTCAGCGAAAACTGCAGCGTCACCACGCTGCCGCCGCCCGAGCTCGTCGACGTCATCTGCGTCAGCCCAGGAATCTGCCCGAACTGCCGCTCCAATGGTCCAGTGACGGAGGACGCCATTACCTCCGGGCTAGCTCCCGGATAGAACGTCAGCACCTGGATCGTCGGGTAATCGACCTCCGGCAGCGCCGACACCGGAAGCTGCAAATACGCCACCGCACCGGCAAGCAAAATGGCCACCATCAGAAGCGAGGTGGCCACCGGCCGCAAAATAAAAGGACGTGAGGGGCTCATGAACGTCGCCCCTGCCCCTGCGGTGCAACCTGCGTCAACTTCGGAATCACGCTGCTTCCATTTCGCAGCCGCTCCTGCCCATCCACGACGATCTGATCGCCCGGCTTCAGCCCACTGCCCACAATCAATTGCGACCCTTCGGCCACATCGATCTTCACCGGCTGCGTCACCACATAGCTCCCCGACGGATCTGCCGCCGCAGGCGTCCCATCCGGACCAGTCTGTCGCAGATTCGCAGGCGTCGCCCCCTGCTTCACCAGATATACAAAGCTACCCTGCGTCCCCGTCTGCAACGCCGCCGCAGGAATCACCACGGCATCGTTCCGATCGTGCAGCACCAGCCGCACATTCACAAACTGGTTCGGAAACAGCGCTCCATCCGAATTATTGAAGACCGCCTTCACCTTGTCCGTACCCGTCGTCGTGTCGATCTGGTTGTCCAGCGTCAACAACTCCCCCGTCGCCAGGTGTGTCGAGCTCGACCGGTCATACGCCTCCACCCGCAGCTTCGCTCCGCCGCGTGTCAGCCGGAACACCTCCGGCAACTGGTCCTCGGGCAGCGTAAAGATCACCGAGATCGGCTGCAACTGCGTCACCACCAGCAGCCCCGTCGTATCCGTCGCATGCACAATATTGCCCGGATCGACCTGCCGCAGCCCAACCACGCCATTGATCGGCGACGCAATCTTCGTATACGCCAGGTTCACCTTCGCCGCGTCGATCGCAGCCATATCCGCCTCGATCGATCCCGCCGCCTGCCCCGACGCCGAAATCTGCGTCTGCTCGCTCTCCTGCGACACCACCCCAGCCTTTGCCAGCGCCGTATACCGTTGCGCCTCGGCCAGAGCGTTCTTCGCGTTCGCCTGATCCTTCACCAACTGTCCCTTGGCCTGGGCCAGCGCCGCCTCATACGGCTTCGGGTCGATCTCCATCAGAAGCTGGCCCTGCTTCACCGCCTGCCCCTCGTTGACGTTCACCCGCATCAACTGACCATCCACACGCGTCTTGATCGTGACCGTGTTATACGCCGTCACCGTTCCCAGCGCCGTCAGGTACACCGGCATCGGCTTCTGCTCGACCGTCGAGGTCAGCACCGGCGTAGGACGGTCGCCTTGCGCCTCCAACTGAGCATTCTGCGCCTTCTGCTCGGCGGTATTGCGGCGTATCTTCCAGATGGCCGCCCCAACCACCAGCAGAATGACCAGCACGACGACCAGCTTCCGCACCACACCGCCCCAGCCCGAGCCCGGCTCGGATGCCTGCGATACAGAATCAAATGTTTGTTTGGAGCTTCTAACCTCTGGTTCAGACAGTTCCGATGGCATAAGGCAGCAGTACCCTCTCATGGTGTAGTCGGAGGCCAGCCCGACCATTGAGTTCAACAATGCAAACTTCTAAGTTGATATACGTCGATGTCAAAGACGCAGTTCAATCTTTATCAATCTTTGCTTCAGACTAAATGATAATGGGGTATGTCGTCCCAGCAAGCAGTTCTCATGCCAGACCGCTCACCCAGTCCTGCCGCCCTATGCGTCGACCTCGACGGCACGCTCGTTAAGTCCGATACGCTCTACGACTCCGTCCTCGCCCTCGCCCGCCAGCACCCCGCCATGCTCCTCAAACTCCCCGGCTGGCTCAAGCAAGGCAAGGCGGCTCTCAAGCGCCACATCACCGCCTCAGTCGAGCTGAACGTCGCGCATCTGCCCTACAACCGCGAGCTGCTCCAGTATCTCGAGCAGCAACACGCCACCGGTCGCCCCATCTACCTCGCCACCGCCGCAGACACCACCCTCGCCGAACGCGTCGCTGCCCACCTCGGCCTCTTCGCCGGCGTCCTCGCCTCCGACGGAAGCGTCAACCTCGCCGGCAAGAACAAGCTCGCCGCATTCCAGGCCCGCTTCGGCGACAACTTCACCTACATCGGCAACGCCCTGCCCGACGCCACCCTCCTCGCGAACTGCCTCGAGCCCATGGTCGCCAACCCGACCCCCAGCCTGCGCGCTGCCCTCCGCAAGGCAAACGTAACCCCTGTCCGCACCTTCATCGATGCCCCGTCGTCGTTCAAATCCTGGCTCAAGGCCATCCGCCTGCACCAGTGGGCCAAGAACATCCTCATCTTCCTGCCCCTACTGCTCGCCCACGCCTGGTCCGCCGGTCCCATCGTCGGAGCCTGCATCGCCTTCCTGAGCTTCGGCCTCTGCGCCTCCGCCACCTACATCGTCAACGACCTCCTCGACCTCGAAGCCGACCGTAAACACCTCCGCAAGCGCCGCCGCCCCTTCGCCGCCGGAGACCTCTCCATCCTCTCCGGCATCGGCGTCGTGGCGCTCTTCCTGCTCACCTCGCTCGCCCTCGCGCTTCTCCTGCCGACCATCGTCGCCGCCGTCGCCGGCGCGCCCATCCTCCCCCGCCCCTACTACTTCCTGGAATGGCTCGCCATCTACGCCGTCACCACCTCGGCCTACTCCTTCAGCCTCAAGCGCATGGTCCTCGTGGACGTCATCGTCCTCTCCGGCCTCTACACCATCCGCATCATCGCCGGCTCCGCCGCCACAGGAATCCCCGTCTCCGCCTGGCTCGGCGGCTTCAGCATCTTCTTCTTCCTCTCCCTCGCCTTCGTCAAGCGCTTCGCCGAGCTCGAAGGCCTCCGCCAGCGCGATCCCGCTCCCGCCCAGACCCCCGTCCAGATCCAGGGCCGCGGCTACCTCGTCTCCGATATCGAACAGCTCCGCACCTTCGGCTCCGCCAGCGGATACGCCTCTGTCGTCGTCCTCACCCTCTATATCTCCGACATCACCACCGGCGCCGGCCAGCTCTACGTCCACCCCCACCGCCTCTGGCTCCTCGTCCCCGTCCTTCTTCTCTGGATCAGCCGCCTCTGGCTCCTCGCCTCCCGCGGCCAGCTCGACGAAGACCCTGTCGTCTACGCCATCACCGACAAGCGCAGCCTCTTCATGGGCATCCTGGTCGCCGTCATCGTCCTCATCTCGTTGTAGAAGATATGCGCAGCAGGGAAGAGGCCTTCACCGATAGAAGACCTCTTCCACTCCCACTCCGAATGCATCCGCGATCCGGAACGCCAGCTCCAGGGATGGCGTATATTTGCCGGCCTCGATCGAGATGATTGTCTGCCGCGTCGCCCCGATCTTCTCCGCCAGCGCCTGCTGCGTCATCTCGCCATGGTCGAACCGCAGCCGTCTTATCCGGTTGGCAATCACCATCTTCGTCATGGCCGCACGCTCGCCCGGTACATCACCAGCTGCGCACCCGTCCGCACTGCTTCTACCGCAAACCACGCGAAGACAATCAGCACAGGATTTCGTTCCAGAATGTGTAACCAGGATGGCTTCAACAGATACGTAGAAACCCAGAACGCGAAGACCACCATCGTCGCCAGGTATCCCGTCTTGAACGACTTTAGCTCAATCAAGCGCGTCCGCTCATCGTCAGGTTCGGGCGGCGTTATTGCGGCGACCACAATCAGATACAGCACCTGCAAAATCACAATCGCCACCACCACGCTGAGCAAAGGAAACGGCTTCGCCCCATGGGCCTGCCGCATCGCATCGACCGCATAAATCCCGCATCCCAACAAGATAGGCAGAAACTGCCCCCAAACCAACTTCTCCCGATATTCCATTGCCAAACCTCCCGAAGAACGCCTTGCACAACAATATGTACGTTATGATTTACTTTATGTAAAGTTAAAAGTTCTTATCCCGCCTTCAAATTCCAGCTCTTTCGCAGCATCATTTAGCCTTATCAACGAGATGACCGACGCAATCCCCACTCTCCTCACCTACGACGAACCCGCCCTCGACGCCGCCTTCGCCACCCTCGCCGCCGAGGCCCGCGCCACCCCCACGACCGATCCCGAGGCCTTCCGTCTCCACTGGCTCGGCCGCAAACAGGGCCGTCTCAAGCTCGTCAGCGAAGCCTGGCTAAAATCCGCGCCGCCCGAAGCCAAAAAAGCCCTCGGCATCCGCTTCAACCAGCTCAAGCAGCAGATCGAAGCCGCCCTCGAGGCTCCCGCCGCCAGCGCCGCGCCCACCAGGCAGGGAATCGACATCACCCTCCCCGGAGCCACCCGCACCCCCGGCATCCCGCACCCGCTCCTCAAGACCATGCACGAGATCGTGGCCGTCTTCCACCACCTCGGCTACTCTACCAACCTCGGCCCCCAGGTAGAGAGCGACTTCTACAACTTCGAAGCCCTCAACTTCCCCCCAAACCACCCCGCCCGCGACACCCAGGACACCCTCGTCATCGCCGCCCAGCAGAACCGTCCGGCCCGTGACCGTCTCCTCATGCGCACCCACACCTCGCCCGTCCAGATCCGCACCATGATTGCCCAGGCCCCGCCCATCCGCATCGTCATCCCCGGCAAGGTCCACCGCAACGACGCCGCCGACGCCACCCACTCCCCCATCTTCCATCAGATTGAGGGCCTCTGCGTCGACACCAACATCACCTTCTCCGACCTCAAAGGCACCCTCGACCACGCCATGAAGGCCCTCTTCGGTTCAGCCGTCAAAACCCGCTTCTTCCCATCGTTTTTTCCCTTCACCGAACCCAGCGCCGACGTCCAGATCTCCTGCATCTTCTGCAACGGCAAGGGCTGCCGCAAGTGCAAGCACTCCGGCTGGATCGAGCTCCTCGGCTGCGGCATGGTCGATCCCGCCGTCTTCGCCGCCGTCACCGAAGAACGCCGCAAAATCAACCCCGCCGACGACGCCTACAACCCCGAAAAGATCACCGGCTTCGCCTTCGGCATGGGCGTCGAACGCATCGCCATGATCCAGCACGGCATCTCCGACATAGGCCACTTCTACTCCGGCGACATGCGCTTCCTCGAGCAATTCGCGTAGCGGAAGTTATAAGGAGATTAGTGAGTTTATGAAAAAACAATAAACTCACTAATCTCCTTATCTTTCTGGTATTCCTTCTGAATTCATATGTACCTTGGCGAATTGGAATTCGTAACCGTTCTTCTCGCGCTTTCTTTAGTCGCGTGGATAGGGTGGCGTTCTGCGCTTTGCAGGTACCGAATCCATAAAAATACCTCACGTGCTCGCATAAGAGCATTGCGGGAGTTTCTCGTTCTTCTCTCGTTCTTCATCGCATCTGGATTGTCTCTTCTTCTTATCGTCGTCTTAGCCGCTCTTCTACGCGGCTGGAATGTTGGCCAACGCATAAGATTTCGATCTCCAGATGGAAAATATGTTGCTGCGATCAGTGAATCAGGAAGCCATGCATTGAGCCGAAATACCGTCGGTGTGACAGTGCATCATCTATGGAATCCGATTGTTTCCGAGGTGTATGGTGGTGAGGGCGATGCGGTTGATGTGAAGATTCACTGGTCGGACTCCGAACATCTTGTCATCCATTATCGTGATTATGGTATGGAAAAAGGCTCAGGATACGAATCGGTTTGCCGACCATCCGTAGGTCCAATACAGATAGTGTGTGAAGCAGAGAGAGTCCGGAATCAGGAGTAGGTTGTCATCCTGGTTGCTCACCTCCGCTAAACTATTTGAGCCGATGAAAATTCTTACCAACTGGCTCCGCACCTACGTCCCCAACATTCCTGCTGACGACCAGCAACTCGCCGACGACCTAACCCTCCGCGGCATAGCCGTCGAAGGCGTTCATTCGCTCGGCCCAAATAGCGGCCACCTCTTCGAGATGGACATCACCACCAACCGCGTCGACGCCATGAACCACTACGGCATCGCCCGCGAGGCCGCGACCATCTACAACCTGCCCCTCGCGCCCTTCGACACCAAGCTTCCCCTCGGCACTCTCGTCGACGAGCCCTTTCCAGTCCGCATCGCGCCCGACGCCAAGGGTCTCTGTGGCCGCTTCACCGCCCAGGTCCTGCGTGGCGTTACTATCGCGCCCAGCACCGGCGCTATCAAAACCTACTTCGAAGCGCTCGGCCAGAAGCAGATCTCCAACGCCGTCGACGCCAGCAACTTCGTCCTCCTCGGCATGGGCCACCCCACGCATGCGTTTGATCTAGACAAGATCGACGACGGCATTGTCGTCCGCCTAGCCCACAAGGGCGAAAAGCTCCGCCTCCTCGACGGAACCGAGCGCACCCTCGAAGCCGACGATCTCGTCGTCGCCGACGAAACGAAGGCCCTCGCCCTCGCCGGAGTCATGGGTGGCTGGGACTCCATGATCACCCCCGGCACCAAGAACATCCTCGTCGAGGCCGCCTGGTTCGATCAGGCCAGCATCCGCCGCAGCTCGCGCCGTCACGGCCTCCACACAGACGCCAGCCACCGCTTCGAGCGCGGAGCCGACCTCAACGCCGCCCCCATCGCCAACGGGCTGGTTTCTCGCCTGATCTTGCAATCAGGCGGAAGTATCGAAGGCGAACTCATCGACATTATCGACCCCGAAGTCGCCGCCCGCACCGCCGCGCGGCCCGCCATCGAGCTCTCCGTCAAACAGGTTCAGCGTCACCTCGGCACCACCCTCGACCCGCAGGGCATCACCTCCGAGATCGTCGCCCAGTACCTCACCTCGCTCGGCTGCGAGCTCCTCCTGCACGGCCCCGACCTCTACGCGACCAAGCTGCCAAGCTGGCGGCTCGACCTCGAGCGCGAGATCGACCTCATCGAAGAGGTCGCCCGCGTCTACGGCTACAACCGCTTCGCCAACACCCTGCCCACGCCCGGCATCGTCATCGCACACCCCACCGCAGCGAAAGAGGCCGCCGTGCGCACCCGCCTGCTCGCCCTCGGCTACAGCGAGTCCGTCTCCAGCACCTTCGCCTCGCAGTCCGACAGCGACCTCTTCTACGGAACAGCGAAGACAGCGGCTCCCGTCCCGATGGAAAACCCCCTCTCGGAAGAGGCGTCCCTGCTGCGTCCATCGCTCGTTCCCGGTATGGTCACGATGCTCGCCCATAACCTTAACCGCGACGTCAAAGAGGTTCGCCTCTTCGAGCAGGGACAGGTCTTCACCGGCACAACGCTAGCCGACGGCAATTTCATCGCTGAGGTCCACGAGGCCGCCAGACTCTCCCTTGGCCTCACCGGCTCCGTTCCCGCAACCCCGCTCTACGCCGCGTCCGACGCGCCGTTCTACGAGCTGAAGGGTGTCGTAGAATCTCTCCTCAGCCTCTTCGATCTCGCCGGAAGCACCCTCACCTTCAGCGCCGAAGCGCCCGCATGGCTCGAGCCCGGCCGCTCTGCCACCGCGCTTCTGGCAGGCAAGCCCATCGCAACCTTCGGTGAGCTAGTCTCCACGCAGAGCCAGCAGCGCAAGCTTCGCCAGCCCGTCTTTCTCGCCGAGATCGACCTCGCCCAGCTCTACACCCTGCCCCTCCGCAAGGTCACCGCCCGCGACCTCTCCCGCTTCCAGGCCGTCGAGCGCGACTTCTCCTTCACTTTCTCCGACGCAACGCCCTGGCAGAACATCGCTGCCGCGATCGAATCCCTCGGCATCGCCGACCTCATCCGCCTCACACCAACCGAGATCTTCCGCGATCCAAAGGGCCGCTCTGTCCCACCGGGCCACTACGCGCTGCTGCTGCGCTGCATCTTCCAGTCGAACGAGCGCACCCTCAACGAGGAGGAGCTGACCGGCTGGTGGAGTGCAATCATCGGCGCGCTGACCGCGCTCGGCGGCGTCATCCGCGCCCCAGGATCGACCCTTCTTCCCACGGACGCCAAAACCAGCTAAGCTGGCGGGGTTCGTGAGGGAAGACTATGCTCGACGACTGCTCCGTAATGGGTTTTATCCCGACGAAGGACGCCGCGAAGGCGCGTGCCTTCTATGTCGATCTGCTGGGCCTGACCCTGGTCTCGGAGGACCCCTTCGCCACCGAGGTTCTCGCGAACGGCACGCATATCCGCATCACCAACGTGCCGGACTTCACGCCGTTTTCCTTCACGCTACTCGGCTGGAGGGTGGCGGATATCACCGCCTCTGTCGCGGAGATGGCGAGCAAGGGCGTAGCCTTCGAGCGCTACCCACGGCTCGAGCAGGATGCACACGGCATCTGGACCGCACCCGGCGGAGCCCGCATCGCGTGGTTCAAAGACCCCGACGGCAACACGCTTTCTCTCTCGCAACATTAATTCGCTAAAGAAATTATGTTTCATTTGAATTGGATAGAATGTTCCACGTGGAACATTTCATGTGATTCGAGCCATCGCAAAAGCTGTTTTGAGCGCTTTTTAAGCCCCAAAACAACGTTCCACGTGGAACATTTTCTACTCTGAGTCGATATTTTGAGCCGCCGGAAGTCGCAAATCCGATGTTCCACGTGGAACATTTGGAAGTATGCGAACGATTTTTGCAACCACATTTTAGGTGCAATTCAGAGTTTTTTGGGCTCCGTGAGGGCTTGACAAAAGACACTTCCAGAAAGGGTGCATCTTCGTTGAGTCCTCCCCCAGTTCTGTTGGAAAAATCCACGGCGACGCCCTCTATACTGCTGATATGAGTACAGCAGCAATCAGTGTGGATGAGTTCCAGGCGCTTGAGCAGAAGGTTCTGCGCGCCGTTGAGATCGTGAAGCGGGAGCGCGAGGCGCGCGCCGCAGCCGAGGCCGAAGTCGTTAGCCTGCGAGAGCAGCTCACCGTGCAGTCCAGCCTCACGGATGAGACCAATGCCGAGTTGAAGTCGCTCCAGAAGGAGCGCGACGATGTTCGCCAGCGCGTCGAGAAGATGCTCGCGCAGATGGACGAACTCCTCTAGTGCCAGAGGCAGGAGGCAGAATGAACGAGACACTCGAAACGCCGCAGGACATACAGGTTGTGCCGCAGTCGATCAACGTGGCCATCTACGACCAGGTGTATCACCTGCGCGGCACCGACCCTGCCCATATCGAACAGCTCGCGTCGATCGTCGATGCGAAGATGCGGGCGGTTTCGGCGCATGGCAACACGGTGGATTCGCTGCGGGTCGCGGTGTTGGCCGCGTTGAATATCGCCGATGAACTGGCCACGCTGCGCGAGCGGTATGCGTCGCTTGCCGGGAGCGCCGAGAGCTCGCAATACTCCATGCGCTCGCGTGTCGGAACGCTGACCGGTATGCTCGACGAGTTGCTCGAAGCGCCTGAGACGCGTCGAGCGGGTTAAGTAAATTTAGGCTTGAATTTCCCCTAACGCCGGTGCACCATGGGCTGATCCCTTACCGAATGAATCGGAGCCTGTGATGCGCTATTTGCTCGTCCTTCTTGTCGCAACCTGCCTTTTTCGCGATTCTTCCAGCTCTCCTTTGATAGCGCAGGACGCTGCGTCTGCCTATAAGACCAATCCCAAGTTTATCTCTGCGATGGCGGAGGCGAAGAAGCTGGAACAAGATCGCCAGTACATATTTGCGACCGACAGTTACAAAAAAGCGAATAAGATCGCGGGCGGCAAAGACGAAGGCTGTCTGGAGTCTCTGACGGAGCTCCAGATCAAAATTGGCGACTACAAAGCTGCGGCTATTACTGCGGCCGCGGCGGAGGAGATTGCTGCTACACCCCGCGATAAGTCTGCCGCGGAGATGAGCCGGGGAGTTGCGCTTTATCGTCAGGCGGGCGATAAGGGAAAGCCCGATCTGCTCCATGCTGCCGACGATGCCTTCAAGGCGGCGCAGGCCAATGATGCGAAGAACGCGTCGGCACACTATATGGACGGGTACGTGTTGACTCGTCTCGGCCAGATGGATGCAGCGCGAGAGCAGTTTCAGGCGTGCGTCAGTTGCCTTTCGCCGAAGGACCCCAGCTATACGCGTGTGCAGCACTTTGCGGCAGATCCTGCGCTCTCGATGGCGAAGAGGGCTCCGTCGTTTACGGTGATCTCGCTCGACGGGTCGAAGTTTACCCTGGACGAGATGGGCGGACGTGTGGTGCTGATCGACTTCTGGGCGACATGGTGCGGGCCGTGCAACGAGGAGCTGCCACATATGAAGAAGATTGCCAAGGAGTTCGCGGGGCAGCCGCTGGTGATCATCAGCGTAAGCTGGGATTCGGACGAGACGAAGTGGAAGAGCTTTATCGCGAAGAATGAGATGAACTGGGTGCAGTATCGCGACGCTGACCACGGTCTCAGCAAGAGCTTTGGCGTGCAGGCGATTCCTCACTACTTCACGATCGACTCGGACGGTGTGCTGACCGCGGAGATGCTGGGTTCGGGGTCGGATGTGGAGGGCAAGCTGAAGAAGCTTGTAGCTAAGGCGAAGGCTTCGGGAGCAACAGCTCCTCCGGTGGCTGGGGGAAATTAGCCGGGCCAGAGTCTCATGGGGCTTTGGACGACTTGCAATGCGGAGCGGAGACCGGTAGCATCCAACCTAGAAAACCGGCCTGCGAAGCAGGTGTGGGGAATACCGCTGGTTGAACCAACATTCATTGAACAGGGACCTAGCTCGTAGATATGGCTCGGTGTGCTAAGTCCGCCAGTCCGGAAAGCCTAAAGAGCCACGGCAGGGTCCCGCCGTCTTAGGACGGGTTCACCAGCGCCTCACTGCACGGCCAAGCGGGTCGGTTTTTGTTGTTTTCTTTGTTTGATTCGATTCCCCTGCCTGTGCATTCTTCCTTTCTCCACCTCGGCTCTCTTCACGTTCCTCTCTACGGCATCTGCGCCGCTGTGGGGCTGATGGGGGCGCTGACGCTGTGCCAGGTGACGGCGCGGCTGGTGCGACTGGATGCGATGAAGGTGTGGGATGCGCTGTGGGTGATCGCGCTGGCGGTGTTCGTGATCTCGCGGGCGCTGCTGGTGATGGGGAGCTTCCATAGCTTTCTGACGTCGCCGATGCTGGTGCTGTCGCTACCTTCGTTGAACGATACGGGGATGCTGCTGACGGCGGTGTTTGCGATGATCTATCTTCGTTACAAGAGAGTGCCGCTGTTGGGGTTTCTGGATGCGATGGCTCCGTGTGCGGCGCTGCTGTGGGCGTTTCTGAGTCTGGGGAGCATTCTGGAGGGCACGAAGGATGGGATGCCGACGCACTTCTTGTTCGCCGTGGGCGATGGCGCGGGCCAGGGAGTGCATCCGGTGGAGTTTTATACGCTGATTGTTGGGATCGTGCTGTGCGGTGTGCTGCTGCGGGCGCTGCCTCGGCTGCGTCATACGGGCTTTGGGTGTGCGCTGGGATTGGTGCTGGCGGGGGCGGCGATCTTTCTGTTGGACTTCCTGCGGCTGCCGTCGGAGTTGTTCGTGGCTGCTATGCTCGACCCAGTGCAGTGGCTTGGACTGGCGATGATTTTTGTAGGGTGCGCGCTGTTTATCGCGTTTCCTGAGATGCCGACGGCTGCTGCGCGGAATGGAAGCAGCGATTCGGTGTAAGGCAAGAGCAACGGCAAAATACAGGGGTCCTTCGCTTCGCTCAGGATGACGGCGTAAAACAAGCAAGAACAACAATAAGCGCAGCGGCAAGAAAACAGAAAATGCAGCAGCAAAGGAAATGAGCGATGCCGTCTAAGAACATGCTGCCGAAGGGGCAGCGCCACCACTCGGTGCGCAAGGAGTATGTGGCTACGCGTGGGATAGAGCCGGAGCCAGAGCCGGTGGTGCCGGTGCTGGACTTTGAGGACGATAGCGAGACGCAGTTTGAGGATGGGGTGCGAAGCTTTACAGCGGCTCCAGCGGCTGCGGGGTTGCGCGTGGATCTGTATCTGGCGCAGGCGATTCCGGATATCAGCAGGGCGCGGGTGCAGTTGCTGATTGAGGGCGGCCAGGTGCGCGTGGATGGCGCGACGGCGAAGGCCAAGGCGAAGCTGAAGGGCGGCGAGACGATCGAGATTGAAGGCGAGCCGCATCCGGAGCCGCTGCATGCGGTGCCGGAGGATATTCCGCTGGATGTTTTGTTTGAGGACCAGTATCTGGCGGTGGTGAACAAACCTGCGGGGATGATGGTCCATGCGGGCGCGGGTTCGACGGACGATGAGCGGAACCGTGGGACGCTGGTGAATGCGCTGCTGTTTCATTTCGGCAAGCTGTCGGATGTGGGCGGCGAGCTGCGTCCGGGGATCGTGCATCGGCTGGACAAGCAGACAAGCGGCGCGATTGTGGTGGCGAAGGACGACAGCACGCACCGCAAGCTGGGCGATATGTTCTCGCGACGGATGATGCACAAGACGTACCTCGCGCTGGCGCATGGGCGCATCGCGAAGGAGAATACGACGGTGACGCTGCCGATTGCGCGCGATGTGATTCGGCGGACGCGGATGACGACGCGGCGAGCGGATGGGCGGACGGCGGTGTCGCATGTACAGGTGCTGGAGCGGCTGGTGACGCCGTTTGGGGAGTTTACGCTGGTCGAGGTGCGGATTGAGACGGGGCGGACGCACCAGATCCGTGTGCATTTGCAGTCGATGGGGCATCCTGTGGTGGGCGATACGCTGTATGGCGCGCCGCGGCATATTGGTCCGGCGGAGGGTGGATTGGAGCTGGAGCGGAACTTTCTGCATGCGGCGCGGCTCTCGTTTACGCATCCGAAGACGGGCAAGGCTCTGGAGATGGAGGCGTCGTTGCCGGAGGAGCTGGTGAAGTTTCTGGCGGCGTTGCGGGCGGGGCCGTCTTCTGTTGAGTAGAATTACCCAAGTGAACGATTTGTCCTGCTACCGACGTATTTTCTGGGCTACTTTTGCCTTCGCCATTGTGTTTAGCCTGGGTGCGGCAGCGGTGTCTGCGCAGACGACTCCTGCGCAGAGTGTGCCTACTCCGACTGTGCCTGCTGCGCCGGTAACACCTGTTCCTGCGACGCCGACGCCGCAGAGTCAGGCTCCGGAGAGCAATGAGCCGATCACGACGATCAAGGTGCAGGCGAACGAAGTGAACCTGATCTTTACGGTGACGGACAAGAAGGGCCACTTCATCACGGGGCTGAAGAGCCAGAGCTTTGGGCTGCTGGACGACGGCAAGCCGCCTGCCGCGGTGTTGCGCTTTACGCAGCAGACGAATCTTCCGCTGCGCGTGGGCGTGATGATGGATACGAGCAGCTCGATTCGGCAACGGTTCGACTTCGAACAGCAGGCGGCGGTCGAATTCTTCCTCCAGGTGCTGCATCGCAACGACCGTGCCTTCATTGAGGGCTTCGATATTCAGACGGATGTGTCGCAGAACTTTACGAACAATATCGACCTGCTGAACACGGGGATTCACAAACTGCGTCCGGGTGGCGGAACGGCGATGTTCGACGCGCTGTACAAGACCTGCCGGGACCAGATGCTGACGCTGCGGGAAGAGGGCGCGGTGCGCAAGGCGCTGATCGTGGTATCGGATGGCGACGATAACTATAGTCGCGTGCTCGAGAGCGATGCGATCAAGATGTGCCAGCGCGCGGAGACGATTGTGTATACGATCAGCACGAACGTGAGCCCGAGCAAGGACAAGGGCGACGACGTGCTGAAGGAGATTGCCGAGGCGACGGGCGGGCAGGCGTTCTATCCGACGCGGATTGAGGATGTGGCGGTCGGCTTCCACAATATTGAAGAGGAGCTGCGCAGCCAGTACTCGCTGGAGTATCGTCCGGCGGACTTCAAGACGGATGGTGCATTCCGAACGATCTATCTCCAGGCGACTGATCCGCGGTATAAGGTGCGGGCTCGCAAGGGATATTTTGCTCCGCGGCCGCAGTAGGCTAGTTTGTCTTTCTCCACGGGAAGATTCCCTCAGGGGCTAAAGCCCCGAGTCTTTTCAGCTGTTTGCGGCGCGGCTGAAGCCGTGCCCTTTCAAGGCCACGACTTTATCAGCTAAGACGTCGGCTGGAGCAACGGTTTTCTGATCCGCAAGATTTGAGAATATTCGAGTAACTCCGGGCTGGATTCTGTGTCTAACAAAAGCAGGAGCCATGATGAGTCTGCGTTCGTATGTCTGTTTCGCCCTTGCCTTTGCCGCACCTTTGGCTGTGCCGGTTTCGATGACCGCGCAGGAGCCTCCGGCGGTTGCCCAGAGCCTTGGCTCGCTGGCTGACCAGCCCGGTACGCATACGGCGTTCAGCTTCGACCGGTCGCTGATGCAGATTGCTCAGAACCTGTTGCAGAGCAATGGGATGGATGCGAATCGGGCCGCGGCGGCGTTGACTGGAATCTCGGTGGATTCGTATCACTATCCGCGTCCGGCTTTTTATACGCCGGAGGTGATGGGGACGATCATCGATACGTTTCATACGGCGGGGTGGAAGCATCTGGTGAATGGGAACCAGACGCCGGCGAACTCGGCCCAGCCTCATGCGGCGTTGACGGATATGTGGCTGCACTTCAGCGGGGCGGATGTTGACGATTTTATGGTGATGATTCGTGCGCCGAAGGATATGACGGTGATCCAGGTGACGGGGGATCTGCGGCCGCTAGACCTGCTGCATCTGAGCGGGCACTTCGGGATTCCGAAGGTGGACCCGAATGCGGTGATGGTGCCTGCTCCACGATAAATGTGACTGGTTTTTCGTGGTGCCCCCTCCCCCCATCTTTGAATTCAAAATATGGAGAACAAAGGACTTAGGTCTGGACCTAGATATGGCTTAGGTCCGGGCATTTGTTTGTTTGGAGCGTGGTGGGGAGGCTAGGTCTACTTCTATTGTATTGGGTTGGATGAGGTGAATGTGCCACGCGTTTGTGTAGGATTGGCGCGGGTTTGATGGGGTTTGTGAGTTGACAGGGATTTTGGGTGGATCGGTGGCTACGATGGACGGATTGCTTCAGGTTTGGTCATCGCTCGTCCACGATTGACGAAAACTGCTAGTTGTACCTCCGACGAATTAACTTTCGGTGTCTATCCGCATGATGTTGCCTCCCGAGTCAGCGATGATTAAACTCAGATCTCCAAAGGCCATAAAGCAGGCTATGCTGCTCTGAATGGTGGCACTCTTGGGGTTCCATGAACCTTCTTTTCTACTTCGAGTTCTCCTCCGGGGCTGAAACTAAGCAACAGAGCTATGACGATCTGCGAGGTATTCCAATTCCTAATGTTGGAGACTCTATCTGTCCGGGGCAGGGCCAATGTAAGATTCTCAGCCGCACATTTAGTTATCACTCCCAGGGTCTCACTATCTATTTCCTCTGCGAGTAACTTGCCGATCGGCTGTAGCTGACCTCACCTTGCCTCTGAGAAAGACGTTGACAGATGCTTCACCTAGCCCCAGAAACTCATGGTTCGCTCTTCACAGCTTATGGTGCACTCTTGGTCGCATTTGTAGCGGGTGCCTTCTCCTTGCTGGGGTTGACTGTTGCAAAGGAGAATAAGGTCTCCGAATTCAGACAAGAGTGGATTAATGCACTCCGAGAGGACATCGCCGAATTCATAGCTCAAGCACAGCTGATCCATTCAGAGATTTCCGAGTATGTAAGGGGCGAGTGCGCTGATTATCGAGATCATTTAGACCGTACCCGCGATCCCTATCTTGATCTGAATCGAGCCTCCACTCGAATAAAACTACGACTGAATCTAGCAGAGGAAGATAACAAGACGCTCATGAACTCTATGGGCGAATTGCAAGACATCTTGAGGACTAGGCCAGATAATATAGCGCTCTTTCAAACACAGTTTGGACCTGCGTCGAAGAATGTAGAAATACAAACGTCGCTAATCCTTGCTAAGGAATGGAAACGGGTTAAAGCAGGGGAAACAGGCTACAAGCGCGCAAGAAGAATTGCGCTTGTAGTCCTTTCGATCTCTTTGTTGGCTGTTGTGATATCGCTTTTCTGCTAGCACGCTAGCACGCTAGCACGCTAGACCGATGTACAGATGGTCTACGCACAATTTCAGGTAATCACTGGAAAGCGGATCTACGTCTCACCTTTTATACGCGAGGTCGATGCACTCCTTACGGATGACTATTCGGAACTTAAACTTGGTGTTGGTTCTTACCAGCCGTAGAGGTCTACCTGGCGGAGGAGGGCTAGTTTGCGGTCGGGGGGGAGGAAGCTGGCTTCGATGGAGTTGGCGGCTAGTTCGCGCATCTGTTCGAGGGTGAAGCCGTAGGTCTCGTAGGCGAGGAGGTACTCTTCGAGGAGGTTGGAGCCGAACATGGGTGGGTCGTCGGAATTGAGGGTGACCATGAGGCCGGACTCGAAGTAGTCCTTGAGGGGGTGGGCGTCGAGGGTGGGGCAACAGCCGGTGCGGAGGTTGCTGGTGACGTTGATCTCGAGGGGGATCTGGCGCTGGGCGAGGATTTCGAGGAGTTCGGGGTCGTGCTGGGCGCTGAGGGCGTGGCCGATGCGTTCGGCACCGAGGTTGACGGCGGACCAGATGCTTTCGGGACCGGTGGACTCGCCGGCGTGAGCGGTGAGGCGGAGGCCTGCGGCGCGGGCTTCGGCGTAGAGGTCGCGGAACTGGTCGGCGGGGCCGCGGGCCTCGTCGCCGCCGATGCCGATGCCGATGATGCTGGGGTACTGCTGGCGCATGGTGGCGGCTTTGCGGAAGACGACGGCGGCCTCTTCGGCTCCGAAGTGGCGGACGGCGTCGATGATCCAGAGGACAGTGGTGCCGAACTCGTTTTCGGCGCGGAGGCGGCCGCGCTCGATGGCGGCGGTGACGTCGTCGATGTCGAGGCGTCCGTAGCGGTAGAGGATGCCGTAGGAGATGTAGACCTCGGCGTGGAGGACGCCCTGGTAGGCGAGGGTGCGGACCATGTCGTAGGTGATGAGCTCGTAGTCGGCGGGGGTGTGGAGGCGCTCGGTGACGGCTTTGAAGGACATGAGGAAGCTGGGGAAGTCGGTGTAGAGGTAGAGCTGCTGCGCGGCCTCGAGGGTGAGGGGCGTCGGGTCGTTGCGATGAGAGAGGGTGACGAGGGTCTCGGGGAGGATGGTGCCTTCGAGATGCAGATGGAGCTCGGCTTTGGGGAGGCCGCGGAGCCAGGTGGGAATGTCGATTTCGGGGGCTTGCTTTGCTGCTCGTGCCATGGGTTCTAGTTTAGAACGCATGGGGGCGGGATGGCTCGGTTTAGCGGGGAGAGATGCGACTCGGCGACGGCGATGAGGAGGATGCCCGGCTGCGCTTTCACGAGATCAGCCATACGCTGCTGCGATTGCGGCTGTATCAGGAGATTCGTAGAACCGTAACGAGCCAGGCGCGCATGCGCAGCTTCAAGAGATTGCAAGGGTGTCCCATGAGGACGGCAAAGGTTGCCACGCCCAGGAGTATGGCCGCACGTAGGCCGAGGCTCTTACTGGACGTCCCGACGATGGAGAATACGAGCACGAGGATCGGGAAATGAAAGAGATATAAGGGGAATGTGCCTTCGGCAGTGAAGCGAATTGCATTTGCGATGCTGGATTTTCCGGAGACCGGTGCGAGGTCGGCGAGCAGCAGGAGAAATAGCATGAGGACGAATGCGACTGTGCCGATTTCGTAAAAGCGGATCGATACGCGTCCGAGCAGCGGGCTGTAGGGGATTGCTTGATCGATCCATCTCTGGGCTGCATTCAGTTGTGGCATGAGAGCTCGATGAAACAGGCCCAGAGAGAGCGCCATGATTTCGATTACCGCTGTCATGGCGATGACGATCGAGCGCTTGCCGCGAAGACGCTGGTAAAGAGAGTACAAGAGGCATCCTCCCAGCCAGAGCGGGAAGAGCGCCATAATGCTTGGTCCGGCAAGCAGTGCGACCAGGACGAAAAGGATGAGTCGTTTTGCGCCCGTCAGGTAGAAGGCGAGGCCGTACAGAACGTAATAGAAACACTCAAAGCTGAGCGACCAGAATGGGATGTTCGATAAGAGGAAGATCTGTTTAGCCCAGATTTCACTCAGGAAGGTTGCATTGGCCAGGATACGGAAGGGGATGTGGGTGCAGTTCGATAGCCAGTTAGCGTCGTAATACGACGGGTTGATCCGGTGGGAGAGAAGATCGAAGAGCAGAGTCAGGAGAATAGCCGGAATCGCCACCGAGTAGATACGAGATATTCGATCGACATAGTAGTGGGCAGGTGTGACGGGTTTTCTGAGTGTGACATAGCGGATGACAAACCCGGAAAGCAGAAAAAACACGACGACCGCCGCGGTTGCTGCTTTGACCAGAGCTTCTTTGCCCGGTGGGTAGAAGCTTGGCAGGGCCAGATGGCCAATCACTACGACCACGGCAGCGCTAGCGCGGATGATATCCAGTAACAAAGAGCCCGATGGCGAGATGGGCCGGTGAAGCGCGCTGTTTTTTTCGGTCATGTGAGGTGTCTGCCCTGCCGGTACTGGCCTAGCGATTGCATCGCCCGAAAGATGTCTCGTTCGCGGTGAGCTGTGGTGAACATTGAGTTTACTCAATGCAGGAGGTCTCAGTGCTGGGCTATTCGGCCTTGTAGAACTCGCTGCGTTTGCGGCTGTAGAAGAAGTAGATGAGGAGACCTAGACCCAGCCAGATGAAGAAGCGCATCCAGGTGATGATGGGCAGGCCCATCATGAGGAGAATGCAGAAGATGACGGAGAGGGCGGGAATGATGGGGCCGAAGGGGACGCAGAAGCCGCGGCGGCGTTCGGGCTCTCGGACGCGGAGGATGATGACGCCGATGGAGACGAGGGCGAAGGCGAAGAGGGTGCCGATGTTCGAGAGGTCGGTGAGGGTACCGATGTCGAAGAGGCCGGCGGGGATGCCGACGACGAAGCCGGCGACCCAGGTGGCGACGGCGGGGGTTCGGTACTTCTTGTGGATGCGCCCGAAGACGGCGGGCAGGAGGCGGTCGCGGGACATGGAGAACCAGACGCGGGATTGGCCGAGCTGGAAGACGAGGATCGAGGAGATCATGCCCATCATGGCGCCGAAGAGGACGACCAGGCGGACCCAGTGAAGGGAGTGGGCACCGGGGGTGACTGAGAGCTTCTTGAGAGCGTTGACGACCGGGGCGGCGTCATCGACCATGCTTTGCCAGGGGACGAGGCCGGTGAGAACGACGGCTACACCGATGTAGAGGATGGTGCAGACGACGAGGGTGGCGATGATGCCGATGGGGACGTCGCGCTGCGGGTTGCGGCACTCTTCGGCGGCGGTGGAGACGGAGTCGAAGCCGATGTAGGTGAAGAAGATGATGGAGCCGCCGGTGAGGATGCCGGACCAGCCGTTGGGGGAGAAGGGATGGTAGTAGTGGGGCTTGATGAAGTGGGCGCTGGTGAAGATAAAGATGAGGATGGCGGCGAGTTTGAGCAGCACCATGATGTTGTTGGTCTCGGCGGACTCGCGGATGCCGCGAATGAGAACAACGGTGAGGATCATGACGATGAGGAAGGCGGGCCAGTCGAAGCCGAAGTGCCAGCCGGGGAGGTAGAGATCATGGCCCTGGAGGTCTTGTAGTCCGGCTGGGAGGTATGCGGGGGAGATCCAACGGAGGGCGGGATGGAAGCCGAACCAGTCGAGGAGGTCGACCATGTGGGCGGCGAAGCCGACGGAGACGGCCATGTTGCTGCCGGCGTACTCGAGGATGAGGTCCCAGCCGATGATCCAGGCGACGAGCTCGCCGAGGGTGGCGTAGGTGTAGGTGTAGGCGGAGCCGGCGATGGGGATCATGCTGGCGAGCTCGGCGTAACAGAGGCCGGTGAGGCCGCAGACGATGGCGACGAGGATGAGCGAGACCGCGAGGGCGGGGCCAGCGCCGGGGCGTCCGGCGAGGGCGGAGTGATGGATGAGATAGTCGAGGACCGGCGCGCGGAGGATGGAGGTGGTGTCGAACTTCTCCCCGGCGATGGCGGTGCCGATGACGGTGAAGATGCCCGAGCCGATGACGGCGCCGATGCCGAGCGCGGTGAGAGAGACCGGGCCGAGCGTCTTCTTTAAGGCATGCTCCGGCAGCTCTGACTCGTGGATCAGCTTGTCGATCGATTTGGTTGCAAAGATCTGCCTGCCCAGTGCGCTTGCTCCTCAAACAAAGAATGTGTCGGGGAAGTCCTACTGCGTACTATCGCTTATGAACTGGAAAGGCACAACTAAATTGCGCGGATGAGGAGGATGCTGAAGAAGATTCGTTTGCTTTGGGAGGATTCCCTCAGGGGCTAAAGCCCCGTAGCAGGAGGAAAGCTTGCGGCGGGACTGAAGTCCCGCCCTTTCAAAACGAATGATCTCCTCAGCAACCTCTCATGCGCGAACGATTAGCGCTTGCTCTGGCCGCGGGATGCCTTCTTGATCTTTGCCTTGTTCTCGCCGCGTGCGCCGGTGCGGGGGGCCTTGGGGGCTGCGGCCTTGCGTGCTGCGCGCTTGACCTTCTTGCGCTCCTGGGTGTCGGTGATGCTCTTGGTATTTGCCATGATTTCGTTGCCAAACTTTCTATAGAAAAAATAAACAGAGGTCTTGTCTGTTTTTTGTATATCTACAGGCGCTCCAACTGGGCGAACTTCTCCACCAGCTTCTTTACGCCGTGCTGTTGAAATTGTACTGTAATCTTCGCGTCGTCCCCGTCTCCTTCTCGACGAAAGACGGTGCCCTCTCCGTATTTCGGGTGGCGGACGCGGGTTCCCTGTTTGAGGCCGGTCTTGCCGGTGGGCTCGGGGATGTCGGGTTTGGGGCGGGATGGGCGCTGGCTGGGGGGGACTTTTTGGCCTCGGGCGGCGAAGAAGCTGGCGATGTTGTCCATGGAGCCAGTGGTGGAGATGGACTTTGAGCCGGGAGCGACGCGGGTGGTGGAGAACTTGGTGGATGCAGACGACTGGCTGCCGCTGGCTGTCTGGTCCTCATCTTCGTAGCTGTAGTGGCGGTCGCCCGATTCTCCGTTGTCGCGGCCGAAGCGGTTTCGCTGGGGGTAGGGGGTGGAGTAGGCGGAGCCGGAGAACTGGGGGCGGGCAGCGGCGGGGCTGCCGAGGTCTTCGATGAGCTGGGAGGGGATCTCTTCGAGGAAGCGGGATGGGAGGCTTGCCTCGGGCATGTCGGAGCCGTAGCGGCGGCGGTGGCGGGCGCGGGTGATGACGAGGGTGTCCATGGCGCGGGTCATGCCGACGTAGCAGAGGCGTCGCTCTTCTTCGAGGCCGGTGGGGTCGGTGATGGTGCGGGAGTGGGGGAAGAGGCCTTCTTCCATGCCGGTGAGGAAGACGAGGGGAAACTCGAGGCCCTTGGCGGCGTGGAGGGTCATGAGGGTGACACGGGCGTCTTCGCTGTAGGAGTCGGCGTCGGAGACGAGGGCGGCGTGGTCGAGGAACTCGGCGAGGGTTTCGCCGCGCTCCTGGGCGTCCTGGGCGGCGTTGGCAAGTTCTTTGAGGTTTTCGATACGGGAGAAGGCTTCGGGTGTGGCCTCGGCCTCGAGGGCGCGGATGTAGCCGCTGCGGTCGTTGAGGAACTTGATGAGCTCGGGGAGGGTGGCGGCGTCGCCGGGCTTTCTAAAGGCTGGCTTCTCGAGCTCCGAGGCCATGATGATTTCGGCGGCGCGTTCGGGTGTGGTGTTCGCGGATTTTTTGAGGACGACGGGAGCGAAGGGGTTGAAGCTGGCGGCGTCGATCTGGTGGGCGGCGTCGTTGTCGGTGGCGTTCTCGGGCGCGATGGTGGAGATCTCTTCGGTGGGGCCGAAGTCGAAGCCGAAGTTGAAGCTGGTGTCGAAGGAGGTGTCGGGTTCGGCTGCTGCTTCGGTGGAGAACTCTTCGGGGTTGAAGTCGGTGGAGTCTGTAACTGATTCGGTTGCAGATTCTGCGATGTCTTCTGCGAGCTTGCCGGCGAAGTCGGGTCCGAGCATGGCGCGGGCATCGGTGATGAAGCGGCGGAAGCCTTCGAGCGCAATGAGTGCGCGTTGCGGTAACAATTTATCTTCGATGGCGCGACCGATGGCGTCCCAGGTGCTCATGCCGGTGGAGAGGGCCATGCGCTCGAGGGTATCCATGGTGGTTTTGCCGATGCCGCGTGGGGGAGAGTTGACGGTGCGACCGAGGGCGATAGAGTCGTGCGGGTTCTGGACGAGCTTGAGATAGCTGAGGATGTCTTTGACTTCGGCGCGATCGTAGAAGGAGAAGCCGCCGACCATGTGGTACTGGATCTGGTAGCGGCGGAGGGCTTCTTCGACGAGTCGCGACTGCGAGTTGGTGCGGTAGAGGACGGCGCAGCGGGGTTGGTCCTGCTGTTGGCCTGCCTCGCGGAGATAGCGGTTGATGCGGTCGGCGATGAAGAGGGCTTCGTTCTCGCCGTCGGGAGCTTCGTAGTAGCCGATGAGCGAGCCACCCTCGCGTGTGGTGAAGAGGTTCTTGCCCTTGCGCTGCGTGTTGTTGGAGACGACTGCGGATGCGCCCTCGAGGATGATCTGCGTGGAGCGGTAGTTCTGCTCGAGGCGGATGGTGCGCATCTCGGGGAAATCTTTTTCGAACTCGAGGATGTTGCGGATGTCGGCGCCGCGCCAACTATAGATGGACTGGTCTTCATCTCCGACGACGCAGACGTTGTGATGCTTGCCGGCGAGGAGCTTCATGAGCTCGTACTGCGGGCGGTTGGTGTCCTGGTACTCGTCGATCATGACGTATTGATAGCGACGGTTGTAGCGTTCGCGCACTTCGCCGGAGGACTTTAATAGACGCACTGTTTCGAGCAGGAGGTCGTCGAAGTCGAGCGCATTGGCTTTGAAGAGCTCCTTGCGATAGATCTCAAAGATGTGGGCGATCTTCTCTTCCATGGGATTGGTGGAGGCGAGGAAGTACTCCTGTGGATCGATCATGTGGTTCTTCGCCCAACTGATGCGACCGAGGGCTACGCGTGGCTTGAGCTGCTTGTCGTCGATGGCGAGGCGCTTGAGTGCGGCTTTGACGACGGCTTGCTGATCGTTCTCGTCGTAGATGGCGAAGCTGCGGGTGAGGCCGACGTTGTTGACCTTGAGGGCTTCGATGTCGCGGCGCAGGACACGGACGCAGAAGCTGTGGAAGGTTGCGAGCATGGGCTTGGCGAGGGAGTTGTGGCCGAGGATTTTGTCGACGCGCTCGGCCATCTCTTTCGCGGCCTTGTTGGTGAAGGTGACGGCGAGGATGGAGTCGGCGGGGACGCCGCGCTCTTCGATGAGGTAGGCGATGCGATGGGTGACGACGCGGGTTTTGCCTGAGCCTGCACCGGCGAGCAGGAGCACTGGACCGTCGACGGCCTGGATGCCTTCCTGCTGCTGCTGGTTCATGTTTTCTAGAAGACGATGCACGATGATAGTTGACCTGTTCTCTATTTTATCGTTCTGTAAAGAAGCTTGTTTTTGGGCTGAATCCACAGGCGATTGTGGATGCTGGTGCCTCTATGGTGTCCATCGGTGGACAAGTGTGTCCAGGCGCGGACAGTGGATGATTTGAAATTTGCTCTTATAGATGTGGCACAAAAAAAGTAACAAAAATGTCACAAAATATATGGAACCTTCGTGGAACGTTTCGCGTAAGTCATTTCACGACGAACTTCCTGAACCATGGCAGAGAGTTCCCGTCGAAATCTTGTAGTACCGGGAGCTGTTATGAAGATTCGTAATGTTTTGGCTGTCTCTGTTGCTATCGTTGGTTTGGCTGCTTCGTCCACCGTATATGCTGCTCCGGTTAGCTTTGGTGTGCCGGTTCATGCGATGTTCTCCAAGAGCAAGCTGGTGAAGTTCAATGTTCGCAACGATTCGAGTGCGTCCGTGGAGCTGAAGGTGGGCGAGCAGGTGATGACGCTCGATGCAGGTAAGACGCTTGCACTGAGCCTTCCTATCGGAACGCGCATTCTTGCTAATGCAACGAGTGGAAAGTATGAAGCCGGTACTGTGCTGGCTGAGGTTTCAACGGCGATGAGCGATGCGACCATCTCGTTGAAGTAAAACATCGCAATGTGTGTGCCGGCTGTATGGCTTGAGAGCTGCGGCCGGCCTTCCCCTTCTATTTTGTGATGCGATGAACTGCTGAACCTGCGGGCTTGATATGCTCGGGTTCATGGTTCAGAATGTCGCAGTCTTTTGTGCTTCGGCTAATGGAGTCGATCCGGCTTATTGTGCCGCGGCGGTGGAGTTAGGTGCTGCGCTTGCAGCGCACAGCATCGGCCTTGTGTATGGAGGATCCAACGTCGGCTTGATGCAGACTGTGGCCAACGCCGCTCTTGCCGGAGGAGGCAGGGTGGTGGGTGTGATTCCTGAGGTGTTGGTCGGGATGGAGGTTGCGCATCGCGGCGTTACGGAGTTGCACATCGTGGATACGATGCACACGCGCAAGGCTTTGATGGCGAAGCTGGCGGATGCGTTTGTGGTGCTGCCTGGTGGCTTCGGCACACTCGAAGAGGTGTTCGAGATGCTGACGTGGCAGGCGCTGAAGCTGCACGCGAAGCCGGTTTTGCTGCTCAACACGAGCGGCTTTTATGACAGACTGCTGGCGTTTCTCGACCATGCGGTTGAGCAGGGAATGTTGAAGCAGAAGAATCGCGAGATGGTGCTGGTTGCGGGTTCGGTTGAAGAAGCCTTGACGCTGCTGGGTATTGCAGCGACTTCTGTTTAGAGTTTTTGCTGTTACTGCGCTTTGGAGATGATTTCATCCCACCCTTCGCAAAGGCGCGAAGGATAGGGCGCCCGAACTGTTACATCTCTTAGAATCTGTTTAAAAGCTGAGGAAGTATGGAGGGGCGTGGGGGGCAACGATTCCCTCAGGGGCTAAAGCCCCGCTCTTTCGAATCTTTGCGGCACGGCTGAAGCCGTGCCCTTTCAAGACGCTCTTTACTCTCTTTCAAAACTCTCTTCTTCGATAGCTGTTTCTAAACAGGTTCTTAGCGGAGGACTGCGCGGGTTTCGTGCATGATGTTGGCGATGCTGTCCCAGAGGGCTATGCGTGCGTTGATGGCTTCTTCGGCGGCTTCGGTGGCTTCGTGCCACTTGGCGGCGTCGTCGCCGCAGAGCTCGGTGATCATGCGAAGGGCCATGGGGCCATGCTCGTCGCCGTCGACTTCGATGTGGCGCTCCATGTACCAGCGGAGGGTCGATAGCTGGCCTCCGAGGCGAAGGTCCTGATCGCGGAGGAAGCCGCGGAACATGTCGGGGATGAGGTCTTCGCGGCCGAAGGTGAAGGCAGCGGCGATGGCGTGGAGCTTGCCTTCTTCGATGATGCGGAAGGTGGTTTCGACGAAGCGGGATGCGGCTTCAGGTGCGTTTGAGGCGGCGAGGGCGGTGGCCCATGGGCTGCCTTCGGCGATGGATGCGAGGAGGCGGTCGATGGCGGTGGTGTCGGCTCCGCACTGGAGCATGGCGATGCGATAGAGCTCGAAGTGGCTGAGGGGCTGGCCGTTGTAGAGATCGCTCTCTTCGCCGAAGACGATCTCGTTGATGAGGCGGCGGCTTTCGGGGAGTGCGCTGGGCAGCCAGGGGACATCGACGCAGGTGAGGCCGCGCTGGAGGGCTTTGAGCAGGCACATGAAGTCCCAGACGGCGAAGACGTGCGACTCCATGAAGCGGCGGAGGTCTTCGACGCTCTCGAAGCTGGCGTAGAGGCGATGCTGGGCGAGCTGTTGGGAGAGCGGCTGGATGCGTTGCTCGAGTGCGGTGAGGTGGGGCGAATTCATTTTGTAACTCCTACAGGAACACATTGTGGACACTGGCAGACCTTGCGGAGGTACTCCCAGGAGTAGATACCGCTCTCGTGGCCGTCGTTCCACTTGAAGCGCAGGGCGTATTTGCCGATGGGGGTGATTTCGACGGGGCGTGCGGGGGCCTCGTACATGGGGAGCAGCGTTGTCGGTTGCGGTTTGGGGATGCCGGGAGGGCGGCCGCTCTTCTCGCGTTCTTCGTGGCAGGTGGCGCAGGGGCAGGCGTTGCGGAGCCAGGTGAAGGTCCAGGAGCTGGCGTGGCCGTCGCGCCAGTCGATCTCGACGCCGGTGCCTTCGGTCTTGTGGACGCGGACCTTTTGCGGGGTTACGGCCTCGGGTGGGAGCTTGACCTCGAAAACGGCGGAGCGCTTGGCCTCTTCTTCGCTGACGATGCGGATTCCTTCATGACTCATGGGTAGGTTCGTTTCTGCGGCTTAGCCGCGGGAAAAATTCCCTCGGGGGCTAAAGCCCCACTTCTGTTCCTCTATTTATGTACAGGCTGAAGCCCGTACCCTTCAAGAAAAGTATGCTCATGGTTGTTTCCAGAAAAGTAGACGGCGATGGCCTGGATGGGCAGGACTCTCATGGCCATCATGGCGGGGAAGGAGAGAAAGGAGCCGCGCCCGGCCATGGCGTTCATAACGCCGGCAAGGAAGGAGGCACTGACCAGCCAGATGAACTGGGCCTGCGGTGTAAGGCTGAGATGCATGCTTAATTCATTGTAGCTAGTTGGGGTTTGAAAGAGGAAAGAGTGGGTTTTTCGGCTCTGTTCAGGATGGCGGTTTGGTTGAAAGAGAACAGACAACGGCAAATGCAAAAGCAACCGCAGGTCCTTCGACTGCGGGCTGCGCCCTTCGCTCAGGATGACAGTTTTTGGGGGTGGGTGAAGGAGAACAAACAACGGCAACGGCAAAAGCAACCGCACGTCCTTCGGCTTGCGCTGAGTGCTCGCTCAGGATGACAGTTTGTTGGCAGGGCTAGGTTAATGGGTTCAGGCTGGGGTTTCGATGGGGAGTTCTGGGGTGGCGGCTATGAGTTGTTGGGTGTAGGGGTTGGTGGGGGCGGTGCAGACTTGTTCGGCTTCGCCTAGTTCGACGAGGCGGCCTCGATGCATGACGGCGATGCGATTGCAGAGGTAGCGGACGAGCGGCATGGAGTGGGAGATGAAGAGGTAGGTGAGGCCGTGCTGGCGCTGGAGGTCGCGGAGGAGGTTGATGACCTGGGCTCCGACGGAGACGTCGAGGGCGCTGACGGGTTCGTCGAGGACCAGGAACTGGGGGCGGAGGGCGAGGGCTCGGGCGATGTTGATGCGTTGGCGCTGGCCTCCGCTGAACTCGTGCGGGTAGCGGGGGAGGGCGGAGGCGTCGAGGCCGACGGTGGCGAGGAGTTCGAGGAGGCGGGGCTTCATGCCTTCGGCGGGCTGTTCGTGGTGGATGCGGAAGGGCTCGGCGAGGATCTGGCGGACGCTCATACGCGGGTTGAGGGCGGCGTAGGGGTCCTGGAAGACGATCTGCATCTGGCGGCGGAGGGTGCGGATACGGCGGGAGGATGCGGTGCGGATGTCTTCGCCGTGGAGGTGGATGGTGCCGGCGGTGGGCTCGATGAGGCGGATGAGCATGCGGGCTACGGTGCTTTTGCCGGAGCCGGATTCGCCGACGAGGCCGAGGGTTTCGCCGCGGCGGATGGTGAAGGAGACGTCGTCGACGACGCGGGTGGTGCCGCGGTCGCTGGGGTACTCCTTGATGAGGCCGTCGGCCTGGAGCAGAGGTGCGGTTTCGGGAGGCGTCGGCGACGGCATAGGCGGATGGTAGCATCCTGTTTCAGAATGGTGGTTAGGACTGTGTTCAAGGAGTGTGTATGAAGAGCCTGGTGGGGAAGGTTGCGTTGGTGACGGGAGCCAGTGCGGGGATTGGGCGGGCTACGGCGGCGGCGTTGGCGGCGCAGGGGGCTCGGGTGGTGGTGACGGCTCGGCGGGAGGAGCGGCTGCGGGAGGTTTGCGCGGCGATTGCGGCTGCTGGGGGTGAGGCGATTTATTTTGCAGGAGATGCAGCCGAGGAGAGCACGGCGCCAGGGGCGATTGGGCTGGCGGTGGAGCGGTTCGGCGGGCTGGATATGGTGATCAACAATGCCGGGGCGGGGAACTACAAGAATCTTGTGGATACGTCGGTGGCTGAGTATGACGAGCTGATGGCGGTGAATATGCGGAGCAGCTTTTTGTTTGCGCGACATGCTGCTCCGGTGCTGGTGGCGCAGGGGAGTGGGGTGCTGCTGTTTATTTCGTCGGTGGCAGGATTGCAGGGGTATGCGGGCGAGGCGGTGTATTGCGCGGCGAAGTTTGCGCAGGTGGGATTTGCGCAGGCGCTTGATGGGGAGCTGCGGAAACATGGTGTGAAGGTGGGGGTGATCTGTCCGGGCGGGGTGAAGACGGAGTTCGCGCTGGGTAAAGGGCGGACGGAGGAGAGTGTGCGCGAGTCGGTGATGATGGAGCCGGAGGAGGTGGCGGAGGCGATTGTGTTTGCTTGCATGCAGCCGAAGGGGGCGAGGATCTTGCAGATGACGGTGCGGCACATGGGCTAGATGTGTCGGGAAGCCGACAGATAAGGGCCCTCGTTGTGCAGTTTTTTGCGGTGTTTTCGGGCTGAATTTTGATACAGACGATTTGTTTCGTCCGGAATGAGCCACCCGCGTTTTTAGTCGGCTTTACCGGTATATGCTCGGACTAAAGACAGCATCGGAGGCATGCTCTTGAGCGTTGACTCTGCTGTGGTGCATTACAGCGACGAGCGATTTCAGTTGCTGATCGATTCGGTCGAAGATTACGCGATCTACATGCTCGACTGCGCTGGTCATGTGGTGACGTGGAATCGTGGCGCTTTTTTGAATAAAGGGTACTCGAGCCAGGAGGTTATCGGCAGACATTTCAGGATGCTGTTTGTTCCTGAGGATCTTGCCGCAGGTGCGCCGGAGCGGGAGCTGGCGAAGGCAAGGCAAGACGGCCGTTGTGCTGGAGAAGGGTGGCGACTTCGGAAGAACGGAGAGCGGTTCTGGGCCAGCTTCGTAATTACTGCCATGCTCGATTCAACCGGGCAGCTGGTGGGGTTCGCCAAGGTGACGCGCGATCTGAGCGAGCGGAAGCGGCAGGAAGATGCACTGCTCGCGATGGATGCAGAGCTTCGGGTGGAGCGCGACCGATTGCATGCGGCGGCTGAGAGCAGCATGGACGCGCTGTATATCTGTGAAGCGGTGCGCGACGGCAAGGGTGCGATTGAAGATTTCATCTTCACTTATCTAAATAGCAATGTGGAGAAGATGGTTTCGATTCCGCGCAGCATGCTGCTCGGCCGCAAGATGTGCGAGATGCTTCCGATGGATCGGGAGCGCGGCCTCTTTGAACGGTACAAGCAGGTTGTGCTCACCGGTAAATCGCTGATCTATGAGTTTCAGGTAGAGGATGAGAGGGCCAAGAGCACGTGGGTTCGGGTGCAGGCGGTCAAGATGCGGGATGGGCTTGCTATTACGGCTTCAGATATTACCGAGCGCAAGCAGGATGAGGAACGCATCCTTTATATGGCGCAGCACGACGTGCTGACGGGGCTGCCTAATCGTAACCTGCTGAACGACCGCATTGGGCAGGCGATCGAGATGGCGAAGCGATACAGGCACAAGGTCGGAGTCCTGCTGGTGGATCTGGATGGGTTCAAGCAGATCAACGACACGCTGGGGCATTTTGCGGGAGACATTGTTCTGTTTACTGTGGCCGGGCGTTTGAAGACCGGGGTGCGGGAGATGGACTCCGTGATCCGGATCGGCGGAGATGAGTTTGTCATCGTCGTCTCGGAGATCAGTGAGCTGGATGACATTCAGCACTATGCAGACAACATCCTGCATAAGCTTCAGTCTTCGATGGTGGTTGAAGGCCATCCCATTCTCGTGACGGGCTCTATCGGGATCGCGGCTTATCCCGAGTCGGGGGTGACGACGGCCGAGCTGCTGAGGCAGGCTGACCGGGCGATGTATATCGCCAAACGAAGCGGCAAGAATCAGACTTATGGAATGGCTTCTTGAGAGCGGTGTTCGTTTCGATCGCGGAGTTTCTGGACCACGTGGAGCGTGATGAAACGAAATTACAGGTGTGTGCACTATGGGGTGAGTGCCGATCGAGCAAACTTTGCGGACTGACAACTTCAGTCGAAGGACTCGAACACCAATCACTCGAAAAAGGAGAATGATATGGCTCTATGGGGTCCTCTTACGCAAAACGGCAATACCACTCTGGGCTGGACGGTTAGTGGTGGTGGCATCACCAACCATGAAGCCTTTGCCGTCCAACTCGACAGCACCAGTCCCAATAACTCAACCGGTGCGCTTATCTCGAATGTCATCGTGTTTATCAACCCTACGCGATACAACGTCAACATTACGACTGAAGGGCCTCAGGCCATCAGCTATCACATCAACAGCGATGGGGTTTAAGGAGAAATCATGAAAATCAATGTTGTCAAAGACAAGTCCGGCAAGACGATTGCGACCTTCGAGTCCGCCTCCGGGGATGGCCCCAAGCTGGTTCCGGTGCTTCCGGAAGGTCACAAAGTAGAGCAGCTCGAAGTTGCTGCGAACTACCAATCCAACCTAGGCTCGATCTACGCCTAGGCGGGTGCCTCGCCCTTGGACGACGGTGTCACCGTTGGAGAGGGCGGGGTATCTAGTCGAGTTTTGGGTGGAGTTTGTGGAAGCTGGTGTGGTTCTGGTAGGCGTGGGCGAAGGCGATTGTGTTTGCTTGAATGCAGATGATAGAGGGCGCGGATCTTGCAGATGACGCTGCGGCATATGGGGTCATGGCGGGGGCTTGTCTGCTTAGTCCCTTGCACAGAGGTTGGGTCACATATGTAACGGGTAAACGGTTGGACCGTAGGTCGCATCCAAACAGGAGCGAGGAAGTAAACCATGCCCCAACCGTCCAATGCCACCATCACGATCGATGGCGACAAATTTGATGCTCTTACAGCCCATGTAGAGATTGCAACGCATCACGATGACCAGGGCATGCCCATGATGAGCAGCTTGAAATGTGGGATCTCCGCCATCATCGATATGCATGACACGGAGAATGTTAGTTTCGGCTCCCTTTCCAAGCTTTATAATCTCGCGCAAGGGTTAACGCGGGACAAGATCAAGGACATCAAGATTGAGTACTGGACGGATGAGAACCAGACGGATGCTATTTGCACGTATAGTTTTCGCGGCTGGATAAGCCTGTTCAGCACCAGCAGCGGGCAGGGATCCAACCACACGCTTCGGATTCATCTACAGCCAGAGCTCGATGCCAAACAGTTTATCGATATGAAGATGGGTAACTAGGAACGCACGGGCGTATGGCTGCTATCTCCTACTTGCGTGTGTTGTCGATTCTCCCGTTCGCCCTGGCTTTTTTTCTGGGCTGCTATGCGGCGCCGACGCACTCTGGTCCTGTGGCTGCTTCAGGGGAGGGGATCACGGTCACTGCTCGCGAGCCTGGAGCTGCGGACGGTCGAGTGACGATGTATGCGATCCAGCAGAACGATGCTCGTGCGACGCTTACTGTGTCGCACCCTAAGGACACTAGTTTTCATACGGTTTTGCAGTTCGATGTGACGCGAGGAGGTCAAAGTACTTCTTGCCCTTCAAATATACCTGCCGGTGTACGCTTCGCTTCCTTCCAAGCTCTTTTCAAGCGCCTGCTTGCGGCGGAGCCTCCTGAGCAGAGCTACGTGCTTTACGTGCGTTGTTATCAAGAGATCGACGATCGGCTGCCTGGGTTGGCTGCTGCCTCGCCGCTCTGGCACACGGTGGAGCGGTCAAAGCCGTCGGTTAAGCAGCAATACGATGCGATCGCCAAGTTGTTGAATGACGGAGATGCTTTGTCTGAATTGAGCGGCGTCTTAGCTCCTTTTCACTATCATGTGGCGATTGCAGCGGGTGATTTGGAGCCGATCTGGTCGCGAGTTTCCGATCTTACTCCGGAACAGAGACGGCTGATCACTGTTCCTGTGAGACCGAACAATGTCTTTCCATCCGCTGTAGGGCATACGTTTCTTGTGACTAAGGGGGCGAGCTAATGCCGGTTGGGGAGAGTTCGAAGAAACCAGTTCATGCGAGGCTTCCTAGTTTTCGGGTGCTTCAAAGCCAATATCCCGGAGCAGATAGCTACGATGAAGCGAAGAGAAGGATCGGCGGGCAGCTCGATTCTCCAGAGTTCGTCGATACCTGTGCCATGCGGATGAGCTGGATGCTTAACCATGTCCATATACCCATTCCGGGGCCGCATCATTCGGTGATGCTGGTTCTGGCGGGTAAGGATGTGGACGGCCACAAGGCCTGGTATGCGATCCGGCATGCGGAGATACGACAGTGGCTGACGCAGGTGCTGGGTCCACCTCAGATCTCGAAGAAAGCAAAGCCGGTTCCAATCGCAGACTTTGCTGGTCACAAGGGAATCATCGTATTGGATGTCGCCTACATCCAGCATCCTGGGCAGGCTAATGCGACAGGACACATCGATCTGTGGGATGGGAGCTCTTTTTCAGAGAGCTCGGAACGTGGGAAAGAGCAAGCGACATTTAATGCTGCATCAAGAGCTGATCTGTGGATCGCACCGGATTAATCCTACGCTGTTCTTTGCAAGACGAAGATTCCGTTTATGGATATCTAGTCGAGCTTGGGGTGGAGTTTGTGAAAGCTGGTGTGGTTCTGGTAGGCGTGGGCGAAGGCGGCGAGGCGGGCGTCGGTGTAGAGGGCTCCGAGGAAGGTGATGCTGACGGGGGTGTTGGGGCCTCCGGTGTTGTGGATGGAGGCGTCTTCGTCGGTCTGGGGCTTGGGGGCGTCTTTGCCGCGGAGGCCGTTGGGGACGATGATGGCGGGGTGGCCGGATAGGTTGGTGGCGGAGAGCTGGGCGCCGTCGGATGGGGTGACGATGATGTCGACGTGGCGGAAGAGCTCGGCCATGGCGTCGATGGTGAGGGAGCGGGCGCGCTGGGCCTGGATGTAGTCGACGGCGGAGTAAAAGCGGGCTCGGCGGAGGCTGTTGGGCCAGTCGTAGGGCTGCTGGCCGGTGAGGAGCTTGTCGCGGCCGGAGAGGGTTAGCTCGTCGAAGGCGGCGGCGGCTTCGGCGGTGAGGAGTGGAGTCTGGTCGCCGAAGTGGAGGCCGTGGGGGAGATCGACGGGGATGAGGGTGACGCCCATCTGGCGGATGGTGGCGAGGGCGGCGGTGGCGTATTTGAGATCGTAGGCGGTGCGGTTGAGATCGTCCTGCTGGTTTTTCTGCTGCTGCTGGAAGTCCTGGAGGACCTTGCCGGCGAGGGGTTCGGTGGGTGGTTTGAGCGCGGGTGGAGCGGGGACGTCGAAGGCGGATTTGAGGTAGCCGATGCGGAGCTGCCGCCAGTCGAAGTTGGCGTCCCAGTTGAAGGCGGCGGGCTGGACGGCGCGGTCTATATTCTTCGCGCTTGATCCGGCTTCGGGACCATAGATGACGGAGAGGACGAGGGCGCAATCTTCGGCGGAGCGGCACATGGGGCCGATCTTGTCCATGGACCAGGAGAGCGCCATCGCTCCGGTGCGGGGGACGAGGCCGAAGGTGGGACGGAGGCCGGTGACGCCGCAGCGGGTTGCAGGTGAGGCGATGGAGCCGAGGGTTTCGGTGCCGATGGCGAAGGCGACGCATCCGGCTGATGTGGCGCTGGCCGATCCGGCGGAGGAGCCGCTGGCGCCCTGACGGAGGTTCCAGGGATTGCGAGTGCGGCCTCCGAACCAGAGGTCGCCCTGGGCGAGAGCTCCCATGGAGAGTTTGGCGAGAAGGACGGCTCCGGCTTCGTCGAGGCGCTGGACGACGGTGGCGTCGATATCGAAGTGCTGGTGCTCGAAGCCGGCGGCTCCCCAGGTGGTGGGGTAGCCTTTGACGCTGAGGAGGTCTTTTGCGCCCCAGGGGATGCCGTGGAGGGGGCCGCGGTGACGGCTGGCTGCGAGTTCGGCGTCGGCTGTGGCGGCTTGCTTGAGGGCGCGGTCTTCGGTGAGGGTGATGACGAAGTGGAGCCTGGGATCGTATTTTTTGAGGCGTGCGAGATAGAGCTTGGTGAGGTCGAGCGAGGTGAGCTTGCGGGTTTTGAGGAGGACGGAGAGCTCGCGGACGGTGGCGAAGGCGATAGCCTCTTGCGCGGATGGGCCTGCCGTGGCGAGGTGATGGACGCTGGGGGCGGGGCCGAGCCGGATGGGCTCGCGAATGGTGTCGAGGGCCATGCCGGAGGGGATGGGATTGAAGACGACGGCGGGTGCGGTCGCATTTTGGATGTGGAGGGAGCGGATGGTTTCGATGGAGTCGCGCTGCTGGGTGAGGCCGTCGAGGAGCATGGCTTTCTGCTCGTCGGTGACGACGATGCCGGCGATGGCGGCGGCTGCGTCGATCATCTCGGGGGTGATCTTGGCTGCTTTGGGGTCGGCCTGTGCGGTTTGGGCCTGTGCGGCGAGGGTGAAGAGGGTGCCCGGGAGGAGGGTCTGGCCGAGGCCGAGGGCGGAGCAGAGGGTGAGGAAGCGCCGACGGTCGGGTGCAGGAAGGTGCGGCGATGAGGTCATTACGACATTATTTCATTTGTATGAATGTCAGACGACGGTCCCGAATAGCTGAAATCAGTTTGCATTCGTGCGCTGCCATCGAGAGTAAAGTATGAACATGGGGATACGTGACCAAGCAATCTATGATCTGCCTGCCTATGGCAGCAGCGAGGCAGCGCGTTATCTTGGCCTGTCACCGCATACTCTGAGTCAATGGATTTCGGTGAATGGACTGATCCAACCACCTATAGCCAATGCGCTTTCCTTCAACAATCTTGCAGAAGCTCATGTTCTGAAGGCAATGCGTCGAGGGCATGGTTTGTCGATGCAAGCCATACGTAAAGCGCTGAAGGAGTTAGGACGTATTCGCAAGACAGCCCACCCGTTGCTTGATGAGTCTTTCGAGACGGATGGCGTGAACCTTTGTATTCGTGAGGATGATCGTGTCATCAATCTGTCGCGTAAGCAGCAGCAGGAGTTTCGTGATTTAGTGGCGATTTATCTCCATCGTGTTCATCGGAGGGATGGAGTCGCGACGTTGTTGCACCCCTTCATTACGCCCGATTCTTTGGATCAGCCGGAGCATATAAGCATCAGTCCTACGATTTCATTCGGTAAGCCAGTACTTGCTGGCACCGGAATATCAACGTCGGTGATCGTTGGGCGCTTTAAAGCGCGGGACTCAGTAGCCAGTCTTGCTGAGGAGTATCAGATTGACGCCACGATTCTTGAGGACGCTATTCGATGGGAGATGAGCCAATCGAAGGCGGCATAGCAGAGTTTGTCGTTTTTCTTGACGAGAACCACTGTCGAAATCCGCACCTCGTTGCGGCGCTCGTATCCGGCGGAGTTTCGCTTGAGCGCCATCTCGATCATTTTGCGCAAGGCATTCCGGATATCGAGTGGTTGCCTGTTATCGCTCAAAGAGGTTGGGTTTTATTGACTGCTGATGCTCGTATCCGTCGCAAGTCGAGAATCAATATGCTGGAGCGGCGAGCAGTGGGGGAATACCAGCTTCGCATGTTTTACTTTTCTACGAATCAATCGAGTGGTCGTGAAATGGGCGACACTTTGCGTCGTGCCTTGCCTAAAATGAAGGCTATTTGTGACGCACAAGCACCTCCGTTCACTGCGTCTATCAATAAAGCTGGCGAGGTAACCCTACGGGATACTTCATCCAGCTTTATTGATAGCGACGACTAGATATCGAGGTTCTTGACGTCGAGGGCGTTCTCTTCGATGAAGCGGCGGCGGCTTTCGACGTCTTCGCCCATGAGGGTGGTGAAGATCTCCTCGCAGGCGGCGATGTCTTCGAGCTTGACCTGCATGAGGGTGCGGCGCTCGGGGTCCATGGTGGTCTCCCAGAGCTGGGGTGCGGTCATCTCGCCGAGGCCCTTGTAGCGCTGGACCTGGTACTCTTTGCGGCCCTGCTCGATGACGTACTCGAAGACCTCGCGAGGGGTTTTCTTCTCGACGGGGTCCTGGTTGATCTTGTTGGAACGCTTGGCGGGCTTGGCCTCGGCTGAGGTACCGGGGGCAGCATCAACGGCTACGCCCTCTGCTGCGCCATTTTCGGCGGCGATCTCTTCGGCTTCGTCGAGGGCCTCCTGGGTTACGGCTGCGGCGGTCTTCGGAGCGTAGGAGATGGTGAAGGGCCCCTGGAGCTGCTCCCTGATCTGGGCTTGTTTGCCGAGGAGCTGGCGGCTCTCGGCGGCGTTGGCGAGTGCCCAATCGATCTTGCGGACGGCTCCTTGTGCGTCGGTGAAGGAGACGGACCAGGTCTGGTGCTCCTCGTCGAGTTCGGGCTCGCCGACGGCGCGGAACTGGTACTCCTTGCGAAGGGCTTCGAGCTTGGCCTGCATTTTGGTGAGCTGCTCGGGCGATTGGAAGTCGGCGCGATGGGCCGGGTCCTTGCCCTCGTGGCTGAAGAGGGTGGCGAAGGCGAGGGTGACGTCGTCGTTGCGGAGGCGCTTGCCGACCTTTTCGAAGAAGCCGAGGTAGTCGTTGAGCTGGCCCATGAAGGTGGTGAGCTCGGCTCCCTGGAGCTGGGTCTTGTTGGGGCCGTAGGTGAGGATCATGCCGTCGGAGGCGCGCTTGACCATGACGTCGACGAATTGCCGCTCGTCCTTGATGTACTGCTCGAACTTGCCCTTCTTGATGCGGAAGAGCGGGGGCTGAGCGATGTAGACGTGGCCGCGCTTGATGAGCTCGGTCATGTGACGGAAGAAGAAGGTGAGCAGCAGGGTGCGGATGTGCGAGCCGTCGACGTCGGCATCGGTCATGAGGATGAGCTTGCCGTAACGGAGCTTGCTGGCGTCGAAGTCGTCTTTGCCGATGCCACAGCCGAGGGCGGTGATCATGGCGCGGATTTCCTCGTGGCCGAGCATCTTGTCGTAGCGGGCTTTTTCGACGTTGAGGATCTTACCCTTGAGGGGGAGGATGGCCTGGAAGCGGCGATCGCGGCCCTGCTTGGCGGTTCCGCCTGCGGACTCACCCTCGACGAGGTAGAGCTCGCAGCGGTCGGGCTGGCGTTCGGAGCAGTCGGCGAGCTTGCCGGGCAATCCGCCACCATCCAGCGCGCCTTTGCGCCGTGTTAAGTCGCGGGCCTTGCGGGCGGCCTCGCGGGCGCGTGCGGCGTCGATGGCTTTGTTGATGATCTTCTTGGCGACCTGGGGGTTGCCGTCGAGGAAGGCTCCGAGGCGCTCGTTGACGAAGGCCTGGACGGTGCCGGCGATGTCGGAGTTGAGCTTGCCCTTGGTCTGGCCTTCGAACTGGGGCTGCGAGAGCTTGACGCTGATGACGACGACGAGGCCTTCACGGACGTCATCGCCGGAGAGGTTTTCTTTGACGTCTTTGAAGAGGCCGAGGGACTGACCGGCAGCGTTGATGGTGCGGGTCAGGGCTGTCTTGAAGCCGGAGAGGTGGGTTCCGCCGTCGATGGTGTTGATGTTGTTGGCGAAGGTGAAGACGGTCTCGGAGTAGGCGTCGTTGTACTGAAGGGCGATCTCCATGGCGACGTTGTCGCGCTCGGCTTCCATATAGATGGGCTTGTCGTGGAGGGTCTGCTTGCCCTTATTGAGGTGCTTGATGAACTCGGCGATGCCGCCGATGTATTTGAACTCCTGGTGCTTGCTCTCGCCGGTTTTAGCGTCGGTGGTGCGCTCGTCGGTGAGGTGGATCTCGAGGCCCTTGTTGAGGAAGGCGAGCTCGCGGAGGCGCTGCGCGAGGGTGTCGTAGCTGAACTCGTGGACGGTGAAGATGCTCTTGTCGGGGAGGAAGTGGACCTTGGTGCCCTTGCGTTTGCTGGGGCCCATCTTGCGGAGGGTGCTGATGGGTGCGCCCTTGCTGTAGTCCTGCTCCCAGGCGTGGCCGTCGCGCCAGATCTCGACGTCGAACTCTTCGGAGAGGGCGTTGACGCAGCTTACGCCGACACCGTGGAGACCGCCGGAGACCTTGTAGTTGGAGGCGTCGAACTTTCCGCCGGCGTGGAGCATGGTGAGGACGACCTGGACGGCGGGCATCTTCTCGCCGTTGATGACCTTGTCGTCAACGGGGATGCCGCGGCCGTCGTCGGTGACGGTGATGGAGTTGTCGACGTGGATGGTGACGTCGATGCGGGTGGCGTGGCCGCCGAGGGCTTCATCGACTGAGTTATCGACGACTTCATAGACCAGGTGGTGCAGGCCCTGCTCACCGGTGGAGCCGATGTACATGGCGGGACGCAGGCGCACAGCCGCGAGTCCTTCGAGGACGGTAATGTTTTCAGCAGAGTAGCCGCCGCCTTCTTTTGGAGCGGGAACGGCGGTGTCAGCTTGTAGGTCCAGAAGGGCGGGATCTGTGGGAATTGCGGTCGATGCCATCAAAACTCCATGCGGCAAGGCCCGAGATGTTCGTTTCGGGGCTGCCCCGCATCTGTGATCGACTCTAAGTTCTCATCGATTCAATGACTTACGGGGATTCTTGCCGGTGATTTTCTATCTAAATTATACCATGGCTGAGGCTTGCTTTTGCTGCTTTCCATTGGTGGGCCTTTGCGAACGGCGAAAGCGGAGGCTATCGATGCGAGCTTGGATTTACATTGAGCAAAACGGAAGTGAGTTATATTGCATGTATCGAGAAATCCATTTGAATCAGAGATTTCGCTTCAAACCGCCATTGCCGGGTCTGGTCGCTCGTAGTACTGTTTTTCTTGAAGCGAGTGTGCCTTAGTGATGAGAGCGACGATAGCGTTACCCCCGGCGCATCTCCGCGGGTCTGGATATCTGAAGCCATTGGACGGCGTTCGTGGCGTGGCCATTTTGATGGTCATCTGTTTCCATGCATTTTCGTCGAACGTCGCGGCTGGTGGGCCAGCGGTGCGTTTTATCGGCGGCCTGCTGGGGTATGGATTCTTCGGGGTCGATCTGTTTTTTGTCCTGTCGGGATTCCTGATTACGGGGATTCTTGTGGACTCGGTTGAGGGGCCTGGATTCTTCCAGCGATTCTATGCGCGCCGGGCCCTTCGGATCTTTCCCCTCTACTACGGCCTTCTGTTCTTGCTGTTTTTGCTGACGCCGGTGCTGCATCTACAGTGGCATGGCATGGGGTGGCTCATGTTGGCCTATCTACAGAACATGAACAAGGGAATCGCGAATTTCAGTCCTGGTGCGGGGCTGGCGTTGAATCATCTCTGGTCGTTGGCGATTGAAGAGCAGTTTTATCTCGCATGGCCGGCGGTGATCTTTCTGGTGCGCGGCCGCCGGAGGCTCTTGTGGACGACGCTGCTGTTGTCGGCGGCGTCGCTGATGCTCCGGATATGGCTGATTTCAAAGGGGGTAAGTCCGCTGGCGATCCACCTGAATACGGTAACGCGTGCGGACTCGCTGCTGTTGGGAGGAGCGCTGGCGCTGTTGTATCGCTCGGACTATTGGGAGCGATGGATCAAGATTGCGCCTTGGGGCTTTCTGCTGGCGGCGGTGACGGTGGTGCTCTCGATTGCGGTGCTTGGTGCGGAATCCTCGCAGGATACGTCGTTCGCGTCGCGGCTGTGGGCCAATGGGCCTCGGTATACGGTATTGGCGTTAGGGTTTGGCTGCCTGATTGCGTGGTCGCTGAAGCCGGGCTCGGTGTGCGGCTGGCTCTTTGAGCGGCGGTGGCTGCGGTTCTTTGGAAAATATAGCTATGGAATCTATGTGATCCATATGGTGCCGCTGGGGTTGCTGGTGGGGTTGCAGCGCGGGTCGATTGTTCGATGGACGCATAGCAAGCTACTGGCGGTGGTCGTATCGGGAGGGGTTTCGCTGGCACTGGCGATTGGTGCGGCGTATCTGAGCTTCCACTTTTATGAAAAGCGTTTTCTGCGGTTAAAGGCTTTTTTTGACTATGCGCCGAAGCCGGTTGCAGCTTTTGATAAGGAAAGAGCGGGTGTTTCGGCTCCGCATCTGGTAGACTCATAAGGTTGTTGCAGTAGAGTCTTTTTCTGTCAGGAACACCATGCCCAAGTTGAAGACACACAGCGGCGCAGCCAAGCGCTTTCATAAGACTGCCACCGGGAAGTTCAAGCGCGGCCAGTCGAAGATGCGCCATATCCTCACCTCGAAGGCGACCAAGACCAAGCGTAAGCTCGGCGGGTCGGCAATGATCTCCGATGCGGATCAGCACAAGGTTGCCCGGATGCTTCCTTACGCCTGAGCTTCAGGCAAGAAGGATAGAGTTTTTCAAGTCGAGCCGCTGAAAAGCAAAGGGCCAGAGACGCGTTGAGGCCCCTGGGTGCAGATCACCCACCGAGACTTGAAGTTGCATAGCGAGTGAAGAGGCCACCTTACCTCCAGCCGCTGAGACGATGTACGCAAAAGGAGATGCAGTATGCCCCGTGTAAAACGGAGTACCAAACGTAACGACCGCCGCAAAAAGATCCTGAAGCGCGCGAGTGGTTACTTCCTCACGAAATCCAAGCTGTACCAGGCTGCTCAGGAAGCAGTCGAGCGCGGACTGAAGTTCGCCTACACCGGCCGTAAGCAGAAGAAGCGTCAGTTCCGCTCGCTGTGGATCGTTCGTATCGGCGCAGCTTCGCGCCAGCATGGTATGAGCTACTCGACCTTCATCAATGGTTTGAAGCGCGCTGGGAATGGTCTGGATCGCAAGATTCTGGCTGATATCGCCGCGAACGATGCAGCAGGATTTGCTGCTTTGGTGGCACAGGCTAAGGCCGCGCCGAAGACGGTTCCTGCGAACGCTGCTTAGTTGTTTTGATCCGCTCGCATGCGGGTTACGAAAGGGCATGGCCAATGGTCATGCCCTTTTTGTTTTGCTCGTCCGTCATATGAATCAAGTATTCTAGTCACTATGCCCGAAACGAACTCTGTCCAGGCGCCCACCCCGACTTTAGAGGTTCCATTCGAGTCGTGGGGACGCTACCCCACTTATCCGGCCAGGATGATTCCGCTGAATTGGCAGACGGATTTTCCGGCTGCGCTTGCGGGTTTGCATAATGGCGCGCTTCCTGTGGGCATGGGGCGGAGCTACGGCGATGTGTGCCTGCTGAAGGGCGGCAATCTTTTGCTGACCACGGGAATGGATCGTCTGCTGCACTTCGATACAGAGACGGGCATTCTGACGGCGGAGGCTGGCGTTACGCTGGCCCAGATTCTGGACTTTGCTGTTCCGCGGGGCTTCTTTCTCCCGGTTACTCCGGGGACGAAGTATGTGACGCTTGGCGGCGCGATCGCCAATGATATTCATGGGAAGAACCATCATGTTGCCGGGACCTTTGGCGCGCATGTGACGGAGTTTGAGCTGGTTCGGTCGGACGGGTCGCGGCGGATCTGCTCGCCTACCGAGAACTTAGATTTTTATGCGGCTACGATTGGCGGGCTTGGGCTTACGGGCGTGATTACGTGGGCGAAGCTGCGGATGAAGCCGATTGTGTCGCGCGGTATCGATTATGAAGGGATACAGTTTCACGGGATCGACGAGTTTCTCGACCTGACGCGGCAGAGCGAGCATATCGAGTACACGGTGAGCTGGATCGATTGTGCTTCGACGGGTAAGAACTTTGCGCGTGGTGTCTTTATGCAGGGGGATCACTCGAAGGTTCCTGCGGAGCTGAAGCCGTCGCCGGAGCCGAAGCTGGTGTTTCCGTTCGATGCGCCGGGCTTTGCGCTGAACCACGCGACGGTCAGCCTGTTCAATACGGCCTTCTTCCACAAGCAGCTTAAGCCGCGTGTGGTGGCGTTGCAGGACTATGAGCCGTTCTTCTATCCGCTGGACAAGGTGCTGCACTGGAATCGGATGTATGGCAAGAACGGCCTGCTACAGTTCCAGTACGCGATTCCGTGGGAGAGTGCGCGGGAGGGGACGATTGCGATCTTGCAGGAGGTTGCGAAGTCGGGGCTGGCGTCGTTTCTGGCGGTGCTGAAGGCCTTTGGCGATGTTCCTTCGCCTGGAATGATGAGCTTTCCGCAGCCGGGGATCACCTTGGCGCTGGACTTTCCGATCAAGGCGGATAAGAGCTTTCCGCTCTTCGAGCGGCTGGCGGACATGACGCGCGACTTCGGCGGGAAGCTGTATCCGGCGAAGGACGCGGCGATGACGGCAGCGCAATACCAGACGTTTTATCCTCAGTGGGAGCAGTTTGCCCGCTATCGCGACCCCATGCTTACCTCCAGCTTCTGGGAGCGCGTCACCGGAGATCGACCGACACTATGAGTACTTCACCTGCGACTTCCTCCTCTCTTCAGACTGCCGGCCACAGTGGTCCGAAGAAGATTCTTGTGCTTGGCGCGACCTCCGGGATCGCCGAAGCGACGTGCCGCATTTGGGCGAAGCAGGGTGCTCGGCTTTTTCTTGTTGCTCGCAATGCGGACAAGCTGGCGGCTGTGGCTGCCGATCTGAAGACGCGGGGCGCCAGCTACGTCGATACGGCGGCCGTTGACCTGGATGACACGGCGCAGCATCCGGCGTTGCTGGCCCATGCGGTCAACTCGCTGACGGGGATGGATGTCGCATACCTGGCGCATGGGGTGCTTGGGGACCAGCCGCGAGCGGAGCAGGAGTTCGCGCATGCCGCGCAGATTCTGCATACGAACTTTGTTGCGCCGGTCTCGCTGCTGACGTGGCTGTCGAACTATTGTGTGCAGCGTCATGCGGGTGTGCTGGCGGTGATCTCGTCGGTGGCGGGGGATCGTGGGCGCAAGTCGAACTATCTGTATGGCTCGTCGAAGGCCGGGCTTTCAGCATTCCTGGGTGGGTTGCGCAATCGCGTGGACCGCGAGGGTGTGACGGTACTGACGATCAAGCCGGGGCCGGTGAGGACGGCGATGACGAGCGCGATGAAAGGCTCGGAGAAGTTTGCCGATGTGAATAAGGTTGCGCAGAGCATTGCCGCGGCCATCGACAAGCGGAAGGACACACTGTATGTGCCGTTCCAGTGGCAGCCGATCCTGTTTGTGATCCGGAATATTCCGGAGCGGGTGTTCAAGAAACTCAATCTCTGAGGAGATTCTTCTTAGAAGCTATGGTATTATAAAGTCTCCGCCGCCGCCTAAGAATAATAGCTGGCGTCGGACTATTTAGAGGCTCCTGCGGGAGCCTCGTACTATTTGTGAGGGTGGCTGTGGAACGAGTTGCGGTTTTTGTCGATGCTGGATACCTCTTTGCTCAAGGTGCAACAAACCTAATCAGTAGTAAAGTCAGCAGATCTCAACTTACATTGAACGCAGCTGAAGTTATCAATCAGCTTAAATCGCTTGCTCAGACACAGAGCGGCGGTCGAACACTTCTGAGGGTCTATTGGTACGATGGTGCGAAGTCTGGACCGACTGTAGAACAAATCACGCTTGCCGATATGAACGATGTAAAAGTTCGTCTCGGCACTATCAATAGTGCTGGACAACAAAAGGGTGTCGACTCTCTGCTCGTAACAGACATGATCGATCTGGCACGAAATCAAGCTATTTCCGATGCCGTGGTTGTGACTGGAGATGGTGATCTTAGAATTGCTGTTCAGATCGCACAAACTTTTGGCGTGAGGGTCCATCTGGTGGGATTGGAGCCATGTAGTGGATCGCAGTCTCGTCTCCTTCGCCAAGAAGCAGATACCACATACGAGATCAGTAAAGTAGAGATTGGAAAATTCCTTTCAGTTTCTACACACTCTGCTCAATCTACATCGCTTATAGCAGCGATCCCTTTGCCCCCGGGCTCGAAAGCTAGCTTTGAGAGCGGCAAAAAACTGAGCATAGCGACATTGATCGCCCAAATTCCTACAGATACGCACTCTGCTCTTGATGCAGCAATTGGGAATTCAGACATAATTCCATCGCAGTATGATCGCAGACTCCTAGGAGCTTGCCGAGGAGCAATCGGTCGAGATCTGTCGGGAGATGAGCGACGCATTCTTCGCAAGGCATTCATCGTAGAGTTGCGGAACTTGCGTGTTACTCCCACTCCCTAATCGGTTACTTCCTATGCACTACTGCTGCTGGGCCATCTGCTGTTGGAGGCGGCTGGGCGGTGGGGGCTGCTCGGGGAGCTGGGTGGCTTTTTCGACGAGGGTGGACCAATCTTCGGGGACGGGTAGCTCCTGGTCGAGGAGGGGTGTACCTTCGCTGGGGGTGACGCGGACGGCGACGGTGAGCTCGCTGTTGGCGCGGCCGCGGAACATGCCGTGCGTGGGGGGGACGTCGTCGTAGTCGCGGCCGATGGCGGTGCGGATGTGGCGGTCGCCTGCGACGAGCAGGTTGGTGGGATCGAAGCCGACCCAGCCGAGCTGCGGAATGAGCGCTTCGATCCAGGCGTGGGTGGCGGAGTTGACAGAGCGGTCGTGGTGGCTCTCGCCGTGGAAGAGGTAGCCGCTGACGTAGCGGCAGGGGATGCGGAGCTTCGACCGAACCAGCGTGATCATGATGTGGGCGAAGTCCTGACAGACGCCTTTGCGGCTGGTGAGAGCGACGTCGATCGGCGAATCGACCTTGGTTGATTTGGGCTTGTAGTCGAAGTAGTTGTAGATCTGCTCGTTGAGCTGATGCAGGACCATCAGAGGGTCGTCGCGGCGGCGTACGTCGAACTGCGCGGCGAGCTCGTCGAGCAGTGGGGTGGGCTTTGTGAACTCGCTGGGGAAGAGCATCTCCCAGTAGTCGCCTTGTTCGACTAGTGCGTCGAGCTCGTCCCAGGCGCTGGGCGCGAGGAAGGCTGGGATGGGCATTGCGGGCTGCATCTCGACTAGCGACTCGGCGACGATGACGAGCTGGCCGTGCTGGCCGGGGATGTCGAAGTGGTGGACGTGGTTGGCGAGGTGGTCGCGGTAGCTGAAGACGCGACAACGCGGGCTGACGGAGAGATGGAAGGTCAGGCAGCGCTGGTTGAGATCGCTGCGCGGGTGCATGCGAGTCTCCATCATGCTTTCGCTGACCGGATTGCTGTAGAGGAACTTCGTCAGATGGCGGATGGAATAGTACATGCAGCTCCTTGGAGACGGTTGCAGCGGTTATCCGGCTAGCGCTGCCTGGATCGAGTAGTCGACGTAAAGCTCGTAGATGGTGCTATGGATGTCGCGGCACTGTGCCTGGATGCCACGGAGATAGGCGATGACGTCGCCGTTGAGGATCTCATCGACGCTGCTGTAGCTGAGCGAGGCCTGGAGGCGTCCGGCGAGGCGGCGCAAGGGTTCGGCGCGGACCTTGCCAGCCTCACCGTGGATGGCCTCGAGCGCGTTCTGGAGGCTATCGATCGAGAAGCGGAGCGAGTGTGGGAAGTCGGGGTCGAGGAGAAGGAACTCGAGGATCTGCTCGGGGGTGAGGTCGGCGGTGTAGACCTTGCAGTAGGCCTCGAAGGCGGTCGCGGAGCGGAGGAGGCCCATCCAGCCGAGGTACTCGTTGGCCTCGGGGATGCGGTCGGGGTGGCTCCAGAGATCTTCGTGGTAAGCCTCGAGGAGGAGGGCGGTGGCGGAGGCGCGCTCGATGTAGCGGCCTACCTGGATGAACTGCCAGCCCTCGCCGTGGCTCATGGTGGAGTCGGTGACGCCCTGAAACTGATGGACGGCTTCCATGACCTGCTGGAGGAACTCTGCGGGCAGCTCGTTGCTGTGAAGGGCTTCGGCTTGAAGAGCGATCTGGAGCTGCGGGCCGGTTACTCGCAGGTAAAGGCGGTTGAGCCGATGCCACTGTTCCGTGGAGATCTGCTCGCGGACGTGGCGCGAGTTCTCGCGTGCCGAGATGATGCAGGAGAGGATGGAGGCTTTGTTGTTGGTATCGAAGGTGAGGGTGCGGGTGAGGGCGTAGGGATCGCCCGTCCACTCGGTATCTTTGGGTTTTCCGAGGGCCAGGAGCACGCGCTGCCAGCGGCGTTCGGCGTTGCTGGCGCTTTCGTCCAGCATGAGGTTGAGATTGACTTCAAGCAGGCGCGTCGTGTGTTCGGCACGCTCCAGATACCGACTCATCCAGTACAAACTATCGGCAACACGGCTCAGCATGAGGTCCTCTTTTCATCGTCGTACGGCGGCCGAACGTTCGGCAACATATTTTCTTCGCAAGCCCCGAAGTTCTGGAAATTCTGCCTTGCTTCCGTTAGAGTCAACGCCCCGTTTGGCCCTCCGTGAACTTCATCGGCATCATGATTGTCTTGTCCGTCGTCCTCCCAGAAGCAGACGGGGCAGATTTCAAAACTACCTCGCTTTGCAAGAGTCTTGCAATTACAGCACGGACAGACGCAGCTTAGGATTGGCGGAGGATTGCCATCTTCATACTCAATGCGTTCGCCTGTTCTGGAGTCATAGCGGATTATCTTCATGGCGTCATTTGCTGAGGACCCAGGTGTCCTTGCTGCCGCCGCCTTGCGACGAGTTGACGACGAGGGAGCCGCGCTTGAGGGCGACGCGGGTGAGGCCGCCGGGGACGATGGTGACCTTGTCGCCGTAGAGGACGTAGGGGCGGAGATCGACGTGGCGGGGTTCGAGCTCGTCGCCGATGAGGCAGGGGGCTCGGGAGAAGGAGATGGTCGGCTGGGCGATGTAGTTGCGGGGATCGGCCTCGATCTTGCGGGCGAACTCTTCGCGCTCGGCTGCGGTGGACTGGGGGCCGATGAGCATGCCGTAGCCGCCGCTCTCGCCGACGGCCTTGACGACGAGCTTGTCCAGATTAGCGAGGACGTGCTGGCGCTCCTTGGGCCGGGTGAGGAGGAAGGTCTCGACGTTCTGGAGGACGGGCTCTTCGGTGAGGTAGTAGCGGATGATGTCGGGGACGTAGGCGTAGAGGGCCTTGTCGTCGGCGACGCCGGTGCCGAAGGCGTTGGCGAGGGTGACGTTGCCGGCGCGATAGGCGTTGAAGAGGCCGGCGACGCCGAGGATCGAGTCGCCACGGAAGGCGAGTGGGTCGATGAAGTCGTCGTCTACGCGGCGATAGATGACGTCTACGCGGCGGAGGCCGCTGGTGGTGCGCATGTAGACGATGTTGTCGTGGGTGACGAGGTCGCGGCCTTCGACGAGTTCGATGCCCATCTGGCGGGCGAGGTAGGCGTGCTCGAAGTAGGCGGAGTTGAAGACGCCGGGGGAGAGCAGGACGATGTTTGGCTCGGGGCGGCCCTCGGGGGCGAGCGAACGGAGCGTGCCGAGGAGGAGCTGGGTGTACTGCTCGATGGGGCGGACGTTGTAGCTGCGGAAGAGCTGCGGGAAGATGCGCTTCATCACGCGGCGGTTGGTGAGCATGTAGCTGACGCCGCTGGGGACGCGGAGGTTGTCTTCGAGGACGACGAACTCGCCGTTTTCGAGGCGGATGAGGTCGGTGCCGCAGACGGCGATGTAGACGTTGCGCGGAACCTGAAGGCCGACCATCTGGCGGCGGAACTGCTTGCAGCTATAGACGACCTCGCGGGGGACGATGCCTTCTTTGAGGATGCGGCCCTCGTTGTAGATGTCCTTGAGGAAGAGGTTGAGGGCGGTGATGCGCTGGGTGAGGCCGCGCTCGACCTTTTCCCACTCCGCGCTGGTGATGATGCGCGGGATGAGGTCGTAGGGGAAGATCTTTTCGGTGCCTTCTTCTCGTCCGTAGACGGTGAAGGTGATGCCCTGATTGAGGAAGCTGAGGTCGGCGGCTTGCTTGCGGCGCTGCAACTCGTCGCCGGGAAGGGACGAGAAGTGCTCGAGCAGGGGGCGATAGTGGGGGTGGAGCTGCTCCGGACCTTCGAACATTTCGTCGTAGGCATGGTCCAGCAGGTAGTTTTTCAGTGCAGCCTGATCGAGCTGTTTTGCCTGGACTGTTTGCATGGAGAGCTTGAGTATAGCGGCACAGTCGCGCTGTTCCAAATTCAATTGTGGGTCTTGCTGATCGGGGGATGGAGAAAGTTGCCTCGAATGCGACTTTTTTGTGCAGCTTACCTGAATCTTCGTTCAGTCCTTGGGTGATGAAACCAATGGCTGCGGTTCAACTTTCCTGCTGGAAGGGACTACGAAGGGGCAGCGTGATATTCAAAGTCATTGCTTTCCTCCGCACCGAGAGTCGAACGGAAGTTCCAGCTTTGTGCAGGGCTGCCGAAACTTTCCAAAGAGGAAGGTCCTTGACTTTATCGACAGCCAAAATCTCATCTCCCGGTGCCAGTCCAGCCTTTTCAGCTGGCGAACCGGGAAGGACACTGTCGATCATTACCCTTTGGTATTCCGGTCCCGGAGATATCAGATGTAGCCCGCTGGCGTCCGTCTCAAACGGCTCTCCGAGTCTCCGATTAGGCGAAAGAAACATGCGCTTGCCCGTATAATCCCATGTCACCGTGAAGCGCTGTAGAATTCCGGCTCCAATAAAGCCGGCGATATTTGCATTCGATAAGGCACCGACGCCCGCCTGCGGCACTACCGCGACCGCTCCGGAAAAAAGATAGGGGCCGAGACCAACCTTTGGAACTCGGACTCGCGTTGAATGAATCACACCACCCACAGCCGATGTCGCAGGCGTTTCAACATAGCGGGTCTGCGCGATTATGTCGGGATGAGCATCCAGAAACTTTTCGTTCAGGATCATCGCACCCGAGGTTCCGCTGTCCACAAGAAAAAGCGCCGTGATCTTCTTGCCATCCTCTCCCTCGATGCTGGCCTGGACGAAGGGGATATTACTCATGATCTGGATAGGAATAGAGGTCCCTGGTGGGAGCGTTCCAAAGCTGGTAGGGCTGAAGGTAACCCGTTCCTGCTCGTAGTCGACGGCGATCGTGTAGTGCAGAAAAAGACTGCTTCCAAAGAGCGCATCGACTCGCTTTCCCACCTGTGCCGAAACATAGTCGATGGGAAGGATTGCACTCTGCTGGTGGAGCAAGCTAAGCTGACCCGCTTGGCTGCCCCATTTGAGTTCGCAATCATCGACCCAGTGCAGCGTCTGATCCGAACCCTTTGCGATGCCAGCAGCTTCCGTGGAATGAGTCGAAATCAGGCCAAGAGTCTTCGCCACCGGAGGATTGACGATGCTGATTCCGGAACCGCTGTCGAGGATGACATTCAGAGGAGCGGAGCTGTTCACTTCGCCCTGCATATAAACGAGACCTGAGATGACTTGCATAGGGATCGTCACGGCTGAATCGCTCTGCTGGCTGAAGCAGTTCGAGCACAATATGCTAAAGAGAAGCGTGTTGGCGAATATTGCGCGTCGGCATCGCCCACGATCCATCATGCAAAGAATATATAGGTTAGCCTGTTCTCTGGGGTGGTATGGTTCCCCCTGATTTTCCGGCTGAGCGGCTGTAGATTCCATTGTTTGGGGGATTTTGCCTGAATTTGCCATCATTTCACCGATCTGGGTGCTCCTTGAGGGCTTTCGTGAGGCGGGGAGATGGCCGTCTGCGCTAAACTAAGAGTGACGCGCATTTCTTCCTCAGCACGATCTCCACGCGCCCACCCATTTAGACAGAACAGGACGTACATTCGAAGTGAGTAACCAGACGACCGCCCAAGCCATTCGCAACATCGCCATCATCGCCCACGTTGACCACGGCAAGACCACGCTGGTCGACGCCATGCTTCGCCAGTCCGGCACCTTCCGCTCGAACGAAGCGGTTGCTGAGCGCGTCATGGACTCGAACGACCTTGAAAAAGAGCGCGGCATTACGATTCTTGCGAAGAACACCGCGATTCAATACCACGACTCCAAGATCAACATCGTCGATACACCGGGCCACGCCGACTTCGGTGGCGAGGTTGAGCGTGCGCTGAAGATGGTGGACGGCGTTGTCCTGCTGGTGGATGCGTCCGAAGGCCCGCTGCCGCAGACGCGCTATGTGCTCTCGAAGGCGCTTGAGGCGAAGCTGACGCCGATTATTGTCGTCAACAAGATTGACCGTCCCGATGCTCGTCCCCAGGAGGTTCTGAACGAGGTCTATGACCTGTTCATCGATCTCGACGCGGATGAGTCCATCCTGGATTTCCCGGTCATTTATACGAATGGAAAAGCTGGTACGGCGACCATGGACCTCAACGTCCCCGGTACGGACCTGCAGCCTCTCTTTGAGCTGATCTTCAAGACCATCCCGCCTGCTACCGGCACCTCGGACGGCGATCTCCAGATCCTGGTCACGAATCTCGACTACTCCGACTATCTCGGTCGCCTCGCGATCGGTCGCGTCTTCAACGGCACGCTGAAGATTGGGCAGGAGGTCAACCTTTCGAAGCTCGATGGCTCGCTCGTTCCGGTCAAGGTGACTAAGCTATTTACTTTCAATGGCTTGAAGCGTGAGGACACGGTTGAGACGGCGGTCGGCGATATCGTTGCTATTGCGGGTATCCCTGGCATCACCATCGGCGAAAGCTTCTGCGCGCTGGAGGATCCTAAGCCGCTGCCGCCGATCAAGATCGACGAGCCGACGATTGCGATCAACTTCTCGGTCAACAACTCGCCCTTCGCCGGTCGTGAGGGTAAGTTCGTTACCTCGCGCAACATCAAGGAGCGTCTCGAGAAGGAGCTGCTGACGAACGTTTCCATCCGCGTTGAAGACACTGGTACCCCTGAGACCTTCAAGGTGCTTGGCCGTGGCGAGCTTCAGCTCTCGGTGCTGATCGAGATGATGCGTCGCGAAGGCTTCGAGCTGATGGTCTCCCGTCCTACGATCGTTACCAAGCGTGTTGATGGTGCGCTGATGGAGCCTTCTGAGATTCTGACGATCGACATTCCAGAGAACTTCGTTGGAACGGTGATTGAGCGTCTTGGGCCGAGAAAGGGCGAGATGGTCAAGATGGCGAACCATGGTTCGGGCCGCGTCCGTATGGAGTTCAAGGTGCCTTCGCGTGGTCTGATCGGCCTGCGCAATGAGATGCTGACTGAGACTCGCGGCACCATCGTGATGAACTCGATTGCTGGTGAGTACATTCCGTACCAGGGTGAGATTCCGCAGCGTCCTTCGGGCGCGCTGATCTCTGACAGGCAGGGTGTGACGACGACCTATGCGCTGGATGGCGTGCAGGAACGTGGCGTTCTGTTCATCGGCGACGGTGTTGAGGTGTACGAGGGCATGCTGGTCGGCGAGCACTCGCGCGACAATGACCTTGACGTCAATGCTGTTCGTGAAAAGAAGCTCACCAATATGCGTGCGTCGGGCTCTGACGATGCGCTTCGCCTGGTGCCGTTCAAGGTGCTGACGCTTGAGCAGTCGATTGAATTCATCGCGGATGATGAGTTGGTCGAGGTGACGCCGAAGTCGCTGCGTATGCGCAAGAAGGTGTTGCAGGCGAACCGTCGGCCCAAGGGCAATCGCGGTGGATCTGTACTCGAGTAGTTTTTCGGCTGCGGACGATAAAGGCTGGGCGATCCTTGGGATCGCCCAGTCTTTTTGCTTTGAAGGCAGATGCAGATATTGCTGTAGGCGTGCGTTATGTTCCGGGCTGGATGTAGGGGGCTCCGGCGATCAGGTTGCGCTCGTTGCTGCGTGGGTCGTTTTTGACCTGGGAGACGGAGTTCCAGCACATGGTGGCTCGCTGGGTAAGATCGAAGCGGGGCCACTTGGGGATGGCGGCGTTGTTGGGGTCGCCGGTGCGGGCGAAGGCGATGAAGGTGTCGCTGATCTGGTCGGCTAGGTTTTCGGAATCGTTACTGCTTCCGGTCATGGAGGCGGCGATCTGGATGTTGTCGAAGGCGAAGGGGATGTCCATGGTGTGCGGAGCGCCCCATTTGCCTCCGTCGACGGGACTCTTCCAGTCGAACTCGTAGACCCAGGTGGGCCCGTTGCGCGCGGCGCGGCGCTCACTTTCGATGACGAAGCCGTGCCAACTGCGAAAGGCGGTTGTCACGGCGAAGAAGACGTCGCTGGCGGTGTATTTCGGGTACCAGGTTCGATAGAGGGCGATGATGTTTTCGGTCTTTAGAGAGCCGAGGAACTGGCGGTATTTTTCGAGGCGCGCCGGAAGGTCTTCCCAATTGAGGGAAAAGAGGGATGGATCGCTTGCGCCGAGGAGGAGGCGCGTCTCATCGTGCGTGGTGCCCATCATCATGGGAACGCCAGATGAGATAGAGGGTGCTTCGGGAGAGAAGGGATCGTGCGGCAGGATGTGGCCGTCGTGGACGGGGCCGTAGTATTTGCCGACGCGGATGGCGGCGACGAGCTTGTCCATGGGGACCTTTGCCGGGTCCTTGATGTCGTTCAGGGTTGCGCGGGTCAGCCCGAGTTCGGCGAGGACGGCCTGGGCGGTGGCGGTGGCGTGCTGGGGAGTGGTGGCGGTGATCTGCTGGCCGCTCATGGTGGCGACGCGATGGAAGAGTCCTTTGGCTTTGGGTATCGCCATCAGCGTGGCGCACTTGGCTCCGCCGCCGCTCTGGCCGAAGATCATGACGGATTTGGGGTCGCCGCCGAACTCGGCGATGTTGTCGCGTATCCACTCGAGTGCGAGGATCAGGTCGAGCTGGCCGACGTTGCCGCTGTCGGCGAACTCGGGGCCACCTAGTTGGGCGAGATAGAGGTAGCCGAAGAGATTCAGGCGATGGTTCAGCGTCACAACGACGACGTCGCCGCGCTTGACGAGGCGAACGCCGTCGTAGACCGGGCCGTTGCTGCTGCTGCTCGAGTAGGCGCCTCCGTGGATGTAGACCATGACGGGGCGTTTTTCGCTGCTCTGGCTGCGCAGTTTGGAGGTCCAGATATTCAGGTGGAGGCAGTCCTCGCTGTTGACGGGGCTGATTGGATCAAGGGGCGAGAAGGTGTTTCGTCCGCTATGCGTGTGGATGGGCTGCGGAGCCTGCGGGCCAAAGGCGACGGTGTTGCGTGTTCCGGCCCATGGGATGGGTTTTGCGGGGGGCTGAAAACGGTGCTTCGCGGTGTCATCGCCGTACGGGATGCCTTTGAAGACGAGGACTCCCTCATCGACGAAGCCACGCACGAGGCCGTAGTTGGTGGCGGCTACGGGCGCTGTGGGTTCCTGGGACCATGAGGTTCCTGCTCCTGCTGAGGTACTTAAAGCCAGCAGAGCCGATCCTTTCAGTATTTCTCTTCTGGAAAGCATGGAGCCTCGGGCCTCTTCTTTCATCCACCCTAAACGGAAGGATGGAATGCGCGCAAAGACGGTTGCCTTTGGCGGCAAAGAGAAGGGCCGCCCGGAGGCAGCCCCTTCTGCTTGCCAGAGATGCTGGCTACTTCTTTGCGGTGGCGAAGCGCTTGTTGATCTCGTCCCAGTTCACGGTGTTCCACCATGCGGCGAGGTAGTCGGGGCGCTTGTTCTGGTACTTGAGGTAGTAGGCGTGCTCCCAGATATCGTTGCCGAGGATGGGATAGTGGCCCTGGGAGAGTGGGTTGTCCTGGTTGGCGGTGGTGACGATCTTCAGCTTGCCGCCCTCGAAGATCAGCCATCCCCAGCCGGAGCCGAACTGCTTGGCGGTGGTCTCGTTGAAGAGCTTCTTGAAGCTCTCGAAGTCGCCGAAGTCAGCCTTGATCTGGGCTGCGATGTCGCCGTTGGGTTCGCCGCCGCCGTGCGGCTTCATGATCTGCCAGAACATGGTGTGGTTTACGTGTCCGCCGCCGTTGTTCTGGACGACCTTGCGGACGTCTTCGGGGATGGCAGCGAGATCCTTGATGAGGTCTTCGGGGGACTTGGTGGCGAGTTCGGGGTGCTTCTCGACGGCGCCGTTCAGGTTGGTGACGTAGGTCTGGTGGTGCTTGTCGTGATGAAGCTTCATGGTTGCTTCGTCGATGTGGGGCTCAAGTCCGGCGTAGTCATACGGAAGGGCGGGAAGTTCAAAGGCCACGTTGGTTCTCCTGTACTTCACAAGGTCGTGTAGGCCGAGGCGAGATGCCCCGGCAGCTTATATGAGGTTCGATGCCATCGGCGCGCAAAGTGATGCAGGCGTTCCGGGCCTGTGCAGTTTCAAAATCATAGCGCATGAAGATGTTTGGGGTACGCCTTGCAGCATTCATCGGTCGTTTACCGACCATTTCTCCCGCTGGTAGCGCTTTTAGTTTCTAATACGCTTCATGAGTGATCTCGCCGCTTCCTACCTCTGGCTCGACGATCAGGGTCCGGCCTTTGGCTCTCCTGGGCTCAAACCGCGGTGGACCTCCAGCCGGAAGGACTCGGTTTCAACGGCGTATGCTGCCTCCAGTCGCGTCTGGTTCACGCTCTCGCATGGCACGCTGAACGAGATCTACTACCCGACCATCGACCGTCCGCAGACACGCGACATGGAGCTGCTGTTTACCGACGGCGAGACGTTCTTCCATGAAGAGAAGCGCAATTTTACCTATGACTTTCAGTACATCGATCCGCACGCTCCGGCGGTTCGGGTCTCGGGCAGCGACCCCCAGGGACGCTACACCGTCACCAAGGAGTTCATCAGCGACCCGCACCACCCAGTCGTTCTGATGAATGTGAAGGTGACCGGAGACGAGGCCGTTCTTTCGCGATTGAAGTGTTATCCGCTGCTGGCACCGCATCTGAATGGTGGTGGCGCGGGGAACTCGGCACGCTCGATTGAGGTTGCCGGGCAGCGGGCGATCCTGGCGTGGAAGGGAAATACCTCGCTCGCGCTTGGAGCGGACTGCGGATTTACGCGTTCCTCCTGCGGCTATGTGGGCACGAGCGATGGGTACCAGGATCTTGCGAGCGATATGAAGATGGACTGGCAGTTCGGCCAGGCGCTCGACGGCAATATCGCGTTGATGGGGGAGATTGACGTTGCGAGCCATCGCGAATTCACCATTGCGATTGCGTTTGGGGATGGTCACCACGCGGCGCTCGCGGGATTGATGCAGACGCTTTCCACGCCGTACAACGAACATCTGGAGCGATTCATCGCCCAGTGGAACCGCGCTGCCTCGCCGGATGAGCTTGCCGCGGCCTCGACCGATGATGGACGGCTGATGCGCATCAGCCACCGCATTGTGCTGACGCATGAGGACAAGACGTTCTCCGGAGCCTTTATCGCTTCGGCGTCGATTCCCTGGGGAGCTTCGAAGGGCGATGACGATCTGGGCGGATACCATCTGGTCTGGACGCGTGACATGGTGCAGTCGGCCTCGGCTCTGCTGGCGTGCGGACGGACGGATACGGCACGGCGGGCGCTGGTTTATCTGGCTTGTACGCAGCGTCCGGACGGCAGCTTTGCGCAGAATTTCTGGGTCGATGGGACGCCTTACTGGACGGGGATTCAGCTCGATGAGGTGGCGTTCCCGATCATCCTTGCGTGGCGGCTGTGGAAGGTCGGCGGGTTGGGGGACTTCGATGTCTTTCACTTTGTCGAGAACGCGGCGGCTTTTCTGGTCCGCTACGCTCCGGTGACGCAGCAGGAGCGATGGGAGGAGAACGCGGGTTACTCGCCTTCTACGCTGGCGGCGGTGATTTCGGGGTTGATTTGCGCTGCGGATATAGCGCGAGCCCATCAGTCGGTTGAACTGGCTAGCTTTCTTGAGACGTATGCCGATTGGATCGAGGCGAACCTTGATACGTGGACGACGACCGATGATGGCGTGCTGCTGCCGGATGTGAAGCGGCATTACATGCGTATTCGCCCTCCGGCTCCGGAAGATCCTTTTTATAACCCTCAGATTCCGATCGGCAGCATTCATCTTTCGAATCGCGGTCCGGACGAGCGATTTGATTTTGCGGCTCGCGAGGTGATTGATGCGGGCTTCCTGGAGCTGGTTCGTTATGGCATTCGCCGTGCGGATGATCCACTGATCGTGGATTCGCTGAAGGTGGTCGACCATTGCCTGAAGATCGAGACTCCTTATGGGCCGTGCTGGCGACGGTACAACCACGATGGTTATGGCCAGAAGAAGGACGGTGGGCCTTACGATGGCTATGGTCAGGGTCGTGCGTGGCCGCTGCTGGGTGGAGAGCGCGCGCACTACGAGCTTGCCGCCGGGCATGATGTGAAACCGTTTATTAGGGCGTATGAGGGCTTTAGTTCGGTTGGAGGGATGCTTCCTGAGCAGGTTTGGGACTATGCGGATATTCCCTCGGAGGGCATGTACTTCGGCAAGTCGGCCGGGTCTGCGCAGCCGCTGGTCTGGGCCCATGCGGAGTACTTGAAGTTGCTGCGTTCGGTTGTGGATGGCCGGGTCTTCGACCGTATCTCCGCAGTTGAGGATCGTTATGCCAAGGGGCCTGAGCAGCGGAGCTTCAAGAGTCTGATCGAGGTGTACCAGACCACTCGGGCGATTAGCTCGATTCCGGCGGGTCTGATGCTGCGCATCCTGGATCCGGTGGCCTTCCGGGTTGTCTATACGTTTGATAACTGGGCTACGACGCTGCATGCCGAATCTCGTGCCGTCGGCTATCCCGGCTCGTATGCGGACATTTTTACTGCCCCGGAGCAACGGGGGAGCATTATTTTTACGCTTTACTGGCCGGGGGAGGATCGCTGGCTGGGTCGTAATGTTGAAGTTGCCCTTACGCCGCCGTGAACGGGCGATGTCTGTCTCTCGCGTCCTTTTTGGGGTGTGGAGTGCTCGTATGGGGCACTCGAAATGCTCTAGTACACTGTTCAAAGCGCCGTTTTTAACCAGCAAGTGCAGGATAGAAGGACCAGAACACGATATCTTGAAACCCGAGCCGCCGCCCTGAGCTGCGCCTCTAAAGGAAAAGTATGAGCGAACAAGAGCAGCAGAAGGACCAGCACGCGCTGGATCAGCTTTCCATCAATACTCTCCGTTTTCTCGCCGTCGACCAGGTGGAGAAGGCCAAAAACGGCCACCCCGGCGCCCCCCTCGGCTGTGCGCCCATTGCTTATCTGCTCTTCCACAAGTTCATGAAGCACGATCCCTCCGACCCGAAGTGGTCCGATCGCGATCGCTTTGTTCTGTCCAATGGACATGCCTCCGCCCTGCTGTATGGCGTACTGCACCTCTCCGGCTATGACCTGCCGATGGAGCAGTTGGAGCAGTTCCGCGAGTGGGGATCGCACACGGCGGGCCACCCGGAGTATGGCGAGACGCCTGGCGTCGAAGTGACTACAGGTCCGCTCGGCCAGGGCTTCGGTATGGCTGTCGGCCTTGCCATCGCAGAGAAGCATCTTGCGGCTATCTACAATCATGAGAACCACACGCCGGTTGATCACCACACCTATGTTCTGTGCGGCGATGGCGACCTGATGGAAGGCATCTCGCACGAGTCGGCTTCGCTTGCCGGAACGCTCGGGCTGGGTAAGCTGATTGTTCTGTATGACGACAACCTGATCTCGCTGGATGGGCCTACCGATCTCTCCTATACCGAGGATGTGACCAAGCGGTTTGAGGCATACCACTGGCAGGTGCAGCATGTTGCTGATGGCAATGATCTTGTGGCGCTCGAGGCGGCTATCAAGAACGCGAAGGCGGAGACGACTCGGCCTTCACTGATCAAGGTGCGGACGGTGATCGGCTATGGCAGCCCCAAGGCAGGTACGAAGGGCGTGCACGGCGAGGCGCTCGGTGCTGAGGCGACCAAGGCGACCAAGCGGAATCTCGGCTTCCCTGAGGATAAGAGCTTTTACGTTCCGGAGGAGGCCGCCAAGAACTGGGGCACCGTCGTCGAGCGGGGTAAGAAGGATCATGCTGCCTGGCAGAAGAAGTACGAGGAGTACGCCAAGGCATATCCGGCGGAGGCTGCCGAGTATGACCGTACCCAGGCCGCAAAGCTTGCTGATGGCTGGGAGAAGAAGCTGCCGGTCTTCCCGACGGACAAGCCGGTCGCGACGCGTAACGCAGGTCAGGTTGTGATGAATGCGGTTGCTGGCGTGATTCCTGAGCTGTTTGGCGGCGCTGCCGATCTGACCAGCTCCACGAAGACCATCTTCAAGGATTCGCCGAGCTTCCACGTCGATCCCAAGGGGCGCAACGTCTTCTTCGGCGTCCGCGAGTTTGGCATGATGGCGGCGGTGAACGGGATTGCGGCGCACGGTGGGCTGATTCCTTTCGGTTCAACCTTCTTTACCTTCTCGGACTACGCTCGTTCGGCGATGCGCATGGGCGCACTGATGTCGGTGCACTCGCTGTATGTCTTCACGCATGATTCGATCGGCCTTGGCGCAGATGGCCCGACGCACCAGCCGGTCGAACATCTGATGAGCCTCCGCGCTATCCCGCAGCTTACCGACTTCCGTCCGGCGGATGCGAACGAGACGGCTGCCTGCTGGCGTCTGGCTCTCGAGCGCAAGAGTGCCAGCTTTATGGCGCTCTCACGGCAGGATCTGCCGGTGCTGGATGCGGAGAAGTACAAGGTTGCCGAGGGTGTTAAGCATGGTGCTTATGCGCTGGACGATTCGGGCAAGGACATCATTCTGATTGCCACGGGCTCTGAGGTTGAGTTGGTGTTGAAGGCTGCGGAGGTGCTGAAGACGGAGGGGATTCATGCCTCGGTCGTCTCGATGCCGAGCTTCCGGATCTTCGACGAGCAGGATGAGGCCTACAAGGCGAAGTTGCTGCCCGAGGGTACACCGAAGCTGGCGGTCGAAGCCGGTGCCACGATGGGCTGGTGGAAGTATGTCGGACACAATGGCGGCATCATCGGGGTCGACCGCTTTGGCGCTTCGGCTCCGGGACCGCTTGTGATGGAGAAGCTGGGTGTCAGCGTGCCTCACATCGTCGAGCTGGCCAAAAAACTAGTCAAGAAATAACAAACCGGTACCCCATGTTCAGAGATGCTTCTGCGCATGGGGTTTCTCAATCCCCGGAGAAGCATGATGGTCGAAAGCGAACGCGAGATGGTTCGGAAGTATCCTGACCCTGCCGCACCGAACGAGGAGCGGTTCACCTCGCTCCAGCCTACTTACGAAGATAGTGTCCCGGACGACGATACCGCCGACTGGGATGATGACCGCATCAGTTAGCCAGAGGAGTTGAATGCTATGAAGATCGCGATTGCATCCGATCACGCCGGATTTCCGCTGAAGGAAGAGGTGCGTGACCATATCCGCAAGCTTGGTCATGAGGTCCACGATCTCGGAGCCTACAACACGGAGCCGTCGGACTATCCGGACTTTGCCGTTCTGGTAGGCAAGGAGCTGATGGCTGGGACTGCGGAGCGGGGAATCCTGATCTGCGGCTCGGGTGTGGGGGTCTGCATTGCCGCGAACAAGATGCCGGGTGTTCGGGCGGGCATGTGCCACGACACGTATTCCGCGCATCAGGGCGTTGAGCATGACGAGATGAATGTTCTCGTGCTGGGCGCGCGCATTATTGGTTCGGCGCTCGCCTTCGAGTGTGTCGAGTCGTATTTGAAGGCCGAATTTATTGCCACGGAAGAGCGCTTTGTTCGTCGCTTGAACAAGGTGAGAGCCATTGAAAAGCAGTACATGCCTTCTGTGGCGGGAACGACGCTCGCTTCCTGAAACTGTCTGACAGCCGCATCCGCAACACGAACCGAAGCATCTGAGGGTCATGGCACTTAACACGCAGCCACGCATTTGGTTCATCACCGGCGCCTCGACCGGCTTTGGCCGTCATCTGGCCGAAGAGATTCTTGCATCCGGCGGCAAGGTGATTGCGACCGCTCGTTCGGTGGACAAGATTGCCGATCTCGAGGTGAGGTATCCCGGTTCGGCCATCGCTTTGGCGCTCGATGTTACGGATCAGGGGCAGGTGGATTCTGCCGTTACCCAGGCCTTTGCGAAGTTTGGCTGCGTCGATGTGCTCGTGAACAACGCGGGATATGGGCTTGCCGGGGCCATTGAAGAGGCCGCTGAGGCGGAGTTTATGCCGGTCTTCGAGACGAACGTCTTTGGGCTGATTCGGGTTACGCGGTCTTTTCTGCCATATCTTCGTAAGCAGCGTTCGGGGCATATTCTGAATCTTTCGTCGATTGGCGGCCTGATCGGCTCGGCTGGGTGGGGTTACTACAACGCGAGCAAATTTGCAGTAAACGGCTTCTCTGAGGCGCTTGCGGCGGAGCTTGCGCCGCTCGGCATTCATGTAACGATTGTCGAGCCAGGCCCCTTCCGCACGGATTTCCTGAGCCGCTCCGGTGTGGAGGCCAAGCAGCGTATCGCTGATTATGACGCTACGGCGGGCAAGACTCGCGCCTACTTCCGCAATGAGGCGGGTAAGCAGAAGGGTGATCCGATCAAGGCTGTGCGCGCCATGATTGCTGCGGTGGAGTCGTCCGATCCGCCGAAGCATCTGGTGCTCGGGGCGCTGGCCTACAACCGTATGGCAGCGCGGCTCGAACAGTGGAGCAGGGAGCTCAAAGCAGGAGAACCGACCTCGCTGGGGGCTGATTTTCCTGACACGCCTGAGAAGAACGCCTATCCGGAGGCTAGTTAGCAGTGAGCGAGATCAAAGCCATCTTCTGGGATATTGGGGGCGTATTGCTCACCAATGGGTGGGACAGGAACCAGCGCTGTCGTGTGCTCAGCTCGATGAAGGTCGATCTTGCTGATTATGAGTCTCGTCACGATGCGGCGAACTTTTTCTGGGATCGGGGACTCTCGACGGCGCAGGAGTTCTTTCGCAAGACGGTCTTTCATCCCGATCAGCCCTCGCATAGTTTTTCTTACGATGAGTTGTGGGCGCTGGTGTGTGGAGAGAGCAAGATTCTTCACCTCGATTGTTTTAAGATCCTTGCGGCTCTTCAGGCGCAGGGTAAGTACAAGCTCGCTACGCTCAATAACGAGTCTCGCGAGTTGAATGAGTACCGGCTCAACACGTTTCAGCTTCGGCCGTACTTTGATTTCTTTATCTGCTCCGGCTACGTCCACGAGATGAAGCCCCATCCCAATATCTACCGCGCAGCCGTTGAGATCTCCGGGTTTGCACCGCAGCAGACGCTTTTTATTGACGATAAACAGGAAAACTGCACCGCCGCCGTCTCGCTTGGTATGAACGCCATTCGTTTCGAATCCCCGGCGCAACTCACATTCGACTTAGCTCAACACGGCATTCAAGCCGCATAAGAAAGGAACACGATGGAACTTGGAATTATTGGACTTGGCAAGATGGGCTTCAACATGGCGGAGCGTCTCCGGCTTGCTGGACATAAGGTAGTCGGCTTCGACTTCAACAAAGAGGCGACTGCAAAGCTCACCGCTACGGGTTCGATTGGCGTGGACTCGCTCGAGGACCTCGTTAAGAATCTGGCTGCGCCGCGCGCCGTGTGGCTCATGGTTCCTTCGGGCGATCCGGTCGATCAGACCATCGCGAAGCTGGAGCCGCTGATGCAGAAGGGTGACACCTTTATCGATGGCGGCAATTCGAACTATAAGGACACGCAGCGTCGTCATGCCGAGGCTGCTGCGAAGGGCTTTGAGTTCGTCGATTGTGGAACCTCCGGCGGTATCTGGGGACTTCGCGAGGGCTATAGCATGATGGTCGGCGGCGATAAGGCTCCGGTTGAGCGGCTGACGCCGATCTTCGAGGCGCTTGCTCCTGCAAAGGACGAGGGTTGGGGGCATGTTGGGCCGTCTGGCGCTGGTCATTTCGTGAAGATGGTCCACAATGGTATCGAGTACGGCCTGATGGAGGCGTATGCCGAGGGTTTCTCGATCATGAAGGCGAAGGAGACGCTGAATCTCGACCTCGTACAGATCTCCGAGATCTGGCAGAAGGGATCGGTTGTCCGTTCGTGGCTGCTGGATCTGACCGCCGATGCGCTCAAGAAGAACCCCAGCCTCGATGGAATGGAAGCCTATGTTCCCGACTCCGGCGAGGGGCGTTGGACGGTGTTCGAGGCGATCGATCTCGATGTCTCCGCGCCGGTTATCACCGAGTCGCTTATCCGTCGTCTGCGCTCGCGCGAGGCGAACAACTTCACCGACCGTATGATCTCGATTATGCGGAACGAATTCGGTGGTCACGCTATCAAGAAGTCCTGACCTGTTCGAGGATCGTGCGAACGGGAGAACATTGTTTGCACGATCCTCGGGTGCACGCTTCCCTGAATGACTTTGCCTGAGTCTGAAACTTGAGTAAGGAGTAGATTATGTCCACCACATTAGCCGTGCCGTCGACCGAGGCGGATGCAACCAAGAAGGGTGAGCGGATTCCCGAACCCTGCATCGTCGTCATCTTTGGAGCTTCCGGCGATCTGACCAAGCGCAAGCTGCTGCCTGCGCTCTACCATCTTGACCAGTCCGGTCTTTTGCCGGAAGACTTTGCCGTTGTCGGCGTAGCGCGTCGCGATTTGAGTTCCACCTTCGGTCCTGATATGCAGGACGGCATTCTGAAGGGGGGCGGCGTCGAGGAGAACGATCCGAAGCTTGCGCCGTTTATGGATCGCGTGAAGTACTTCGCGACGGAGTTCGATAACGACGAGGGTTTCGAGAAGCTGAAGGCTTATCTTGCCGATCTGGACACCAAGCTGAACACGAAGGGCAATCGCCTGTTCTATCTGGCTGTGGCACCGGAGTTCTTTGCGGACATTACGCATCGTCTCGGCGCGCATGGCATGGCGAAGCCGGCTGAGGGTGAGAACCACTGGGTTCGCGTCATTATTGAGAAGCCCTTTGGGACGGATCTGGAATCGGCGCGTGAGTTGAACGACGCCGTCAATGCAGTTTTGTCTGAAGATCAGATCTTCCGTATCGATCACTATCTCGGTAAGGAGACGGTGCAGAATATCCTGGTTTTCCGCTTCGGTAACGGGATCTTCGAGCCGGTCTGGAACCGCAACTACATCGATCACGTCGAGATTACTGCTGCCGAGTCGATTGGCATCGAGGGACGTGGGCCGTTTTATGAGAAGGCTGGAGCCGTCCGTGACGTGTTGCAGAACCACGTGATGGAGGTGCTCTCGTTTGTTGCGATGGAACCACCTGACTCCTTCCAGGCGGATGCTGTCCGCACGGAGAAGCTCAAGGTCTGGCGTGCCATCGAGGGTATTCCGGTCGAGAACACTGTCCGTGGCCAGTATGGACCGGGTAATGTGGATGGCAAGGATGTTATCGGCTATCGGCAGGAGGATCGGGTCTCTCCGGAGTCGAGCACGGAGACCTTTGCGGCGATTCGTCTTGAGATCGAAAACTGGCGCTGGGCGGGAGTTCCGTTCTATCTTCGCGCTGGAAAGCGGCTGGCGAAGCGCGTGACAGAGGTGACTGTGGTGTTCAAACAGCCGCCGCTGCATCTCTTCAAGAGCAACAATAGCGATGACAAGATCGAGCCGAACATTCTGACGATGCGTATCCAGCCGGACGAGGGCATCTCGCTTCGCTTCGGGGCCAAGATTCCCGGACCGACGACGAATGTTCAGCCGGTTACGATGCACTTTAGCTATGCCGATGCGTTCGGCAAGTCGTCTGCCAACGGCTATGAGCGGTTGCTGCTCGACGCGATGCTGGGAGATGCGACTCTCTTTGCTCACCGCGATGGAGTGGAAGCCACATGGGCGTTGTTCACTCCGATTCTCGAGGCATGGGCGAAGAAGGCGGTTGCGGGCTTCCCGAACTATGCCGCTGGAAGCTGGGGCCCGGAGTGCGCCGACGAATTGCTCGCGAAGGATGGACGTACCTGGCAGAAGCTCTAACCTGATTCAGAAGGCGACGTGTCAGCCGCTCGGATGACACGTCGCTTGTTCTTTATTGCTACTGATGTTCGGCAAACCGCTCTGCTTTTGTACGATTGCCTGCATCTGAACCAGAACAGAAATCTGCATTTCACTTCAGGAAGAAACGGCCATGCCTCGTCCCGTCACTGTCACCTATCATGTTGCTCCTGACTCCGCTGCCGTTGCTCGGGCTGCAGCTGAGTTTTTTTCGTCGTCGGTGTCTGCGGCTGTAAAGGCGCGGGGGAGAGCTCGTGTCGCTCTCTCTGGGGGCAGTACCCCGAAGGCGATGTTTGCCCTGCTTGCCGATCCGAGCCAACCGTTTTTGAAGCAGGTTCCGTGGGATGCGCTTGATCTTTACTGGGTCGATGAGCGCGCGGTTCCCCCGACGGATGCCGACTCGAACTATCGCATGACCAATGAGGCTATGCTCTCGCATGTTCCTCTTGCTGCTGACCGTATTCATCGCATGGAGGGTGAGCTCGACCCTGAGGTGGCTGCTGCACGGTACGAGTCGACGCTGCGCAACACCTTTCGTCTGGAGGGGGCGGAGACGCCGACCTTCGATCTGATTCTGCTTGGGATGGGCGACGATGGCCATACGGCCTCGCTCTTTCCGCACACCGAGGCGTTGAACGAGATGAGCCGGTTGGTGGTCGCCAACCATGTGCCGCAGAAGGATACATGGCGGATTACGCTTACGTGGCCGGTCATCAATCAGGCTCGAGAGGTTGCTTTTCTCATCGAGGGTGCGGCGAAGACTCAGGTGTTGCATGATGTGCTGCTTGGTCCTTACCAGCCGGAGACCTACCCTTCGCAGCTTATTCGTCCTGCGAGCGGTAAACTTACCCTCTTGCTCGACACTCGCTCAGCAGCTAAGCTGCCAGAACCGGTCCCCTCCGAGACAGTCTCAGGTTCAACCGGCACATTGGAGCTCTCGTAAATGATTCTTGCTGGTGATGTTGGCGGTACGAAGGTTCATCTAGCGCTGTATGAGTTTATTGATGGCCGCCTCAAGGGCGTCCGCGATCAGAAGTTCCCCGCGCACGAGTTCGCGACGCTTGAGGACGTGGTTAACAAGTTTCTCGAAGGCGTTGAGGATCGGAAGAGCGAGATTATCGCTGCTTGCTTCGGTTGCCCCGGCCCGGTTCGCGACGGTCGCCTGAAGCTCACCAATCTGCCTTGGACGCTGGATGCGCGAGAGTTGCAGAGTTCGCTTGGCATCCGGCACATCTCGCTTATCAATGACCTGGAGGCGAATGGCTATGGGGTTCCCGAGCTTGCCCCGGACAAGATCTTTACCTTGCACGCGGGGGATTCGGAGGCTGTAGGGCATCGCGGCCTGATCGCTGCGGGGACCGGGCTGGGAGAAGCGATGCTGATCTGGGATGGCAAGTGCCATAGGCCGATTCCGTCGGAGGGTGGTCATTGCGACTTCGCTGCGCGTACGGATCGCGAGGTCGCTTTGCTGCAACACCTTCGTCGCACCCTGAATGGGCGGGTCAGCTTTGAGCGTGTAGTCTCGGGCCTTGGTATCAAGAATGTTTATGGCTACCTGCGTGACGTAGAGAAGCTTGATGAGCCGCAGTGGCTCCGTGATCGGCTTGCCGCGGAGGATCCCAATGCTGTTATCGGGACTTGCGCCGAGGATGGATCGAGCTCCATCTGTTTCGAGACGATGAAGCTGTTTTCAGCAGCGTATGGGGCGGAGACCGGCAACATTGCGCTCAAGGTGCTTGCTACTGGAGGCATGTATCTGGGCGGCGGCATCGCTCCGAAGATCCTTAAGACGCTCCAGAATGGGGCCTTCACGCAAGCCTTCCTCGATAAGGGACGTCTTTCGCCGCTGCTTCAATCGATTCCTGTCCGCGTGATTCTGGACGACACTTGCGCGCTGCTTGGGGCTGCCGCGTATGCCGAGGCTCGTGCGGCGGAGCTCTCGGGGCACTCCGAGCGTGCTGCTTCAACGACGCACGCTTAGATGAGTGCGAGAGTTTCTGCTGGCGAGCTGGACCTGAGCCGTCGCGCCGATCCGGAGACTCTTCCTGAGTTGATGGATCAGCCCTGCACGTATGAGGAGCTGAACGCTTGTTTGCGTGATATCGCGCGTGTCAACCGGCTTACGCTGGCGTACCGGCCGACACTGTCATGGCTGGCAGAGTTGATTGGTCAATCCTCTGTCTCGATCGGGCCTCTTCATATCGTCGATGTGGGGTGTGGGCATGGCGATATGCTGCGCCGCATTCATGGCTGGGCGGCAAGGCGTGGTGTTGCGGTCAATCTTACGGGGATTGACCTTAATCCCGATGCGATCCGTTCCGCGGTAGAGGCTACCCCTGCCAATCAGAATATTCGCTGGGTCCATGGGGATGCCTTTTCGTATCGTCCGGCTACAGGCATCGATGTGGTTGTCAGCTCGCTTGTGATGCATCATCTCTCCAATGCCGAGATCATTCCTTTTCTGAGGTGGATGGAGGCGACGGCGCGGCGCGGATGGTTTATCAACGACCTTCATCGGACTGCGCTTCCGTATCGCGCTTTTGGATGGATGACGACGCTGTTCGACTTTCATCCCTTTGTCCAGCGTGATGGGCTCGTCTCCATCCGCCGCAGCTTTCTCGCCGAAGACTGGCGACGTCTCTGCGGTGCCGCGAATCTGGCGCTTGAGGATTTATCCATTCGTGAGTACAGGCCGGCGCGCCTCTGTGTAGGCCGCATTAAACGGGAGTGACTGGCGTGGCTGAACAAACGATTGCCAACTCTCGTATTCTGTAACAGCTTTCAAAAACCGCCTGAGGCTCTCCATGTCCCTTTGTCGTACCCTGTTCGCCGCCGCCCTCGTTCTTACCATTTCGACTGCACTCGAGGGCCAGCGCCTTCCTGGGGGCGTGCATCCTGAGCACTACAGCCTGTCCCTTACTCCGGACCTGAAGGCTGCGACCTTTGCGGGAGACGAGACCATCGATCTCACCCTTGACGCGGCGAGCACCAGCATCACTTTGAACGCGGCGGAGATCGAGTTTCTCTCGGTCACGAGTGGCTCGCAGACGGCGTCTGTCTCGCTCGATCCTGCGCAGGAGCAGGCGACCTTTACCTTTCCGCAGGCGCTTCCTGCTGGCAAGAACACGCTGGCCATTCGGTACACGGGAATCCTCAACGACAAGCTGCGCGGCTTTTATCTGTCGAAGACAAAGGTGCGGAACTATGCGGTGACGCAGTTTGAGGCGACCGATGCGCGTCGCGCCTTCCCCAGCTTCGACGAGCCTGCGCTGAAGGCCACCTACGATATCGCGTTGACGGTGGATGCGGGCGATACGGTGATCTCGAACACGAACCAGATTGCTGATACGGCTGCCGGCGCGGGGAAGCATACGCTGAGGTTCGCGACGACTCCTAAGATGTCGACGTATCTGGTCGCGTTCCTCGTGGGCGATTTCAAATGTAGCTCGGGCAAGGCGGACGGGGTGCCGATCCGTGCCTGTTCCACTCCGGACAAGGTGCAGTACACGAAGTTTGCGGTCGAATCGGCTGAGTACATCCTGCACTATTACGATGACTACTTCGGCATCAAGTATCCGATGCCCAAGCTGGATATGATTGCGCTGCCTGACTTCGAAGCGGGCGCGATGGAGAACTTCGGCTGCATCACCTACCGCGAGACGGACCTGCTGGTGGATTCGAAGACTGGGTCCACCAACTCGAAGAAGGAGGTTGCCGGTGTGGTGGCCCACGAGATGGCACACCAGTGGTTTGGCGACATGGTGACGATGCAGTGGTGGAATAATCTTTGGCTGAATGAGGGCTTCGCCACCTGGATGGCATTCAAGCCAGTAGAAAAATGGCATCCTGAGTGGCAGATTTCGCAGGACCGCGCGAGCGAGCTCGATAGCACCTTCAACTATGATTCGCAGCCGACCACTCGTACCATTCGTGCTGATGCGAATACACCCGATGAGATCAATGAGATGTTCGACGGCATTGCCTATGGCAAGGCCGGAGCCGTGCTTGGGATGGTCGAGAACTATCTTGGCGAAGAGGTCTTCCGTCAGGGAGTTCATAACTATCTGGCTGCTCACCTTTATGGAAATGCGACGGCTGAGGATTTCTGGGGAGCCCAGACTGCGACCAGCCACAAGCCGGTCGATACGATCATGGAGAGCTTTGTCGAGCAGCCGGGCGTGCCGCTGGTCAGCTTCTCGGGTAAGGATAAGGGCAGCGTCTCCGTCTCCGTCGCCCAGAGCCGTTTCTTCCTGACTCCGACGCGGACGACCATGGCGGGCATTGACCAGATATGGACGATTCCTGTCTGCTTCAAAGACAGCGCGTGCCAGTTGCTGACTCCGGGCAAAACGGCGCTTACTGTACCGGAAAAGGCACCTGTCTTTTTTGCGAACGCAGCGGATAGGGGGTACTTCCGCACGGCGTACTCTGCTGACGAGTTCTCGGCTATCCTTGCCAAGGCCGAGACTGCCCTCACTCCGGCCGAACGCATTGGCCTGCTCGGGGATCGCTGGGCGCTGATGCGTGCAGGAGAGAGCTCGGTCGGTGACTTCCTCAACCTGGTTCTCTCGCTTAAGAAGGACAGCGATTCCTCGGTGCTCGAAAATGCTTTGGGGCACGTCAATTTCATCGATATGCGCATTGCCAGTGATGAAGATCGTGTTCGTCTGGCGAAGGTGGTTCGGGAGCAGTTCGCGCCAGCGTATGCGGCTCTTGGTCAGCCATCCGTACAGGACACGTACAATCGTCAGGAGCTGCGTGCGGCGCTCTTTGCTGCGTTAGGGGCGGCCAAGGATCCGACGATTCTAGTCGAGGCCCTCAAGCTGACGGAGCAGAGCTTTACCAAAAAGAAGGAGATGGACCCTAGCCTTACCGATGCAGCGATTCTGATCTCTGCCGCGAACGGGGATGCGGAGTTGTATGAGAAGGTTCTGGCGCTCAGCAAAGATGAGCGCGATCCTGTCCTGCAATCCGACTCCCTGGACACACTGCCGCGTTTCCGCGATCCGGCGCTCGTCGCCCGCACGCTGGATTACGCGGTCTCAGGGCAGGTTCGCAACCAGAGCAGCTGGATATTGCTTTCCATTCTGCTCAACCAGCGCGAGACCCGTGACCAGGCCTGGACGTATATCCAGAACAACTGGGACAAGGTGCATGCGCAGTTTACGGCCAGTTCAGGATCCCGCATTGTCTCTGCGGCCGGTTCTTTCTGTAGCGAAAAGAGTCGCGATGAGGTCTCGAACTTCTTCGCGAGCCACCATGTTGACGGAGCGGAGCGCACGCTTGCGAAGTCCATCGACAGCATCAATGCCTGCATTCAGCTCCGCGAAACGCAAGAGCCGAAGCTCCATGAATGGCTCGATGAGCAGCGTTAAGCCGATTGTGTAGAGCTTTGATAGAAAGCCGGACGGAAATCCCTGTGATGCGTGCCTGTACGGACGCGATCACAGGGATTTTTGCTGGCTTCGCCTGCTATGGAAGATGCTTTTCTGTCGCGTTGCTGTGTATTTCAGATCGGGTGCGTCATCTTTTCAGTGATCGGCCCACGTCATTAATCATCGGAGTCTGTCCCGCGCTTTTTCTTCTTGCTGCCGCTATTGCCTGTCTCTGAAACACATTTCTCCGATACCCACACTGGGTTCGCGACCTTGCCGCTTGCGGCGCGATTGAAGGAGCGGTAGAGCTTTGCGACATCGACCCTTCCCTGATGCAACTCACGCTCCACCGCAGCGTGCATTGCTGAGATCAGATCATCGCGCAGCTCGTTCAAGACCTTGTCGATATAGATGTACGGCAATGGGACCCCAGCGTGTTCTCGCTCTATAAGAACGATACATGGTGGAAGGAGCGCCGGGAACACGATCAAGCCATTCTAATGGACCCTAAACCGCAATTGCGGATAGGCGTTTTTCGTAGCAGAGGAAGCGCAGTCCAGGGCGATATCGCAGGGTGATCTCCCCGGACAGAACATAGCCCAGTTTGGGGAACATCTTCTGCGTCACGCTGTTCTCCGTATTCGTGTCGACGCGTAGCACTGCTATATCCAGATCCTTTGCGACGATCTCGGCCTGCTGCATCAGCGCGCTGGCGACGCCCTGTCCGCGAAAGGCGGGGTCGACTGCGAGCCGATGTACGACTACAGCTTTTTCGGTCAAATCCCATCCGACCTGCTCGTAGTCGGGCTCCTGATCGGTGGTGAGGGCGGCGACTCCGGCGATGCCAGCCTCCGTTTCGGCGAGCCAAAGCGTACCTAGCTCGATGTCGGAGGAGAAGACTTCTGCATTGGGATAGGTCTCATCCCATTGAAGATTGCCCGTCGCCCGCATCAGCGGAACGACGTTTCGTACAAGCTGAATGAGTGCGGGGATGTCATTCTGAGTCGCGAGCCGGATCTGCATGACCTCACCATATCAGGACACCATCTCTCGCTTCAATGGATGCGGAAGCGTTCGCGCATCAACCTTTGGAAGCGCGGTTTCCAGATCAGATCGAATGCCAGCTCCTTGCCGGGAAACATCGCCAGCGCGGCCTTGCGGCTGTCCCCGATCATCTGGGCTGCCTCGTCGATGGTGAGGGTTGAGTCCTGCGTGATGACCTGGATGACCATGTTCATCATCATCTGGAGACGGCGGATCAGCTTCTGTTCTTCCGCCAGCTCCTCGGCGCTCATTGCGGGTAAGGGATCATTCTTCGTCTGTACAGGTTCCAAGCAGCACCTCCACATTTGATTTGACGTTCCGGCGATCATACCCGGTAACCCTCGAAAACGAAGGCTGATTGTTCCCGCGGGGGCTTGTCGAAGGTAAAATCTTCGTAGATGAACATTTCGAAGCTTGCTCTCGCCCTGACGTCTGTCCTGTTCGCCGCTTCCACCGCCTCTGCACAGCTCAGCGCGTATGGAACTGTCACCGTTCGGCGCATGACCGACATTCCCTACACACAGGGATCCACGACCAACACGAACGGCAGCATCGATCCTGTGGGCGGCACCGGCGGCATCTTCTATGACTTCCGCAACGTGGGTCCGGTCCGGCTGGGTGTGGACGCACGCGGCAGCATTGTGAACAGTACGCAGGGGGCATACTCGGCTTATAACGCGGGCGGCGGCCATATTCGATCTGGGCTTGCCGGTATCCGAGCCACGTTCCATACCCCGTTCGTTCCTCTCAAGCCCTACGTGCAGGGTTCGGTTGGCGTGGCCAGTACCAACTTCGGGACACAATACAACAGCTCGCTCGCTACCTCCGGCGTGTCCAGCACGACAGGCGTCCAGTACAGCACGCATCTTGAGTACGATGCCTTCGCTGGCCTCGATATTTCCATCCTCCCGGTTCTGGACTTTCGCGTCGTAGAGCTGGGCTATGGAGCGGTTGAAGGCAACTCGCATACGTATCCCTTGGGAACGATCAGCACCGGCATCGTGTTCCACCTTCCTTTTGGATTAGGCAAGTAAAAGATTTCGGTTTTGACGGTCAGTCTGCCGCGCCGAGGACCTCGCGAAGTTGCCCATCGCGACTGAGCAGGAAGGTCGTCAGGCCAAACTCGTCGGTGCGGTAGAGATGCGTGTGAGCCGCTGCAAGGCGGTCGATCACCTCGGTTCGGGGATGGCCGAAGGTGTTTCCTCTGCCGACGGAGATGATCGCATCTTGTGGCGCTGCCGCCGCGAGAAAGACTGCCGTCGATGATGTTTGGCTGCCATGGTGTCCTACCTTGAGCAATGTCACTGGTTGCACTCGTCCGAAGGACAGCATGGCCCGCTCGCTGGCGGCTTCAGCGTCGCCCTCCAGCAGCACGGAAGCTTTGCCATCGGCCACGCGCAGCACCAGAGAGTCATTGTTGGTGGGTGCTCCGTGGTTGATGTAGCCTGCCTCGGGAGCCAGAACGTCGATCTGTGTGCCACCCCAAACGAAGCCGTCTCCTGCATGAAGATGCCGGACGGTCACTCCAAGCTGTTTTGCTTCGAGCAGCAGGCTCTGATAGGCGGCAGAGGCAGGGTCGATCGATACCCAGAGCTCGCGTGGGCGGAAGTTCCGCATCACGGCCGCCATGCCGCCCATGTGGTCGCTATGGGCGTGGCTTAGGGCGATCACGTCGAGGCGGCGGAGACGTCGCGACCACAGGTAGGGAGAGACTACCTCCTCGCCGACGTCGAACCGGCTGGTGGCGTCGGAGATCTCCTTGACGGTACCGGTTGGGCCTCCCGCATCGACCAGCATGGTCTTACCTGTCGGGCTGATAACGAGGATGGAGTCGCCCTGGCCGACGTCGATTGCGGTCACCTCCATGACGTTCGGGGTTACGGTGGCTGGTTCGGTCCAGAGTACGACTGCTGCGGCCAGCGGAAGGAGAACAGCCGCAATCGACGCCCATCGGCCTGATTGCCGCACCGCCCAGCAGCAGAAGATCCAGCACCCCAGTACTCCAAGCGCGATCCACCAGACGGGTCCGGGGATGCGAAGGTCAGCCATCTGTATCCTGCTTACTCCTCCGATCAGGCTCGTGATCCCATGCAGCAGCAACGCGGTTCCCGCGCCCGGAGCCATCGCGAGCCAGGGGCTCAGCAGGGAAGCGAGGAATGTGATCACTGCCATGGGAGCCAGCACTGCCACCAGTGGAATGCTCGCCATATTTGCGGGTAACGCAAACATGGTCGCTCGATGGAAGTAGAGAGCCATGGGAAGGACCATGATCATCTCAGCGATGACGCCGATGAGTGCGAGTTCGAGCGCCCAGAGGCTGCACCGGACGAGTGCTGCCGGCGCTCTGCTGGCGCGTTGGCCAAAGAGCTGCTGGAAGGCGTCGCCCCATATCCGGAGCATGACGCGGAGTTGTGCCAGGTGCGGTGGCATGCCGACATCGAGCCAACGGTCTCCGATCTTGCGTGCTGCCCGTGCGTGGGGGAGGAAGCTGTGCTCGCCTAGGGGCACTGCGATTCCGCCGATGGCCAGGATGGCTAGAAACGTCATCTGAAAGCTTGTCTCGAACAGGCTTCGCGGCGACCACACCAATACCGCGAGTGACGCCGCTCCCAGGGCATTCAGCACATTGCGATCGCGGGAGAGCAGCCTTGCGACTAAGAAGACCGTTGCCATGGTCAACGCTCGCTGGACTGGGGCACCGAATCCGGTGAGCAGGGCATAGCCCGTCGTCAGCGCGATGGTCAGTAGGCTGACGCTCCACTCTCCCAGACGAAGGCGGCGCGCCAGAAAGAACACGCCTCCAGCGAGAAGCGCTACGTGCATTCCTGATACGACGAACAGGTGGAACGAGCCTGTCCGCTCGAAACCGATTCGCAGTGTGTGGCTCAGGCGGGTTCGGTCGCCGAAGAGCATCGCGTTCAACATGCCCGCGTCGTCCGCGTGGAGTTGCATGACGCCGGGTAGTGCGCGATTCGCGCGGGAGTGAACGAATCCCTCCATTCTGCTCGCTGCCCATGTCTGCGCTGCGTACAGCCTGCACTGTAAGTCTGATTGGCCCCACGGAGATGCAGCCTGTCCCAGACGCACTACCCGCGGTGCCTTGACGCTTGCGTGAGCGCCTATGCCTTGTTGTAGGAGGTAGTCGGCGTATTGCCATGCGCCGGGATCACGATACCGCTCGGGTACCTTCATGCGCAGTGGAGCTTCGAGGAGCTCTCCACAGTGCAGGTCAGGCACGGGTCCGATGACTGTCATTCGTACTCCACCGCTTGTGGATGCCATCCATGCCACATCGGGTGTCACCTCTTCCACTGCTTCGACGGCGAGGTCAATCGAAACAGCGTGTGCCTGCGCATCGTTTTGTCCTTCCGTCCAGAAGGTTGGATCGGCATCGGCGTCGTTGTTTTCAGGCTGAGGAGGCAGCTCGCGCACACGGATCACTCGCCCCCGCACTGTGCGGCTGAGGCCATCCGCATAGGAGAGGAGTGCCTGTTGTGATGGGGGTGTCGGTTGTATCTGGGCGCACCATAAGCCGACGACGATCCAGACTCCGGCCACGGCTGTGATCGATGCCCAGCCACTCCCTCTCAGACCGGGCCAAAGCAGAGCTGTCAGTAGGGCCAGCGCGATCAGGAGGACAATGGTCGGCTGCCACTGGTGCGCCATCACGATGCCCAGCGCAAACCAGATTGCTGCCGCCAGCGTGGGAGCGCGCCGCAAGCGAAGGCGCTCCACACCTGCGTCAGGCCAAAGCTCGCGTTGAACTCCTCTGCTCGCGAGAGCATTGCGTCCTGCCGACATTCTTCACCCGCTATCCCTGCTCTACGTCACGCTGTCCCTGGACAGGCGTGATCAGCGGCCTAAAACTACTACTGTCTCCATGTGAAACGTCTGCGGAAACAGGTCCAGCATGTGCACTTCGTTGATCGTGTAGCCGGAGTCTACCATCGCCTTGAGATCTCGCGCCAACGTCTGCGGATCGCAGGAGACGTAGACCATCTCGCGCGCCTTCACGCGTCCGAGCAGCTCGCAGACCTCCGCGCCCAGACCGGCTCGCGGAGGGTCCATGACGATGAGATCGGGTTTCTCTCGCTGGAGAACGGCTCCGCGTAGAAACTCTGCGGTGGTTGCGCCGACGGCACGTTTGCCGCTGCCCTTCAGAACGGCAGCAAGATCGCCGATCACTGTTTCGACGCCGACTACCTCTGCGAACGAATCGGCGAGAGAGCGCGAAAACAGTCCCACTCCGGCGTACAAATCCCACGCCAGCGCACCCTTCCGGCCGTGCGTGACGAGGCGGACCAACTCATCCACCAGAAAGCGGTTGACCTGGAAGAAGCTGCCGCGGCTTACCCAATACTCTTTGTCGGCGGCGCGATACTTTAGCCCGTCCGTGCCCCATCGTGCGCCGGGTTGCTCCTTTTTGCCTGAGGCTCCGACGATGATGACACCGGCTCCTACAAGCTCTGGTATCAGCTTCTTAAGGTGCTCGCAGAAGTGGGTGAAATCTGGGCCACGGTCGGATCGCAGGAAGAGGATCATCTGTAGGTGAGATTGATCGCTATTGGTAAAGAGCTCGACCTCAACGATCTGCCGAGCCCATGTCGCCAATGCCGGAGCATCTTCGATAACCGTGAGGATTGCCTTCGCTGTTCTCATCAGCAGCGGAGCCGCAATGGGGCACTCGCGGATGGGAAGCATCTCATAGGAGCCGCGCCGGTTATAGCCGACCCTTAACGCCCCATCGACAGCCCCAACCCGCAGTCGAATTCGGTTGCGATACTCCCATGGTTCGTCGGTGTGGATCTGCAACTCGGGAAGGTCGGTTAGCCCCGTGGTTTCGAGCATCTCGCGTAGGATAGCTGCCTTCAGTCGCACCTGTGTTTCATATGTGGCGTGTTGATACTGACAGCCTCCGCACGCGCCGAAGTGCGGGCAACCTGGCGCGACCCGCTCGGGCGATGTAGTAACGATCTCGGCTAGTTCTGCATCGCTGACTTCGACAACTTCACCCGGTATGCTGAACGGCACGGAGAGGACAGCGCCATCTCCTGATGCCGCGCCCACGCCTGCGCCGCCGTAGATCCATTTGTCGATCGTGACTCTCATTGGGGCCTCAATCGTGACTCATATAGAACAGGCTCAACCGCGGCAGGTTGCGCGACTCCAGCATCCGTTTTTGCAGAAACTGCTGCTGCACCTGTTTGATCTGCACGGCCTGCATCTTGCCTTTGTATGGGGCCAGTTCACGCGCAGCCTGTTCCTTTAGAGCGGTGAGTTCTTCCTCGCTGGCCGATGTCATGAGGGCGGCGAATAGTCGTTCCTCTAACACGCTGAGGGTTCGGTCCAGCTCTTCGAGCGACGTCGCTGGGTCGAGTCCTAAACCTTCGGCGAGCCCTCGCAGGCGTGCTGCTACCTCTACGGCCACTGCGTCTGCTGGAGGTGCCAGCTTTGCCGCCGCGACAAGATCGGAGCAGCGTGTCAGATAGGTTGCGATGCGTTGCATCTCGAAGCCACTTTCGCGGTCCAGCTTCTCCGGTGCGGCAGCTCCGATTGCTGCCTCCTTCGCCTGTTCTACTGCCTCCACGACTGCCTGTGCGCACCAGGCCAGTCCATTCACCTTGCGAATGCGTCCGGTGGCGCGGCGAGTCTTCGCATCGTGCCGGTCGAAGGAGTCGTCGATCCCACGTAGTACTGCTTCGAGGGGAATGCCTGCCTCGCGCCATGTTTCGATCAGGGCCCAGTCCAGCGTAGAGAGCATCAGCAGCGATCCGCGCCGTTGCTGGAAGCGCTCCTCGATCTCCGTAAAGTAGTTGAAGTAATTCTCCATTGGGAAGTGTTGGTCCTTACTACGTGCTGCGTTTGCGATTCCGTTCCAGATGCCGTTCGTAGACGATCCGCAGTCCGGTCAGTGTCAGCATCTCGTCTACTGTCTTGAGGTGCTTTGAGCCGCCTGCGATCAGTCTCGCGAGACCACCGGTTGCGACTGTTTTGGTCTCCGGTCCCATCTCGGCGATCATCCGTTCCAGGATGCCGTCTACGAGTCCGATATAGCCGTAGTAGAGCCCGATCTGGATGTTGTCGACGGTTCCGGTGCCGATGATCTTGGCAGGCTTCTTGACCTCGATACGTGGCAGCCGTGCGGCTCTGCTGAAGAGCGCGTCCGCCGAGATGCCCAGGCCGGGGGCGATCGCTCCGCCCAGGAACTCGCCCTTCTTCGAGATTACATCGAACGTTGTCGCTGTACCCATGTCCACGACAATTGTGGGGCCTCCGAATCTCTCAAAGGCGGCGACGCAGTTTACGATCCGGTCCGCCCCGACCTCAGAAGGGTTGTCGGTCAGCACCGGGAGGCCGGTCTTTACGCCGGGCTCAATGAACAGCGGCTTCACCTTGAAGTAGAGCTCACTGACCTGCCGCAACATCCAATCGAGAGGAGGAACCACCGACGAGACTGCGATACCATCCACCACGCTCATATCGAGCCCGCGCAGGGCGAACAGGTTTCGTAGCGTGCTGCCGAACTCGTCCGTCGTCTGACCGGAGGGCGTGGTCATGCGCCAGTCTGCCACCAGAACCGCCGGTGCGCCCTCGGTCCCCAGCTTGTACAGTCCAAATACCGTATTCGAATTCCCTACATCGATCGCCAGCAACATCCTTGTTCTCCTACTACTCCGCGAGCTTGATTACAGAGCGCGTACTCCGCCCGAAAACACTGTATGCCGCACGCCGTCGTCGCCCTCGACGAGCAAAAATCCCTCTGCGTTGAGGCCGGCGGTCACGCCAGTATAGCCGCCGTCCTCGCCTACCTGAACATGCTTGCCTCGCACCCAGCTCGACGCGTGTGCGAACCGCTCCAGCAGGTGATTGTCATTGGTCTCCAGCGAACGAATCTCCTGATCGAGCGCACGCAGCAGGGCTGTCAGGAGGCTCTCGCGAGGCCATGGCTTTCCAGTCTCCTGTCGCAACGAGGTTGCCAATGTCGATAGCTCCGGAGGAAACTCCGCATGGTTCACGTTGATGCCAACTCCGATCACCGCGTAACGTAGCGTAGCCGGCTCCTCTGTCTGCGCAGCGAGCGCAGTCTCAACGAGGATGCCCCCGCACTTTTTCCCCGCCAGCAGAAGATCGTTGGGCCAGCGGATATCCGGCGTCAAACCGGTTACCTCGGCGATAGCGGTCTGCGTAGCGAGCCCGGTTGCAAGCGACAGCCAAAGTGCCCGCGTCAGCGGAAGCGATGGCCGCACCAGGGCGCTCACATAGAGCCCGTCCCCTGCGGCGGAGTGCCATGTATGGCCGCCGCGCCCGCGTCCTGCGGTCTGCTCATCCGCGATCCAGACGCCGCCCTGTGTTCCGGCCTGCGCGGCTGCGAGCGCCAGGGTGTTGGTCGACTTCACGGAGGGGAAGTGGTGTATCAATCCGGAGAACTGTGTTCCCGACAGCCCAGCTTCGACCGCCTCGGTCGAGAAACTAACTGGCATCCGCGGCAATCCTCATGCTCAGGTCGACCGCTACCGCTGAGTGCGTGAGCGCTCCCACTGAGATGAAGTCCACTCCTGCCAGCGCATAGGTCCGAACGGTCTTCAGATTCATATTGCCTGAGGCCTCGACCGGCACGCCCGGAAGCGCCGCGCGAATCTGCTTCACGGACTTCTTCACTGCTGCGGGTGTCATATTGTCGAGCAGGATCGACTCGGCTCCGCCGGCAATCGCCTGTTCCAGCTCTTCAGGGCTTCGCACTTCGACCTGTACTACCTGTCCCTTGCGTCTGCCCTTCAATGCACTCTCAAGAGCCGTGGGAAGGCCGCCACCGAGGGAGATATGGTTGTTCTTGATCAGGATTCCATCCTGTAGGTCGAGCCGGTGGTTTACGCCTCCGCCACACGATACGGCGTATTTGTCCAAAGCGCGGAGGCCGGGGATCGTCTTGCGGGTATCGAGGACCTTGGTCTTCGTCCCGGCAAGTTCCTTCACAAACTCGTTCGTCAGTGTGGCGATGCCGCTCATGCGCTGCATCAGGTTCAGGATCACGCGCTCGCACGACAGAATGGCCGCCGCCTTGTACCGGATGACTGCGATGGTCTGGCCCTTCTTTACCTTTACGCCGTCGAAGATCTCGGGATGGCTCACGACCTCGAACCGGCCAGTCGTACCGCTCATCTTTGCGAAGATCTCCAGGAAGGCCGGGATGCACCCCAGCCCCGAGACGACACACGCCTGCTTTGCGACGATGGTTCCCGTCGCCCGCAACGTCGGAGAGACCGTCAACGCTGTCGTAACATCGGTTGCTGCCTTGTCTTCGGCCAGTGCTGCTTCCAGAATCGTTCGTACCCGTTTGCTCTTCCAGTCCATGCAGTAATCCTAAACCCGATGCTGGCTACTGTGGCAGAGCCTCCAGCGCGGCCTTTGCCTTGTCATACAGCATCTGCGTCTCCGATGACTGCTTTCGCAGGCTTTCGACGATGTGTGCCGGTGCTTTGGACATGAAGGTCTCATTGCCCAACTGACGCTCCGCTGCTGCGAGGCCCTTTTCGAACTTCGCAATATCTTTCGTCAGTCGCTCACGCTCTGCGGCCACGTCGATCTGCCGTTCGTAGACGACGGCGACGTCGAACCCTGCCGCGCTGCGCGTGTTGTCGCCCGTCAATGCGGTAGAGGCGAACTCGATCTCGCTTACCCGCGCCAGACGAGCCAGTAGGGCTTTATTGTCGTCTGCAAGGGCCACCACGCGGTTGTCGGCGAAGACGATGATGGGTGTGGCTTCTTTCTCGGGAACAGCCATCTCCTTGCGCAGGCCGCGGACGGTCACGATCATCTGCTGCAAGACCTCCATGGCGGACACGCTGGCGGCATCGGAGGCGATATCTGCGGCCTGGGGGAAGCGCGTGAGCGCGATGGACTTTGCTGGTGCCGCGTTGTCGTAGAAGGCGTGCCAGATCTCTTCGGTGATGAAGGGCATGAAGGGGCTGAGCAGGCGCAATGCGGCTTCGAATACGGCTAGAAGCGTCGTCAATGCGGTCTTCGCCGCAACTAGATCGGCGCCCTCGCCGAACTCCAGACGAAGTTTGACGATCTCGATGTACCAGTCGCAGAAGTCGCCCCAGAAGAACTGGTAGATCGCGTTTGCTGCTTCATCGAAGCGGTACTGGCTCAGAGAGGAGTCTACTTCAGCCGAAGCAGCACTGAGCTTCGCTAGAATCCAACGGGTTTCGAGTGGAGCCTCGTCGACGTTGCGGAGTGCAGCGTCGAGCTTCGTCAGATCGACGGTGACGCCAGCCTCCTGTGCGCGATCGACGTTCATGAAGAGGAAGCGTGCCGCGTTCCAGATCTTGTTGGCGAAGGCACGATAGCCTTCGGTGCGAGCCTCGCTGAAGGCGATATCGGTGCCGGGCGAGGCCATGCTTGCGAGGGTGAAGCGCACGGCATCTGTACCGAAGCGACCGATGATGTCGATTGGATCGATGACGTTGCCCTTGGTCTTCGACATCTTCTGCCGGTCCGCATCGCGCACCAGAGCGTGAATGTAGACCTCTTTGAAGGGCACTGCGTCCTTCAGTTCACGCGGGCTGCCATAGGGCATCGGAACGTCGAGCATGAAGTGGCAGCCGAGCATGATCATGCGTGCGACCCAGAAGAAGAGGATGTCGAAGCCCGTGACCAGCAGTTGCGTCGGGTAGAACGCGGCGAGATCGGGCGTGCTTTCCGGCCAGCCAAAGACGGTGAAGGGAAGCAGGCCGGAGGAGAACCAGGTGTCGAGGACGTCTGTCTCCTGCACGATCTCTGCGGAGCCGCACGTGCCACAAGATGTCGGCGTTTCGCGCGAGACGGTGATCTCGCTGCATGCGCTACAGTGCCAGGCCGGGATGCGATGCCCCCACCAGAGCTGGCGCGAGATGCACCAGTCGTGGATGTTGCGCATCCACTCGTCGTAGGTCTTGCGGTACTGGTCGGGCGTGAACTTGATGTGGCCTTCGTCGACGGCACGGATGGCCTTGTCGGCGAGGGGCTGAATCTTGACGAACCACTGCTTGCTGAGGCGCGGCTCGACGACTGTCTTGCAGCGATCGCAGCGGCCAATCGAGTTGTTGTGATCCTTCACCGCGACCAGCAGGCCAAGCTCCTCGAGGTCCGCGAGAATCTGCGTCCGGGCCTGATACCGATCCAGTCCTGTATAGACGCCGCCTGCCTCATTGATGTGGGCGGTCTCATCCATCACATTGATGTTGGGCAGGTTATGGCGTTGGCCGATGGCGAAGTCGTTGGGATCGTGCGCCGGGGTCACCTTGACCGCACCGGTGCCGAACTCCGGATTCGCCCAGTCGTCTGCGACGATGAGGATCTCGCGGCCGACTAGTGGCAGCTTCAGCATCTTGCCGATCATGGCAGCGTAGCGCTGGTCCTTGGCATTGACGGCCACGGCGACGTCGCCCAGCATCGTCTCCGGGCGCGTGGTTGCGATGACGATGGAGCCGGAGCCGTCGGCGAGCGGGTAGCGGATCTCCCACAGCTTGCCGAGCTGGTCCTCGTGAACGACCTCGAGATCTGAGATTGCAGTCTGACAGCGCGGACACCAGTTGACGATATAGGCGCCCCGATAGATCAATCCCTGCTCGTGCAGGCGGACGAAGGCCTCTTTGACCGCGATGCTCAGCCGGTCGTCCATGGTGAAGTACTCGCGGCTCCAGTCGACACTGGCGCCGAGACGCTTCATTTGGTCGAGGATCGCGCCGCCGTAGACACCCTTCCACTCCCAGACGCGCTCGACGAAGGCCTCGCGGCCCAGCTCCTGGCGCTTTTTGCCCTCGCCCGCAAGCTGGCGCTCCACCATCATCTGCGTGGCGATGCCGGCGTGGTCGGTTCCGGGGACCCACATCGAGATCTCGCCCGACATGCGATGCCAGCGGGTCAGGATGTCCATCTCCGCCTGATTAAGCATATGGCCCATGTGCAGGCGGCCTGTTACATTGGGCGGAGGCAGCAAAAGGGTGAACTTTTTGGTTGCCTTGGACGTATTTTCTGGCGTGGCTACATCAAACAGGCGCTCGCGCACCCAGTATTCAGCCCAGCGTTCTTCTATGGCGGTCGGATCGTATGCTTTTGGCAGTTCGTGGCTCATCTGTACTTTAAGGGTAGCATCGACAGTGCAGCCCGTTCGGCGTCATTGAACAAGCCGAGCCTGCTTTTACTATTCTCATCATCCCCGAGGCTTCTTCTATGCCCAGACTGCTTTTTGCTGCGATCCTCCTCTTCGCTGCCGTATCGCCGGTTTTTGCCTATAGAGGTTCCCACGGGAGCCATGGTGACGACCGCGTCAGCTTCGGCAGCGACATTACCGTCAACGAGGGCGAAACCGCTGGCGACATCGCCTGTGCTTTTTGTGCCGTGCATCTTCACGGGAATACCCATGGAGATGTGGCCGTTCTGTTCGGCAGCGTCACAGTGGCCGAGGATCAATCCATCGCGGGCGACGTTGCCATACTGGGCGGCGATCTTTCGCTCGCAGATAACTCCTCGGTCGGAGGGGACCTGGCGCTGGCGGCTGGGGATCTGAACATCTCACCGGAGGCGACTATTCACGGAGATCGCATGGTCCTTCCGGGGCGATTTTGGCTCGTAGTTCCCTTCGCGCCGCTGCTGATACTCATCGGAATCATCTGGCTGATTGTGCACTTCGTGCGGCGTAGACGCTATCCGCCGCAGTATTATCCGCCGGTACGGCGTCCCTGAAGTAAAAAGAGATGCAGCCATTGGCTGCATCCCTTTTTACATGAAGCGAGGTCACGGTTTAGAACGGGTTCAGCTTGTCCAGACCCTTCTTCTTCTTGTGTTTGCTGGAGGACTCGTCGCCCTTGTCGAACTCCGGCTTGACCTTCTTGCCGTTTGCAGGCGGTGTCTGAGCTGCCGGTTGCGTTCCGGGCTTGATATCGTTGACCGCATCCGGAGCGGGCGCTGCCTTCTCGACCTCTGGGAGCGGGGTGGCATTGGGTGGCCCAACAGCTTTCAGGCCGCCAGGCGTTTCTGCTGCCGGCGCTGCCGAAGAAGGAGAGACGATCTCCACGCCCAACGAGTTGCTGCCAGCACCGGTTGAGCTGCCGCCGGAGTTACCCGGAACTGCTGTCATTACTGCTGAAGTATCTCCGGAACCGCCCGCTGCTGTGGGAACGTCCTGCAGTTGAAGCGGGGCTGCCGGAGCGGCCGGCGCTGCTGCCGGAGCCGCTGATGCGTCCGTTGCGGATGCCGGTGTACTCTCCGTCGGTGCTGCAACTGGCTTGGCTACTGCGGCGTTTGGGTTGAGGGCGCTGTTGAAGTCGGCGTAGACCTGACGGGTTACCGTCGGAGCCAGCGTAGCTTTGGGGTCGGTCAGAGGAGGATCGCCGATTCTTGCCGCCGTCACCACGTCGGGTTTACGGAACAGGATCAAGCCGACGCGATCCGTCAGCTTGTACTGGGCGCGGCTGTTTTCGAGTGCAACGCTAGCTGCCACCTGCTCCGGCGTCGGCACGGGAATCGGGAGATTCATCGCTGCGAGCCGGTCTTTGGCGTCCTCAACGTGAGGTGCGGCGGAGTGCTCGAGGACAACACGCCGATAGGCTGCTGCTGCCTGGTCGTCGTAGATCTTCTCAAGTCGCGCCTTACCCGCTTCGGGCAGCTTCAAGGTGCGGACATAGCGCGCTTCGGCTTCATATGCGTCGCCAAGGCCAACCAGCGTATCGTCCATGTGGCTGTATAGCGGATAGGTGTCGACCACCGTCTGGTAGCGTGCGATCGTTGCCGGCCAGTTGGCGTGGGTCGAGTAGTATTCGCCGATCTGACTCTCGCGTGTCGCCATAGCCTCCTGCACTTCGCGCAGCCGTTGCTGGGCGGCGGGGACAAGCGTGGAGTCGGGGAACTGCTGCAACATCAGGCGATACTCTTCTTCGGCGTGCTTTGCCTTCGCGTAGTCGCGATCCGGCTTGTCCATCTGGCGGAAGTAGATGTCGCCCACGCGCATCTGGGCCTCGGCTGCTTCGGGGGCGTTCGGGAAGAAGGTGATGAAGTCCTTGTACTCGCTCTCCGCTTGTGTCAGCGCTGCGGTGCCGCCTTCCTTGTACCAGGAGTCAGCGATGGCCAGCTTGGCGCGCATCTGGAACTCTGAGTCGGGATAGGTGTTCAGAAGCGTCTGCAGATCGAGTCGTGCAACGTCGTAGTGGCCGCGCTTGGCGGCGTCCATGGCCTTGTCATAGAGCTGCTTATCCGGCAGCTTCACATCGACACCCACCAGCGGATTATTCTTCTTGTCCTTGCGCAGCTGCTTCTTCGTATCCTTGGACTGGATGACCTTCGACTCGCGCTTCTCGTCCTTGGTGAGCTTTTTCTTTTCAGGAACGATTGCGGGATTGGCATTCATGGTCCCTTCCTGCGGCTGCGGCGCGGTGGTAGCTGCCGGCGCCGGGGCTGTGGAGGGGTTCGACTCGGTCGCCTGTGCTCCGGCGCTGAGGCCGGTGGAAAACATGGCAGCTACGGCAACTCCGGCCAGAAGGCCGGCTCGCAGGCTGGGAAAAAAGGAATGCTTCATCATCAGTGGTTCGACCCCGTCGCCTCGCGCCGCACATCGGCGCTCAGGCTGGTTTTTATTCTAATCGTTCCGTCCATCCTGTGTCGGAACAGCGGCGCGCGCCGCCGCAAGAAATTCGCGTGCGTTCTGTTCTATCTTTCCCGGGCTGAAGATCGCGGAGCCGGCAACGAGCATATCCGCACCTGCTTGGACGACCTGCGCAACAGTATCGTGAGCGACGCCGCCGTCCACCTCGATGCGGAAGTTCAGGCCCATCTCCTCGCGTAACTCAGCGAGATGGGCGATTTTATCCAGCGCGAGGGGAAGGAATTTCTGGCCGCCGAAGCCCGGGTTCACGCTCATGACGAGGACGTGGTGGAGCATGGGGAGGACCTCAACCAGCGTCTCGACCGGGGTGGCAGGGTTCAGGACGACGGCGGGCTTCATGCCATGCTGCTCAATCAGTTGGAGGGTCCGGTGCAGGTGACGGCAGACCTCCTGGTGGACGCTGATCATGTCCGCGCCCGCCTCGGCGAAGTCGGCGATGAAGGCGTCCGGGTTCTCGATCATCAGATGGCAGTCGAGCGGGAGCGCCGTAACCGGTCGCAGCGCCTTGACTATGGGAGGCCCGAAGGTGATGTTCGGCACGAAATGCCCATCCATGACATCGACATGGACGATGGTTCCGCCGCCACGCTCGGCTGCCGCGACCTCGTCGGCGAGATGCGCGAAGTCGGATGCAAGTATCGAAAAAGCCAGTTCAATCACGATGTCTCAGCCTTGGGCGCGGAGGAATATGGAGAGCGTCCGCTACCGAAAGTGTATCAGCGGGTGGAGACCTACTCGTTGGCGCGCGAGCGTCTGCTGGTAAAGGTCTGTGGAGGTTCGGGTTGCTCCATGACTTGCTCGACGACTTGTACGGTGCGTTCGACCTCGGGACGGCCTTCGTGCGGGATGCGCACCTTCGCTCCCTTGGCCAGATCGCGCCGGGTCTCGGCCATGGCGGTGGGCTCACCGAGCGTCATCCGAGCTGCGCCGCGCAGAATCTTGCGCAGTGGCCAGCCTCCGTCGGAGGTGGGGAAGAAGACCTCGCCGGACCGTTGTTTTTCGGGACGATAGTACCAGCGGCGCAGCAGCGACAGATGATCGCTCAACATGGCAACGTCGGTGCTTCCTTGGGTCTTGTTGCCGAGGGCAGCGAGCGCTTCGGCGGCGCGCTCCTCGGGGCTTGCTAAACCTGGGTTGGCAGCCTCTGGTGCAGGAGGGGCGCTGTCGGTTGAGGCCAATGGAACGGCTTGTAGCATCAGCGGCTGGGCAAACAAACTGCTGCCGACGCTGGTCTGCTCCTTGACTGCGCGGACGCCGAGGGTTGAGAGGCGTTGGGGACCAGCAAGGCAGCCGCCCTCGAGGAGGAAGAGGGAGGCTTCGAGGGTGTCGTCGCCGGTTGCGTGTGCCGCCTGCACAATGACCGCACGCAGAGCTGGAATGGGGCGGACCAGCTCATCGGCCAGCGCGGCGGCGGCTTTGACCTTTTGCCACTGGGTGTGGAGGGCCGCTGCCTGCTCGAACTCCATCGCAGCGGATGCCTCCTCCCGCTCGAGGCCGATCTGGATGACCATGCTCTCGCCGTGGGTATCGAAGAAGGCTTTGACGGCGGCGGCCTCGGCGGCATACTGATCCGGAGTACACGCCTCGTTGCATGGCGCGAGGCACTTCTTCATCTCCTGGTACACGCATCCGGGATGCTCGGGGTAGGGCTCCAGATCCTCATAGCAGCGGCGCAGTTTGAAGAGATCGAGCACCGCATCGCAGTAGCGCTCTGCCGCTGTCCGCGACGGAAAGGGGCCGTACATCTGCGTCAGTCCGCGCTTCGAGAGCTTATTGGTCGAGTAGACGCGGGGAAAGCGATTCTCCATCGTCAGCCGTAGGAAGTAGGGCGTGTGCAGCTTCAGCCTGCGCCTCGCCTCGGCATAACCGAACTGCGCGGCCGCTGCGTGGTAGAGCACAAGCGTCGATTCGAACTCGGAGCCGGTGACGGAGTACTCGATGCGGGCGACTTTATCGCGCAGGTTGAGACGCTTCGACTGCGACTCCGGGGGAGCGAGCAGCCGGGTCATCCGCCGTCGCAGATCGGCTGTGCGTGTTAGGTATGGCTCATCGCTCTCGCGTGCGCCACGGAGCGCAAAGACGCCTGGAAGCGCAGGTACGGCGCGAAGAATCGCCTGTGCCTGCTCGGGAGCGAAGTCTACGATGTGATCGAACTGGAAGCTGGCCGCCACGGCTTGATTGTATTCGTCTGGATGCTGGTTAGGACCCGGCGATCATCATGCCTTCGATGCGGATGGTCGGCGCTGCGCTCGCGCTGCGGAAGACGAGGTCGTTTCCGATGGCGACGATGTTCTTGTACATGTCCTTCAGGTTGCCGGCGATGGTGATCTCTTCGACCGGGTAGGCGAGCTCGCCGTTCTCGATCCAGAGGCCGCTTGCGCCCTGCGAGTAGTCGCCGGTGACGAGGTTCACGCCGAAGCCCATGGTCTCCGTGACGTAGAGGCCGTCCTTCACGTCGCCGATAAGCTGCTCGGGGGTAAGGGTTCCGGGTTCAAGGTAGAAGTTGCCGGCACCGATCCCAGGGGTTCCGGCGAGACCGCGCGAGGCGTTGCCGGTCGAGGCCATGCCCAGTTTGCGGGCGGTATAGGTGTTCATCACGTAGTTCTTGAGGATGCCCTTTTCAACGAGCACCGTCCGCCGCGTCGGCAGACCTTCGCTATCGAAGGGAGAGGTGCCGAAGCCGCCGACCTTGATGCCGCCCTCGTCGAATACCAGGGTGCCATCGTCGACGACGGTGATGTTCTCGCCCGCGACCTGCTGGCCGAGCATGTCGGCAAAGAAGGTCGCGTGCCGATAGATAGCGTCGCCGTTGGCCGCATCGAAGATGTTGCCGATGATGGATCGGGCGATCTCCGGCGAGAAGACGACGGGGGCCTTCTGGGTCTTCACCTGGCGCGCTCCGAGGCGGCGGAGCGCACGCTGGGCAGCGATGCGGCCGATCTCTTCGGGCGATTCGAGCTTCTTTGTGGTCCGCGAGTTCGAGAACCAGTAGTTTCGCTGCATCCCGCCCTTCTCATCCTGCGCAATCGGAGAGGTGGAGAAGCCGCAGTAGCTGCGACGGTACTCGCCGATGAAGCCGCGTGAGTTCATCAGGATCTTGTGCGACGTGGACGTGTCGAAGTCGCCGCCGCCTGAGTTCTGGATGCGGGTGTCGAAGGCCATGGCCGCTGCCTCCGCTCGTCGGGCGATCTCGATCCGCTCCGCAGGCGGCTGCTCGTTGACATCCTCGAAGTACAGCGCGAGATCGCCAGCGAGTTTGCCGAAGGCTTCCGGTTCGGGTAATCCGGCAAAGGGATCTTCGCTGGTGATCTTCGCCAGGGTGATGGCTCCGTCGACCAGCCGTGCGATGCTTTCGTCGGAGAAGTCGGAGGACGAGGTGCTTGCCGTCCGCTGCCCGATAAACACGCGCAGGCCGACGGCGCGGGAGCCGGACTCCTTCAGCATCTCAACCTGTCCCAGACGGACACGTGTCTCGAACTCGTCGCCCTCATAGACGACCGCTTCAGCGTCCGTCGCTCCCGCCTTCATGGCTTTGGTGAGGACGTCGGAGGCGAGTTGTTTCAGGTCGGACGAGAGAGCAGGGGCAACAGAAGACACGAAATCAGAACCTCAGCGGACAGGGGATTGGGAGAGACGGGGCTCGCGGCCATCGGTCGCATTCTGGAAGTAGATGCCGCTGGGGCAGTACTCCGAATCGCTCTTCGACTTATGCTTCATGTGCCGCGTCGCCTCATCGGCGGTGGTGCGAACGTTCAGCTTGACCGGACCAAAGCAGTCCTTGCAGCGGAACTCGGTGTCGCTGTCGGCGATCGCGTCGATAACCGTCTTCAGCTTCCAGAACGGCTCGTAGCCTCCCGCAGCGCGGACGCGGCGGCGCTTTACCTGGCACTCATGGATCATCTCGCGTTCGGTTGCCATCCTTCACCTCGGGTATACATAACTTGATTGGTGCGTGGATGATTCTTTCCGGGTTGGTGCGGGTGCATCTACTCGACGGGGTGTTCGGAGGGCTTCGCCGCCCGCCCGTCCGTGGCTTTTTTGAACAACAGGCCACTCACGCAGAATTCGGAGTCGGCCGTCAGTTTGTGCTCGACGTAGGGAACGGTGGTTACTTTGCCGTTGCGGCCAAGTAGCTTAACCGCGCCGAAACAATCCTTGCAGCGGAACTCGGTATCGCTATCGGTGAGGGCCGTGGCGACGCTCTTGACCTTCCAGAATGGCTCGTATCCGCCACCCTCTTTGACGCGACGACGTTTTACTTCACACTCATACATCTTTTCGCGTTCGGCTGCCATTATTGTCCCGTTCCTCCGACCGTCATGCGATCGAGTTTCACTGTCGGCATGCCTACGCCTACCGGGACGCTTTGCCCGGCCTTGCCGCAGGTGCCAATTCCTTCATCCAGGGCAAGATCATTCCCCACCATGGACACATACTTCAAAGCTTCAGGGCCGTTGCCGATCAGCGTTGCGCCCTTAACCGGCCGGGTCACCTTGCCGTCTTCGATCAGGTACGCCTCGCTGGCGGAGAAGACGAACTTGCCGTTGGTGATGTCCACCTGACCGCCGCCAAAGTTCACGGCGTACAGACCACGCTTGACGCTCTTGATGATATCTTCTGGCATATCGTCGCCGTTGAGCATGTAGGTGTTGGTCATGCGCGGCATGGGAATGTGGTGGTAGCTCTCGCGGCGTCCGCTGCCGGTATTGGGCATGCCCATCAGGCGAGAGTTGAGCTTGTCCGAGAGAAATCCCTTCAGGATGCCGTTCTCGATCAGCACGGTCTCCTGTGTCGGGTGGCCCTCATCGTCCATATTGATGGAGCCGCGCCGGTTCGGCATCAGGCCGTTATCGACGACCGTAACCTTACTGCTTGCCACCTGCTGGCCGATCAGACCGGCGAAGGCGGAGGTCTTCTTGCGATTGAAGTCGGCCTCAAGGCCATGCCCGACGGCTTCGTGCAGCAACACACCGGGCCAGCCGGGGCCGAGAACGACGGGCATCTCGCCTGCGGGAGCATCGACCGCTCCGAGTTGCAGGATGGCTGTGCGGGCGGCCTCGCGGGCAAAGTGCTCCGGCGATTTGTCACCTTCGAAGAAGTCCATCGAGATGCGTCCGCCACCGCCGCTGGTGCCGCGCGCGGTGTTGATGCCGTCTTTGGCGATCACGAAGATATTGAGGCGGGCGAGCGGCTGCGTATCGCTCGCGAAGGTGCCGTCGGATGCGGCGACGAGGATACGTCGCAGCTCGTCGTTGAAGCCGGCGCGAACCTGCGTGATGCGGGAGTCATAGGCGCGGGCGGCCTTGTCGGCCCGCTCGATCAACGCCAGCTTGGCGGCGATCTCGGCGTCGGATGTGGCTCCGGCGACGGGATAGAGCGCGGCGGACTCAGTATGGCGGAACCCGCTCATCAGCTCCTTAGCAGGGCCGCTGGCGATCAGTGCAGCGGTGCGCGCGGCGCGGAGCAGGCGGCTACTGGATAGGTCGTCGGTGTAAGCGTAGCCGGTACGTTCGCCCGAAACCACGCGGATGCCGCAGCCGACGCTGATGCCCTGACTGGCAGATTTGACCAGCGACTCGTCGATCCCGAGCGAGGTGGAGGTGACGGACTCAAAGTAGAGATCGGCGTAATCGCCACCGGCGGAGAGCGCTTCTCCGAGACAGCGTTCCATCAGACGTTCCGAAAGGCCGAGCTTTTGAATGAAATATTGCTTGTGGTCTGACGGCGGGAATGTCATCTCTCTTGATTCTAGGCCTCATAGACATCAGCGGCAAATGACGTAACCTCAGCGACCCTGCGATGGGTCCGGTGAAAGAGAGACGTTCAGGTCCAACGACAAGCCTTTGGGTGCACCGGCGTAGCAGTCGCCGTCGGGGGCGTAAGTCTTTGCGCATGAGGCGGTAATCTCCGGTCGCCGGGGAGATTGGGCATACTGCCACACAATTGCGCCGGGCGTTCCGCTGCCGGAGAGACGCGGCGGTTGCACGGTGCAGCCGGGAGCTGGCGGGCAGGCATCCTGGTAGACCCACATCGCGATTTCGTGCAGGTGCTGTGCGGCGACGTGTTGCCGGATGTCCTGAGCCGTCGTGATGGTGACTCCGGGGCCGTCATCGACCGGCTGGCCGCTGGCGTAGACGCCGGGACGGTATCCGGAGTTCGCGACGGCTTCCGTCCATGCGAGTAGATAGGCCATCTGCTCCGGCAGCAGGCGGCCACCCTCCTCCTGGTCGAGAAAGAGGATCGTGTGCGGTGGAAAGTGCTCCTGGGTTGCTGCTGCAACGGCAACGGCCGCGTCTCGTCGGCCAAGCACCTCTGGTTTGAGGCCCGAGGTCTTGATCTGTTTGTCGAACTTGCCGTTCGTCAGCACGAGGAATCCAAAGCCCTGCCGCAGCAGGATGTCGCGTTTGCCTGCCCAGCCGTTTTTATGTTCGCCGGGAGGGTTGGTTAGCCAATATCCGGTAAACGAGAAGGTTTTGCGCAGGACAGGGAGCACGCTGTCGCCCGGATAGTCATTGCGGTCGAAGCCCACATAGCCTGGGGAGACTGGAGTTGCTGCGATCTGAGCATTTGAGCGGCCTGTGGTGGCCAGCAATATTGCCGCAATCAAGACACACATACGCATGTACAGACTCATCGACATCCTATTTCCTCAGTAAAGGTTATACAGAGCTGTGCTACCTTGGCATTTAAAGCGATATAAGCCGGACGCTTCACTCAAAACATTGTGAGTCATTTCCACTGGGTCCCCATCCCCTTAATTCAAGGAGTGTCTGTTGAGTTCTGATCCTCGCTATCCTATCGGTAAGTTCGAACGGCCAGAGACCGTCTCGCCGGAAGAGCTGCGCAACGCTATCGCAACGCTGGCCGAGTCCCCCGGCCTTCTGCGCAACGCCGTAGACGGCTTGAGGATCGCCCAACTGAGCACGCCGTATCGTGAGGGAGGCTGGAGCGTGCGCCAGGTTGTCCACCATGTTGCCGACAGCCACATGAATGCTTTTATCCGGGTGCGCCTTGCGCTTACAGAGGACTGGCCGACGATCAAGCCCTATGATGAGAAGGCTTGGTCAGAACTACATGACGCCATGGCTCCCATCGAATGGTCGCTGGAGCTGGTAGAGAGTTTGCATGCACGTTGGGTGATGCTGCTGTCTTCGTTGAAGGAAGAGCAGTGGAAGCGCGGCTTCGTTCATCCGGAGGGCGGTCGCATGACGCTCGATGTCGCGACGGCTCTCTACGCATGGCACTCGAAGCACCATATTGCCCACATTACACACCTGCGAGTCAAAGAGGGCTGGTAGCGAACTGTTGCCTTGTGTAACAGGTTGGCTACCGATAGCATCCTCTTCATGTCCCCGCCCAGAGCTTCTTCCGCGGAACCTGTACAGCCTCCCGAGGCCATCGCATTGGCGCTCGAAGCATTTCTCGCCGAACATCCGGGAGCTTTTGTCCTCGAAGACGGCAAAGTTCTCTTCTCCATGCACGAAGCGAAGTATTCGCTGACGACCGAGCATGGCCGCTGCACGCTGCATCTTTGGAACGAGGAGCGCAACCTCGTCCGCCGCGTTGGAGCATCGACCCTGCGCAATGGCGTCCTGCGGCTGAGCACGCACCGCTTCGGGCAGACCAAGCCGCAGACGCTGGAGCTTGCTCCGGATCGTGACCGTCGCACGCCTTCTAGCCGCGAGGCGACGCGCACGAAGTATCTGCGGACGCTGGAGCGTGTGTTGCTGCGTTCTTTTCCCGATTGGAAGACCGATGCCTTTCGCACTGCAATGGACCTCGAGAAGAGCTTCGGTCCGGCCTACGCCCGCGGAATGCTGGTGCAGGGGCAGAAGGCATGGGCTGTAATCGCGGTCAACGACGAAGAGACGCAGGCGACAGTGGACGGCATCCTGACGCTGGGGATCCTGTGGCTGCATCATTGCCGCGAGCAGGCTGCGGGGAGGCGGCTCTTTCAAGGGCTGCGGATCATCGCCCCTCGCGGCATGGCGACCCTGACCGTCTCACGTCTCGCGTGGCTCAATACGGTTGCCGCACAGTGGGAGCTCTGGGAGCTTGATGAGCGTAGCGAAGAGCTTGAGCAGCGGGATGCTGCTGACCACGGCAACCTGGCCACGAGGCTGGTTCGCGCCCCTGGTGCGCAGGCCGCACAGGATCGCTTTGCCGAGGCCGCATCGCGCGTCATGGCGCTCGTCCCGGAGACGATGCGTGACGTCGTCGAACAGCGGATTCGCAGCGGAACGGAGCTTGCGTTCCTGCTGCATGGTCTGGAGTTTGCAAGAGCACGCATGGCTGTATCGGCGGCGTCCTTCAACCGTTCGCTCGAGATCACCTTCGGCGCCGGGGCGAATGAGACGTCTCTGACGTATGAGAATGAAGGCGATCTCCGTGAGTTGACGGCGCGGCTCTTTGCCCGCCGAACGCCGGATGGCGATCATCGCGATCCGCTCTACCGGATGCAGCCGGAGCGGTGGCTCGAAAGCGTGTTGCGGCGCAATCCGGAGCCGATCGACCCGCACCTCGATGCCGCCCATGTCTATACACAGGTGCCCGCGTTTGCGGCGGCGGATCGCGGCATGCTCGACCTGCTCGGCGTATGCCGCGACGGCAGGCTGGCGGTGATCGAGCTGAAGGCAGAGGACGACCTGCACCTCGCGCTGCAAGGGTTGGACTACTGGGTGCGAGTGCGTTGGCACCATCTGCAAAATCCTGACCAGTCGACGGGGCTTGGCGAGTTTCAGCGGCTCGGGTACTTCGGGGGTATGTACCTGTCGCCGGAGGCGCCACGCCTTTATCTGGCCGCTCCTGCACTGCGGATCCACCCTGCCACGGAGATCGTCCTCAAATATCTGTCTTCCCGGGTCGAATGGACACTGGTGGCGCTCGATGAGCGCTGGCGCAAGCGGATGAAGGTAGTTTGGCGAAAACGGAGCAGCTAAACGGAGGCGCTGGCCGCCGGGCGGTGAGCGCCGAACAGGAAGGAGAGAAGCAGACTCGTTGCACCAATGATCGCGGCTAGTCCGAGACCGACGAGGACGCTCGCCGTCAAAGAGCTGAGAAGGTTCTGTGGATCCTTCGGATAGGCGCTGTTGTAGTGCGTGAGGAACAGGAAGAACGATATCGGAAGCGACAGCAGCAGCGTCCCAAAGCCAACGAGGAGCGCAATCGCTACCGGCCTGGCCCAACCCACGGTCTTCGGGTTTTTAGGGAAGGTGAGTCGCATGATCAGTTGAGGATCGCCTCAAGCTCTTCCGCTTCCTGCATGAGGGTATCCGCCTTCCGCGCGAAGAATGCCTCGACGGCATCGAGCACCGCCGGTCCCTTTTTCGACTCGAAGATCTGCTTGCGCAATGCACCGCCGCCCGGAACGCCATGCGTGAACCAGCTCGCGAACTGTTTCATCTTGCCGACACAGTCGCGGTGGCGCTGTTCGCGAGCAACCTGCCCAGAGGCGGTAATCGCGGCGGCGCGAGTAGCTTCAGCGGCTTCTTCGATCTCAATCTCGTGCACAAGCATGCCGAAGTAGTCGCGGATCATGCGATAGCGATCCTGATCGGTCGGCTGATCGTACTTGCCGGTCGCCGTGTACTGCGCGATCTGGCGGAAGATCCAGGGGTTCGACGGTGCGGCGCGGCCGATCATCACCGCATCGCAGTGGGTCGCGTCGACCATCGCGGCTGCGTCTTCCGGAGTGCGGACGTCGCCGTTGCCGATTACCGGAATGCTGACTGCATTCTTGACTGCGGCGATGTACTCCCAGCGAGCCTGGCCGGTGTAGCCGTCCTCGCGGGTACGGGCGTGCAGGGCGACGGCGTTCAGACCGCAGTCCTCGGCCAGCTTCGCCAGCTCGACGCAGACGATGTGGTGATCGTTCCAGCCCATGCGGAATTTGACTGTGAAGGGGATGGTGACGGCGGAGCGGACGGCCTTGAAGATCGTCTCGATCAGCGGCAGGTCGCGCAGCAGGCCGGAGCCTCCGTTACACGCGACGACGCGCTTCGCCGGACAGCCCAGGTTCAGGTCGACGAGGTCGAAGCCTGCGTCCTGCACGATGCGGGCGGAGTCGGCGAGCGTCTCGGGGTTCGACCCGAAGAGCTGTGCCGAGATTGGATGCTCGTCGTCGTAGTAGGTCAGGTAGCGCTTGCGCTTGGTCTCGCGCATTCGCGAGAGACCGTCGGCGGAGGTGAACTCGGTCATGATGAGCCCGCAGCCCGATTGCTGGTTCGAGGTCTCTTCGGCGACATCCGCCGCGTCAGTCGCCGCCGAAAACTGGCTGGCATTTTTGATGAAGCGCCGGAAGACCGTATCGGTCACTCCTGCCATCGGTGCCAGCACGGTCGCCGGAGCGATCTGGACGTTTCCGATGGAAAAGCTTGCCGGGACACGCGTCCGCTCGGGCATGGTGTACTCGACGGGCGAGTCCCAGCGTTTCTGCTCGAGGGTGTAGCGCTTTTTCATAAAGAAGATTTAGGCAAAACCTTGTTTTCTTATCCCAACTCTCAAACAAAAGGCCCCCGCATAGGCGGAGGCCCCTTGGGTTGATTCGGCTCCGCTTACTTGGTTGCGGCTTCGGCCTTGCCTGCGTCCGACTTGGCGAACTTGCGGCGGAAGCGTTCGACGCGGCCTGCGGTATCGATCAGCTTCTGCTTGCCGGTAAAGAACGGGTGGCAGGCAGCACAGATTTCAAGAACGATGTCGCCCTTGTGCGTGGAGCGGGTCTGGAAGACACTGCCGCAGGCGCACTTGACGTTGATCTCGTTATACGACGGGTGGATATTCTCTTTCGGCATGGTGAAACAATCCTTTTCTGAATCGCATTGCGATTGCTCTGAATCTTGCCTGCCGGCTCGCGGATCGCTTGCAACGGTTGAACTCACGTCACATCGAAGGGCCTGTCGCGCCGCCGTCTGTGCCCCGCTTTGCAAGGCACACAGACAGTTTCCTCATTTTATATGGGATTCGCACAGGGAGCAATTGGATTCATGCCTGCGATACTAGGACAGTTGGAAAGCGAATCATGACAGCAGTCTGCCCAATTTGTGGAGGCCTCGGCCTGAAGGTCGTCCAGCGGGACGACGGGACGCAGTTTGCCCAGGATTGCGTCTGCCGTCTCCAGCAGCGTGCGAACCGGATGCTACGGCGGTCGCAGATTCCGCATCGCTATGCAAATTGCACACTGGAAAACTTCGAGAGCAGCTTTGGCGGAGCTCACCGAACGCTCGCTGCAGCCCATCTGCGGGCGCGAAAGTTCGTCGAGAGCTATCCGCTCGAGACCAACGGAACGGGCCTGCTGCTGACCGGATCGATCGGCGTGGGGAAGACGCACCTGGCCGTCGGCATATTGCAGGCGTTGGTCGCCGAGCGAGGAGCTACCGGCCTCTTCTGCGACTATCGCGACCTATTGAAGCAGGTGCAGCACAGCTATAACAGGGCTGTTTCGGCCACGGAGCTGGAGGTGTTGGCGCCGGTCTTTGAAGCTGAAGTTCTTGTATTGGACGAACTGGGCGCATCGAAGCCAACCGACTGGGTGTGGGACACTGTCGCGCACATCCTGAATACCCGCTACAACGACCGCCGAACGACCATCATTACAACGAACTACGCGAACTTCGGGCCGCTAGGCACCGAGCCTGGCACCGGCTCTTCCGCGCGAGCGGCAGCCCGCGAGGAGACGTTGGGCGACCGGATCGGTGAACGTATGCGCTCCCGGCTACAGGAGATGTGTGTCGTGGTGGAGATGCAGGGCGAGGACTTTCGCCAGAAGGTCAAACGGGCCAGCTTCGCTTAGGAGTGGCGCGCGGATGCCCTAGACCATCGAAGCCAACAGAAGAACTCCGGCCGCCAGTACAAAGAGGGCGTAGACCATCTCGGTCGCCCGGATGGAGCGGCCTTCCGCAGGCATTAATCCAGACGCGATCATGTTCTGTTCAGGGTTCCGCTCGCTGGCGGCATCGGGGGAAGAGTGCGGGATCGATAAAGCCATGGCGGTCTCCTTTCAGATGGTGCAGGAACATCCGTGATCGTTTCAGGTTATGCAGGAACATCCGTGGTCGTTGGATGAGGGATCCAGTCGACTGGATACACTTCTTAACGGAATTGTGCATACATTTGTTGCGTGTTTCTTGATGAAAATTGCAACAACGCAGCCGGAGCGCCTCCTTAGTACCTCTTTGAAAGACCCGTCCGACTCCTGTATCGAGAAAGATCGGCAGAGTGCCCCGTTGTAAAATTTCGATCTATGGATGAGCTATCGCAGCACGAGCAGTCGCAGCCGGGCAAAGTGTCCCGTAACGGCGTGAGTCAAGAGACCCCGGCACTGTTTGCTCCCAAAGCGGCTGTGCGCGACGAGATGCCAGTCAACGCATGGGCGATTGCGGGTCTTGTGGTGTTGGCGGTCGTCGGCGTGTGGGTGTTCCTGACCCATCACAAGCCGACGGCTCCTGCGAACAACGTTCGTCCGCTCGATGCGTACGCGGCGAGCCTGTCTCTCTCGCAGCTTGCGATGAGCGAATCGACCAGCCTGTCCGGGGGCAAGTCCACCTTTATTGATGGACACATCCGGAATACGGGGAGTGCGATCGTGACCGGTGTGACCGTTCAGGTGTTCTTCGGCAACGATGAGGCGATGCCGCCCCAGGTTGAGACGGTTCAGCTGGCGCTGATTCGTGCCCATGAGCCGTATGTCGATACAGAGCCGGTAAGCGCAGCTCCCCTGAAGCCGGGGGATGACCAGGAGTTCCGGTTGACCTTCGAGACGCTTCCGGCGAACTGGAATACCCAGATTCCCGAGATCCACGTGGTGCAGGTGGCAACCAAGTAATGGCCCTCGCCGCTCGGGTACGGGCAGTTCCTACCGGCAAGCGGGAAGTATTTTCGCAGCACAATGCTGGTAAGACTAATTTCTGACGGTCGTCATATTTTAGTAAATCCTTATATTTGAAGAACTTGATCTGGTGTCGTGACTTTGGCAAGGTGCTTGCTCTTAGTCCTTGCACGTACGGTTCGGCTTCGGCCTTCCGGACGTGGACCAAAAGGAGCAAACGACATGATGAAACATCCAACTAGTTTTGGTCTCTCCGTTCTGCTTTTAGGGGGCGCCTTGAGCGTGACCTCTCTGGCTCAGTCCAGTGCTTCTTCCACTCCGACCGATGTGCCACCTCCGGCACAATCGATGAGTCCCGATAACACCGCCAGCTATGCAACCGGAAAGCCGCTTGAGACACAGTCCAAGGAAGGTTTCTGGGGGCACATGAATCCACTTGCCCGCAAACGGTGGGTAAAACGGCAGATTGATCCGATCAAGGATCGCGATAATGAACTCGATCAGCTTCAGGCTAAGAATGCGAACGATATTCGTGATGTAGACACCCGTTCGCAGGCCGGTATCAGCAAGGCTATGATGGCTGCGAACACCGCCGACCAGCACGCCCAGGATGCCGCCAACCGCGCCAACGCCGCCGACACGCTGGCTGGAACGGCCAGCACAAAGACAGATGCGCTGCATGGCACGGTGAGCAATCTCGATCAATATCAGACAGTTACGTCCTCTGCGGTGCCGTTCGCAAGTGGCCGCACAACGCTGGGGCCCAAAGCGAAGTCGGATCTCGATGATCTGGCTGCAAAGCTAGGGTCGGAGAAGGGCTATATCCTCGAAGTCCAGGGATATAGTCGTGCAGGCGTTCCCAACTCGCAGGCGATGGCGGACTCGGTTGTCCGTTATCTCGTGACCGAGCATCAGGTTCCGATCTATCGCATCTATCGGACCGGGCTTGGCCATCAGAAGGATGTTGCTGTAGCAGAAGGAGATAAGCCGGTGGTCAACGGTGTCCGCGTAACGTTGCTGCACAACAGCCTCGCGACGATGGATAGCCCCGGAGCCTCCGGAAATACCAGCAGCCTGTCATCTGGAACGGCGAATCCGTCCAGCAACTAATAGGCTTTCACGAAGTTTGCGGAGCGGTGCCTTAGAGCACGCCCGTCAACGACCTCTCCTAACCAGAGAGAACTAAGGCAGATTGGCCCCTCTAGCGAGGGGCCTATTTTTTTAAGAAATCGCGTTAAAAGGGCGATGTAACTGCAAACCGGAGTTACGGTTTTGTAGTTACACTTTTGGAGTGCGTTTTGGGTTTGGTCTTCGGCGTGCGCAAAACGGGTGGGTACTTTTCGAGATCAACTCTTTAAGGCGCGGCCGAGGTGGGTGAGGAGCAGAGTCATGAAGGAGAGCGCTCGGCGGCCGTCTTCGCTTGCGGCTCGCTTGGCGATCTGGAAGAGGCTGGGAGTCTTCTGCTCGAGTTTGTGCTCTATGGTGGCAGTGGCGAGGGTCTTCGAGAGCCGGTCGAGGATCGCTGGATCAAGGGCGGTAAGGATCTTGGCTGCTTCGAGAAGGTTGCGGATGCCGGTGATGCCTTCGGGGGTCTTGGCATACTTCGCGGCGGTGGCGAAGATGGTGTCCTTCGCGCCGATTGCGCCGTGGAGGAGGTCGAGCAGCCCCTGATCGTGCGCGGCCTGGAGGACGTCATAGGCAACGAGGAGTGCCTCAGCGTGCTCGCGGGGCGCGGCGTTGAGGCGACGCATGAGTTCGAGGTGGGGATCGACAGGGGCGGGTTTGAAGGTGAGCGGGTTGGCCATGGATGCTCCTCAAGACTGGTCCTTCTTTCAGACGAAGGACCAACCATAAGACTATGACGCCGGGGAGAGGAATGTGCCATGGAAAAATACAACAGTTTTGCGACTGCCAACTACTTCGACGAATGCCGACGGTGATTGAAGTCGAATCGATAGATGACGCCGAGCGTGATGGGTTTGGAGTAAAGGACGCCGGAGGTGGTTACAGGGGTCTCGTATCGCTGAATCTGTGCATCGGCCTTGAAGGCAAGGTGATTTGTCAGGTCCAGATCCAGGCCGACGCCGGGTGAGATCACATTGGACACGGATCGGAGGACGAGGAGAGTGTTGCTTGCATTGGGGTAGCCGCCGTCGTAGTTGATTTGACCGCGGCCGAAGAGGATGTCCGCGTAGGGATGGAAGCGTCCAAAGCGCTCTTCTACCTTGAGGCCGCCGAGAAAGTTCTTCTGGCTGTCGACCGACCCCTTGTCGATCGGATAGGTGCCGCGAACCTCAACCGATGGCCTGAGTGAAAAGAAGGACCGAAAGCCGAGGTCGAGGCCGGCTGTGATCCCTATGTTCTTACCCGAGTTGAGACCGGTGTCGGTTCCGGTGGCACCACCGAAGGCGGAAAGTCGGAGGCGTTGTGTCGCGGTTGGGTCTGCCTGCGCATGGGCGAAGAGGACATGTGACGCTGCGAGAATGAGGATCGCTACCTGTACTGCTCGAATACTCGGCTTCAAAACTACTCCTTATTGGCGTGTCGTCTCTTGCAAGTGCCGCCGCACCTTGATGCATGTACAAAACGTCCTTGGATCACTGTATCGGCTACAGATGTCTGTCTGTTGAGACGGTGCTCCAGGTGATTTGTATTACGGCCGTTTCGTTGATTGGTTGAACCGTGGGTTCAGATGAGGTGGAAACAGGTTGATGGCGAGAGAACCGTCTCGTCAGATTGTCTGAAAGTCCTCTCGCAAAAGCAACTTGTGATGAACGTATTACGGCAGTCCTATCGCATGCACCGACCTTTCAATAGGCCGCCGCATCGTTTTGGAGCTCGATTCAGACGGTAATGGATTTGATCTGGACGAGCTTGTCGGCGGGTTGGGTTCCGGGAAGGTGATAGCCGGATTGGGCCCACTTGCGTTCGATCTCGACGCCGGTTTGCGGAGTGCGGGTGCCGTAGCGGAAGTTGCGGCGGGGCAGCGGATTGTCGCCCTGTTCGGGGAGGACGGTCATGCTGACGGCGGTCTCCTTGAAGGCTGGTGTGTGCGTGTAGCGGTCGGTGTAGCTGCTGGTGAGTTTGTTGACGGGCTCTTCGACGGAGTTGAGCGACATGTAGAGCTGCTTGCCCTGCACGCGGTCGGAGACGAGGACCTGCACGCGGACTTTGCCGTGGGGAGACGCGATTTGGACGTATCGACCACTGGTGATGCCGCGTTCGGTGGCTAGCTCGGGGGAGACTTCGACGAAGCCGTTTGGGGTGATCTCTTTGATGCCCGCAGTGCGGAAGGTCATGCTGCCCTGCTCAAAGTGTTCGAGGAGACGGCCGTTGTTGAGGTGGAGGTCGAAGATGGCGCTGGTTTCTTCGGAGGGTGGGATGTACTCGACTGGATAGAAGCGGGCCTTGCCGTCGGGGAAGGGGAATTTCTCGACGAAGAGGAGCGGCGAGTCGGTGCCGTCGGCGTGGACGGGCCACTGGAGGCTGTTGAAGCCTTCGAGGCGCTCGTAGCTGACGCCGGCGAAGAGTGGCGTGAGGCGTGCGACCTCGGCCATGATCTCGGAGGGATGTTTGTAGTTCCAATTGCCGCCCATGCGGTTGGCGATGAGCTGGATGATCTCCCAGTCGGGTTTTGATTCGCCGAGTGGTTCAAGGGCTTTGTAGATGCGCTGGATGCGGCGCTCGGTGCTGGTGAAGGTGCCGTCTTTTTCGAGCGATGCGGCGGCGGGCAGGACGAGGTCGGCGTAGCGGCAGGTCTCGGAGAAGTTGATGTCCTGCACGATGAAGAACTCGAGCTTTGCGAGTGCGCTGGCGACGTAGTTGGCGTTGGAGTCGGAGGTGATGGTGTCTTCGCCCTTGATGTAGAGGACCTTGAGGGTGCCCTCGAGGATGGCGTCGATCATCTGGTGATTGTCTTTGCCGGTAGTGGTGGGAAGAGTTACGCCCCAGTCGGCTTCAAACCTGGCGCGGACGTCGGGATCGTCTACTTTTTGATAGCCGGAGAAGACGTTGGGCATGGAGCCGAGGTCGCTGGCACCCTGCACGTTGTTGTGGCCGCGCAGGGGATAGGCTCCAGCGCCGGGGCGCATGTAGTTGCCGGTGAGCAGGAGCAGGTTCGAGAGCGAGGTTGCTGTATCGGAGCCGCCGCAGTGCTGCGTGACGCCCATGGCGAAGAGGATGCAGGTGCCATCGGCAGCGGCGATCTCGTTGGCGACGGTGATGAGGGTTGCGGCAGGAACGCCGGTGATCTGTTCGGTGTACTCGAGTGTGTAGGGCTCGAGGGAGCGCGCGTACTCGTCGAAGTTGTTGACCCACTGGTCGATGAACTCCGGCTTGTGAAGCTTGTGGTCGAGGATGTAGCGAGCGACTCCGTTCATCCAGACGGCATCGGTGGAGGGATTGGGTCGGAAGAAGATGTCGGCGCGCTCGGCCATCTCGTGTTTGCGGAGGTCGGCGACGATGAGGCGCTGGCCGCGGTGCTTGTGGCTGCGCTTGATGCGGGTGCAGAGGACGGGGTGGTTCTCGGCGGGGTTGGCTCCGACGATGAGGACGAGGCCGGCTCGTTCGATGTCGGCGATGGAGCCGGAGTCGCCGCCATAGCCGACGGTGCGCTGGAGGCCCATGGTTGCCGGGTTCTGGCAGTAGCGGGCGCAGTTGTCGATATTGTTGGTGCCGATGACGGCGCGGGCGAGCTTCTGCATGAGGAAGCTCTCCTCGTTGGTGCACTTGGAGGAGGCGATGAAGGCGAGCGCGTCGGGACCGTGGTCTTGCTTCACCTGCTTGAACTTGGCTTCAATCACGTCAAGCGCTTCTTCCCAGGAGATCTCGCGGAAGGTGTCGCCGTCACGAAGGAGCGGGCTGGTGAGGCGGTCGCTGGAGTTGATATGGCCCCAGGCGAACTTGCCCTTGATGCAGGTGGAGATGCCGTTGGCGGGGCCGTGCGTCGGCTCGATCTTGAGGATGTGGCGGTCGCGGGTCCAGACCTCAAAGCTACAGCCGACGGCGCAGTAGGTGCAGACGGTCTTGGTGCGCCTGGTGCGTGCGTTGCGCATCTCGGCCTCCATCTCGGAGAGGGAGAGGATGGGACCGTAGCCGATGGGTGGTTCGATGCCTTTGACGACGTCGATCATGTCGTTGAGGACGCCTGCGGGGATGTCGGTGAGGTAGCCTGCGTGGCCGAGCATGGACTTTTCCATGAGCGCGTTGCAGGGACAGACGGTGACGCAGTGGCCGCAGGAGACGCAACTGGAGCCTTCGATGGTGTGGCCGCCGTCCCAGAGAACGCGGGGATGTTCGCTCTCCCACTCGATGGTGAGGGTCTCGTTGACCTGGACGTTCTGGCAGGCTTCGACGCAGCGGCCGCAGAGGATGCACTGGTCTGGGTCGTAGCGGTAGAAGGGATTGGACATGTCCTTCTCGTAGGGCTTGGGGCGGTACTCGCGGGCCTGGTGCTTTACGTCCAACTCGGCGGTGGTGTTGTGCACGGTGCAGTTCTGGTTGTTGTTGTCGCAGACGGTGCAGTAGAGCATGTGGTTCTGGAGGATGCGGTCGAAGGCTTCGCGCTGGGCGATGTCCACTCGCTCGCCTTCGGTGGCGACGTGCATGTTGGCGGTGACGCGGGTGGCGCAGGATCGGACTAGTTCACCGCTCACTTGAACCATGCAGGTGTCGCAGGACTGGATTGGACCCATCTGCGGGAGGTAGCAGACTTGCGGGATCTTTTTGGTTGCGGTGGATTCAGCGTGGCGGTTCAGGGCGGAGATGAGGAGCTCTCCGAGGTGCGCGGGGATGGATTGGCCGTTGACGGAGATGTGTGTGTTCGTAGTGATGTTTGCTGGAGTGTTGAGGAGAGGTCTCGGTAGAAGAGCGGCGGTCTCGGCCATATTGCCCTCAGATGCTCTGGAGGATAGCAGATGTTATCTGGAGCGGACATCGTTCGAAGTCGCAGATCTTCTGCCATTTCGCCTGAGAGCAGGTTTTCAAAAGCGAGATGCGGGGTTTTCGGATTGTGCAGGCAGGTTGTTGGCGAGGAGGTAGCCGCTCGGCGTCGCTCGGCATTGCGAGGCCTTCGACCTTTGCCAGACGGAACCGTCAGCGTAGTCGATCCCTGTGATCTCAACCCAGAGAACGCCTCCCATGTTGTGGGTTTGTAAATAGGAAGTGAACAGGCCCACTTCTCCTGGCTGATGCTCCAACTGGAAGTTCTCTGTGACGTCTTCGCCGAAGATTGCATTGGCGGGTATGGCGCGAAGCTTATCCGAGAAGCCATGTGCAGTAACCCTGATCCTCGCAACTTTAGATATATTGCTCTGGCTGAAGCTCAATTGCACCCACTGTTTGAGCTTCAATTGTCCAGCATTGATAGGCAGCAACTCGAACTTTGATCTGCGCTGTGCTGTAAAGTCGATCGGGCATCCTGCATTGAGCGGCGGGATGATGAAGATGGTGGGCGAACTGGTGGTGTTCTGCTGTGCCAGGAGGCTGGCGCTGGCTAGAAGCAGGATCGCGAGGAAGGATGCGTTGCGCATGTGGGTCTCCTGGGAACCAGTCGACTACACCACTACGATACACCTGGAGTTTTGGGGGCTCAAGGTTTGGGCGGTGGTGGGCCGAAGAGGGTTTGGAGGAGGGTTAGAGCTTCGGCGGTGGTGTGAATGGTGGCTTCGAGCTGGGCGTCTTCGGCGGTCTCGAGCATGGGTTTGAACTGCGGGCTGGGTGGATAGCCGGCGGCGATGAGGTCGCGTCCGGTGAGGAGGAGCTGTGGGCGGATGTGCTCTTCGGGGGCGGATTCGTATTGGTGTTTGGCGAAGTCGTAGAGGGTGAGGTTGCCGTGCGCGGCGGTGCAGTCGAGGTGGTGCAGGGCGAGGTGTTCGTCGAATTTGGGAAGGCGGAGGAAGCGTTTGAGGGTGGATTGCTTCATCTGGAAGATGTCGCCGAAGCGCATGTGGTTGTGAACGAGGGCGATGATCTGGGCTTTCTCCTCATTAGAAAAGCGTAGGCGATCCAAGACGACTTCGGCGATGCGGACGCCGACCTCGACGTGGCCGTTGAAGCGGATGCGGTCGTTTGGTTTGGCGGGATCGGGTGGGCGGAAGGTGGCGGGTTTGCCGATGTCGTGGAGGAGCGCGCCCCAGGCGAGCGCGGTGCTGGGGTTGGGCGGAAGGTGTTCGAGGAGGAGCATGGTGTGGGTCCAGACGTCGCCTTCGGGGTGGAACTGGGGCGGCTGCTGGACGTTGTGCATGCGGATGGCTTCGGGGAGGATTTCGGCTAGGAGGCCGGACTGGTCGAGGAGCTCGAAGGCGCGGCGGGCGTGGCCTTCGGTGAGCATTTTGGTGAGCTCGTCGCGGATGCGCTCGTTGCTGACCTGGGCGATGGTGCGGGCCTGAGCTTTGATTGCGGCCATGGTGCTCGGGTCGATCTCGAACTGCAGGCGGGCGGCGAAGCGGACGGCGCGGAGCATGCGGAGCTTGTCTTCGGTGAAGCGGAGAGTGGGGTCTCCGATGGCGCGGATGATTTTGGCGGCGAGGTCTTCGCGGCCTCCGACGAGGTCGAGGGTAGCGGTGGCGAGGTCGCCGGTTTTGGCGAAGGCGATGGGGTCGAGGAGCATGCCGTTGATGGTGAAGTCGCGGCGGAGGACGTCTTCTTCGGGCGAGGTGGAGAAGCGGACGGCGTCGGGGCGGCGGCCGTCGGTGTAGGCTCCGTCGTGGCGGAAGGTGGCGACTTCGGTGGTTTGTCCGTCTTCGTCACAGACCAGGACTACGCCGAAGTGGGCTCCTACGGCGAAGGTCTTGGGGAAGAGGCGCTGGACGATGTCCGGGGTGGCGCTGGTGGCTACGTCGTAGTCCTTTGGGGTGAGGCCGAGGAGCAGATCGCGGACGCAGCCTCCGGCGAAGAAGGCTTGGTGGCCAGCGTTGCGGAGGTGCTGGGCGATGTGGAGGGCGGCTTGGTATGGTGCGTCCGCTGGTTGCAAATCCAGGTACCCCCTCCCCCTATCCAAAGTCCTAAAATATGAAGAACAAAGGACTTAGGTTTGGACTTGAAGTGCAAAATATTGATATGAAAGGACTTAGGTGTCAAATATTTGAAAATAAAGGACTTATGTTGCGGCTTGGTGTTTGTTTTTGTTGAACTTGTCCCCTATTTCAAGGGTAACAGGTTGCCGGGGGGTTATGTGTCAGGTATATGTGGTTTGTTATGTTGGAGTTGGGTGGGTTTGGGGGTTGACAGGGTTTCGGGTGGAGCGTTGGGCTGGAAAGGCGGCAATTGAAGCATCCTGATGCATGGGCAGTCATTTATCTTCCGGAGCTTCTGTCCCTGGGGCGACGTTCCCCTAATGTCGTGCCTCTCCCTGGGTCGGGCCACGGCACTTCAGGGAGTGTCGCCGCGTACATAGAGGACGGGACCGCCGGGATGAATTCCCCTTGTCAGGCGTGCGCGTTCCTTCGCATCTACCGTTCGGACACTGATCGGTGATGCTAAATGGAAGTCCATTTGTGATTCGGCAGGTATCGTAAGCGCTGGTCCGGGTGTCGCAGCGGAAGCCATCGCGCCGACGCCTGCTCCGAGTGCAGCGCCGGTCCCTACGCCGGCGAGTTTCCCCACGCCAGTCGTCTCGCCCTTTGCGCTGCCACTGAAGGCCCCGCCGACGATGGCTCCAATCACTGCGCCGCCCTTGACTTTGGTCTCCGTCGGCTTTGTCTTGCTCGCTCCCTGCACTTTGAACTGATAGGTATAGAGCGGGTAGCTCCGACCACCTAGATCCAGCGAGACCAGCTTGAGCGTCAATTCGGAGGTTCCAGTCAACGTACCTGACTTTTTGGCCTGGATGACCTCGCCATGCAGAGTTACACCGCGTGGAATGACGATCACGTTATCGACGATCACGTCGTCGCTCAAGGTGAACGATACCGGTGTGCCGTCTTTGGAATATCTGCTGCTCAACGGCTGGTTGGTCATAACGCGAATCAACGTGTCCTCGAGGACGGTGACCTGGGTGTTGGCCTTTGCATAGGCCACGACGTGTGGCTGAGACAACGAAGAGGAGGATTGGTCTGGCGGAGTATCGGGGATCTGTTGCTGAGGTTGAACCTGGGGATTCGTGGGCGAAGGATTCTCTGGGAGTGTTGAACTATCGCTCGGAGCGGCAGTGTGCGACGGTGTTGGATTTGTGCTGGAACTCTGACTCCATGCAGAGGCGCTGGTGAAGACAGCCACGGCCAGTAATGTGCTCATGCGGAGAGGGAACGTTCTGGGTATGCGGCTTGTCATGTTGTAAGCCCTCTTCTGTTCCACACTGAAACCGCTGGGAGCGGCCAGGCCTTTTTGCTGAGTTTAGGTTATGACAGCTCAATCAGTACCGCAAAGGCGACCGCAGGTCCTTCGACTGCGCTCAGGATGACAGAGTTTTTTTGAGTTGAAGTTTAAGAACAAGCAACAGCAAGGGCCAATGCAGATCCTTCGGCTGCGGCTTCGCTCAGGATGACAGTTTTTTAGTGGGTGGATCGCCTCGCTACCTGCTTTATTACTGGGGGCTGGGTGTGGTGGTTGCGGGGGTGGTTGGTTTTGGTGTGGGTTTGGGGCGGGGTTTGCGTTTTTTGACGGGTGCTGGTGGTGGTGGGCAGACGGCGGGGGTGGGTGTCGGGGTGGATTGGGTGGTGCGGAGTTGGGATTGGAGGTCGTGGAGGCGCTGGTTTTCGGTGAGGGCGACGGATTGGAGGCGATCGCCGAGGTCGCGGCGGGATCGTTCGAGGCTTTCGAGCGATTGTTTGAGCGCGTTGCTCTGCGGGGTGGGGGCGGCCAGGGTGGCGACCTCGGTGACGCGGAGCAGGACGTCGTAGAGGGCTTCGATGTTGCGGTAGGCGGGCAGGGTTTGGGCGATGGAGCTGGGGTTGGCGTCGGCGACGGTGAGGAGCGGCGGGAGGGTGGTCTTGAGGTCGGTCTGGATGGAGGCGATGTTGCCGAGGGTTTCCTGGTTGACGGTGGCGGAGGTCTTCCAGCGGTCGGGGTGGATGAAGGCGAGGGTCTGCTGGAGGTTGTCGAGCGCGGGCTGGAGGATGACGGAGGGGAGTGGGGCAGCGGGCGGTCTGGATATGGGGGCTGGAGTTTGTGCGGATGTGGCTTGTGCGGCGAGGGTGGCGCAGGGTGCGGCCAGCATGGTGACGAAGAGGAGTGCGGAGGAGAGTCGCGTCATGTGTGCTCGTAAAAGAGAGATCACCCATTCCTCTGCCGGATACGGCTCAGCGGGGAAGAAGACACGGGGTTCAGGCTTCGAACCTGTTCGATCTATCTTGCGGCTTGTGGTTTATGGATGCAACTGTGCAAGGAGTTGCGGATGGGAGGGAAGAGCTGTGTGCGCATCTCCTATGATGGAGGGATGGGCAATGAGGGCGGTACCGGGCTGATATTGGGGATTGAGAGCTCGTGCGATGAGACGGCGGCGGCGGTGGTGCGGCGTGGTGGCGAGGCGCTGTCGAATGTGGTGGCGTCGCAGATGGAGCTGCATGCGAACTATGGGGGCGTGGTTCCAGAGCTGGCGAGCCGGGAGCATCTGCGGAACATTGTGGTGATTGTGCGAGAGGCTATGGCTCGGGCCGGGGTGTCGTTTGCGGAGCTGGATGCGGTTGCGGTGACGGAGGGTCCGGGGCTGGCGGGAGCGCTGCTGGTGGGGATTACGTATGCGAAGGCGTTGGCGTATGGGGTGGGGAAGCCGCTGATTGGGGTGAATCATCTGGAGGGGCATATCCATGCGGTGCTGATGGAGGCGAGGGCGAGGGCGGAGGAGGCGATGGAGATGCCGCTGCTGGCGCTGGTGGTTTCGGGGGGGCACACGCATTTGTATTTGGCGAAGCAGGTGGATGCGAGCTGGCGATACCAAAACGTTGGCAAGACGGTGGATGATGCGGCGGGCGAGGCGTTCGATAAGGTGGCGAAGCTGCTGGGGCTGGGGTATCCGGGGGGGCCTTGGATCGATGGGCTGGCTGGGTTGGGGAATCCTAAGGCGGTGGAGTTTAAGTTTGGACAGATTAAGACGCGTGCGGAGAAGGGTGGGCGTTCTTTCGAGGAGCTGGCGAGGTTCGACTTTTCGTTTAGTGGGATCAAGACGGCGGTGCTGCGGTATGTGGAGACGCAGGGGATGCGGGAAGCGATCTCGGTTCGACGAGAGGCTTTGGCGGGGGTGGCGAAGCCTACGGTTGCGGATGCGGCGGGGCTTTGCGATGGACGGACGCTGGACCTGATTGCTTCTTTTCAGGGGGCGGTGGTGGGGAATCTGCTGCGGCAGGCGTTTGGGGCGGCGGAGGCGTTTGGTGCGCGGGGGATTGTGGTGTCGGGGGGCGTGGCGGCGAATGGGGAGCTGCGGCGGCGGTTTCTGGCGGAGGGTGAGCGGAGGGGGTTGCCGGTGGCGTTTCCTTCGCTGGCGTTGTCTACGGATAATGCGGCGATGATTGCGGCGGCGGCCTGGCCACGGTTTTTGGCGGTGGAGTTTGCGGATGAAGGGATGGGGGCTTTGCCGCAGATGCGGTTGGGGTAGAGGTGTGCATCCCACCCTTCGCGATGAGGCTGCGAAGGATGGGGCACCCGGCATCATGTTTGGACAGCCGAAGAGCTTGTCGGGCTGTTAGAAGCATGAAAGCATCGTAGAAATGATTCGTGCTTCCATCCCATTGATTCCCTTGCTCTGCATGTTTGCGCTAATTGTCATCTACCCGAGATGGATTCGCGCACTGAGAAGTAAGGCATCTCTTGGCCTGACCTCGTGGTGGTGGCTTTTTGGATCTGCGGCAGTGTGGTTTCTATGTGCCATTATTCTCAAAGCCACAAACGACAAGCACATAGGGATTTCATTATTGTGGTGAAATTTCAAATTGATCCACTTCCGTTTTGGGGGCTTAGAGCGGTTGGTGCCTTGTAGCCTGTAAAATCAAGGGTGGCATTTATTGGAGAAAGCAGACTGCAGGCGCAAGCGCCCGGCAGCAGGGTACGATTGCGCGTGGCTTTGGAACTCTTCAACACACTTAGCGGAACGATTGAGACGCTTCAACCTGTCGGTGGGCCGGCGCTGCGGATGTATGCGTGTGGTCCTACGGTGTATGACTACGGGCATATTGGGAACTTTCGTACGTTCCTGCATGTCGACGTGCTGCGGCGGTTTCTGCGGCAGCAGGGGGTGGCGGTTGATCATGTGATGAACGTGACGGATGTGGACGACAAGATCATCCGAAATGCGGCGGCGGTGGGGATGCCGATTGCGGAGTATACGGCCAAGTACGAGCGGGCGTTCTTTGAAGATATGGATGCGCTTGGGGTGGAACGGCCGGAGCATATCGCTCATGCGACGGAGGCGATTCCGGAGATGGTGTCGCTGATCGAGACGCTGGCGGCGAAGGATATCGCGTACCAGACGGAGGATGGGAGCTGGTACTTCCGGCTGAGCCGGTTTCCGGAGTACGGGAAGTTGTCGAAGAAGGACCTGGACCACATCGAGGATGGGGCGCGCGTCGATGTCGATGAGTATGAGAAGGATGCGGCGCGGGACTTTGCGCTGTGGAAGGCGGTAAAGGGCGCGGAGCCGAGCTGGGATACGCGGCTAGGGCCGGGACGGCCGGGCTGGCATATCGAGTGCTCGGCGATGGCGATGAAGTTTTTGGGGAAGAGCTTCGACCTGCATGCGGGGGGCGAGGATCTGATGTTTCCGCATCATGAGAATGAGATTGCGCAGTCGGAGAGTGCGACGGGCGAGACGTTTGCGCGGCACTGGATGCATGTGCGCTTCCTGCTGGTCGAGGGGAAGAAGATGTCGAAGTCGGAGGGGAACTTTTATACGCTGCGCGACCTGCTGCTGAAGGGATATCGGGCTTCGGCGATACGGTTTTTGTTGATCTCAGTGCCTTATTGCAACCAGATGAACTTTACGTTCGATGGGTTGACGGAGTCGACGAATGCGGTGGATCGGCTGCGGACGTTTCATCAGCGGATGGTGAAGGGCGGTTTTGCGGAGGGGCTGGATGCAGAGCTGTCGGCGGCGACGGCGAAGGCTTCGGTGGCGTATACGGCGGCTTTGGCGAATGATTTGAATACGGCGGAGGCTCGGGCGCCGATCTTTGACCTGGTGCGGGCGGCGAACTCGGCTGCCGATGCAGGGACGCTGCGGGCGGGGAATGTTCCGGAGATTCTTGCGGTGCTGGCGCTGTTCGATGGCGTGTTTGCGGTGCTCGAGGATCGCGATGCTGAGATTACGCGGAGTGCGTTGACGTGGGCGGAGTCTGAGGGCAGGCTGGGTGAGGCTGATCCTTCGCTGGTGGCTACGCTGGCGTTCAGCGACGCAGATATCGATGCGTTGGTGGCGGAGCGGACGCAGGCGAAGAAGACGCGGAACTTTGGCCGCGCGGATGCGATCCGGAATGAGCTGCTGGAGAAGGGGATTGTGCTGGAAGACAGCAAGGATGGGGTTCGCTGGAAGAGGAAGTAAGTTTTTATCTGAGTTGAGCGAATGGGCGTCTGCGCGGGTTGGCAGACGCCCATTTGTTTGCGTGTCTACCCGATATGAGTGGTGGCGCAGGTGGTGGTGCAGGTGCGGCACTGGTGGCAGAAGCTGCGGTTGAGCAGGTGTGCGGTGACGAGCAGGAACGAGCCGGTGACGCTGAGGAGGAGCTCGGCGGTGCGGTTGAGGCTGTTGCCGGTCCAGGCGACGATGAGGATGAGGGCAATGCCTGCGGCGATGAGCGCGAGCAGCGGCTTACGGCGGTGGATGCGGTAGCCGGGGAGGAATCCGATGAGGCCGAAGAGGACGACGCCGATGGCGAGGAGGCGATGGGTGGCGGTGTCTCCGGGGAGGTAGGGGAGGATGTTGGGGAAGAGGCTGATGGCGACGGGCGTCAGGAGGCAGTGAACGAGGCAGATGGCGGAGGCGGTGGCTCCGGCGATGTCGGCGTGTTGGTGGAGGCGGGTGATGGTGTGTTCCTTTTTGTCTTGGGGACGTGTCAGGATGGTGTGCGCAAGTTCTTTAGATAATAATAATTCATTATTGTTAATGGATGGGTAAGAATGTTTGGTTTTGCTGCGGGATGGTGTGCTTTGGTTGGGTAAGAGTTTTTGGGGAGGGTAAGGAAGAACAGGCAACGGCAACAGCAAGAGCAACCGCAGGTCCTTCGACTGCGTGCTTCGCACTTCGCTCAGGATGACAGTTCTTATTTGAGGGGAGACAGGCGATCCCATCCTTCGCGATGAGACTGCGAAGGATGGGGTTTTATTTGGGTTAGAAGTTGTAGCTGATTTCGCCGGTTACGGTGCGGGGGGTTACGTAGTGGGTTCCGGAGAAGGTGGAGAGGAAATTGTAGAGGGCGTACTTGTTGGCTACGTTGACGGCGGTGAGGCGCAGGCCGATCTTGTGCTTGTCGGTGTGGAAGAGGTTGTCGTCGCCGAGGGCCATATCGAAGAGGCTACGGGGGGCGATGCGGGGTGGGTTCTTGTCGTCGTCCTCGGTGTTGGGTGCGGGGATGTTGACGAGCTTCGAGGTGAGCTGGGTGGCGGCGCAGGAGGTGAAGCCGGAGGTGGGGGTGGCGGCGACTCCGTTGCAGGTGAGGCCGGCCTGGAACTGCTCGTCGGCGGTGAGGCCGCTGAGGTTGATGCCGGGTTGGCCGTTGGGGAGGGTGATGGAGTTGGGGGTGCAGAGGCTGTTGAGGCCGGTGAGGTTGTAGCAGGGGGCGGAGCCGGCGACGAGGCCGCTGTCGTAGCGCCAGTTGAAGCCGAACCACATGGATTTGCGGAAGGGCAGGTTGTACTGGAGGTGCGAGGTCTGGTTGTAGCGCTCGTCGTGGTCGATGCGGAAGGGGTAGGTGGAGCCGGCGATGCCGGGGGTGGCTCCTACGCCGCCGATCTGCGGGTTGAAGAAGCGGGCGGCGACCGAAGACATGACGACGAAGCCGCTGACGCCGTGGGTTTCGGGGACGCTGACGCGGAGGGCGAAGCCGGGGATCTTGGAGTTATGCCACTCGATGGGGAAGGTGATGGGGGTGGCACCGAGGACGCTGAAGTCGTAGGCGTTGTGGGTGTACTTCCAGATGTACTCGCCGCTGAAGACGAGGTGTTTGCCGAAGGCCTGCTGGAGGCCGGCGTGGAACTCGTTGCGGAAGCCGGGGTTGAAGGGGGCGGGCTGGCAGGAGCCGAGGGTTTCGAAGATGCCCTGGATGACGGGGTTGTAGCAGCCGTTGGTGGAGAGGACGAGGTTCTCGTTGAAGGGGGTCTCCTGGCTGCGGGCGTAGGAGGCGCGGAGGACGGTGCCGGTCTTCTTGATGGAGTAGGAGAGGCCGACGCGGGGTTCGGCCTGACGCTGGATGGAGAGGCCGTTGTAGAAGTCGCCGCGGAGGCCGACGTTGAAGAGCCAGTGGCCGACGGTGATCTGGTCCTGACCGTAGAAGGCGATCTGTTTGATGTCGGCCTGACCGTGGTAGCCGTAGACGGAGCCTCCGCGGGTGAGGTCGTAGGGGAGCAGGACGGGATTGAAGGCGGGGTTCGGGGTTGCGCCGGAGGGGCAGGCTCCGGCGATGGGTGCGCCGGTGGCGTCTACGCAGGGGGAGTTTAGAGTTGCGTCGACGAGGCCGATCTGGTCGTTCTCGCGGATGAAGGTCTGGCCGTAGTTGGCACCGATCTTGATGTTGTGGATGCCGCGGACGTAGGAGACGTCGGTGTGGACGCCGGCGTTGGTGAGGGAGCGCTGCTGGGCGACGGTCTCCTGCTGGATGGGGCCGAGGTCGGCGAGGGGGTTGTTGCTGGGGTAGTAGTTGAAGGCGTCGCGGCGGATGTAGGGGCCGAAGTTGAAGACGGCGTAGTTGTTGATGACGCGGGTGTAGGTGGGGGCGATGTCGAAGGTTTCGATCTTGGAGCGCTGGTCGGTTTGTCCCAGGAGGCTGCCGTCTGGGTTTGTCAGGCCGGTGTTGAGCTGGTCGAAGGAGTTGGGGGTCTGGAACCAGGAGCGGGTGTACTGAAAGTTGGTGTGGACGGAGTTGCTGGGGTCGAACTGGTAGTCGACGCGGTCGAAGAAGTTGAGCTCGTTGCCTTTGTCGTGGAAGACCTGGAACTCGCTGGGGTCGAGGAAGCGTCCGGTGTTGAGGCCGCTGACGGAGATGAAGTTGCCCCATTTGTCGCCGCCGTAGGAGACTTCTCCGCCTGCGTTGACTGAGCCGAAGGTGCCGTAGGAGAAGTTGAGGCTGCCGGTGGGGGTGGTGACGCCTTGTCCGGAGCGGGTGGTGACCTTGATGACGAGGCTGGTCTTATCGCCGTACTCGGCTGGCGGGGCTCCGTCGATGACTTCGAGGGACTGGACGGCGTCGGAGGGGAGCTGGTTGGAGAAGACTTTGCTCTGCTGGTCGGTGATGGGCTGCCCATCGACGGAGAAGGAGTTTTCGGCGTGGTCGCCGAGGCCGTGGAAGAGGCCGTTGGAGTCGGCGGCGACGCCAGGGGAGGAGAGGGTGACGAGCGAGCTGAGCGAGGAGGATGCGCTCTCGAGGGGGAGCTTGTCGATGGTGGAGCGGTCGATGTCGGTGTGGAAGGAGGAGTCGTTCTCGACGAGGTCGGAGCCGGTATCGACGACGCTGACGGTGGTATCGCTGCCGGCGAGGGAGAGCTTGACGGTGGAGGCGACGGGGACGGTGGAGTTGACGTCGATGGAGACGGTAGCGGGCTGGAAGCCGGACTCGATGACGGTGATGCGGTAGGGATTGAAGGGGACGTTGAAGAAGCGGTAGGAACCGCCGGCGTCGGTCTTGGTGGTGCGGGTGTAGCCGCTGGCGGAGTTGAGGATCTGGACGGCGGCTCCGGGAACGATGGCTCCGGTGGGGTCGGTGACGGTGCCGGAGACGCTGCCGGCGGTGCCCTGGGCCATGGCTCCGGTTACGACCAGGAGGGCTGTGGCGAAGAAGAGAAAGAGGGGAGAGAGTCTGAATGAGGACATCGGCGGATTCCTGTCGAGCTCCTTGCGGGAGCATCATGCTGAAGGGGCAGGGGTGCGTGCGGTACACGGCGTGGGCAGGCGGGACGGGTCGATGTGAAGGGAACAGCCTTCTGAAACCTGCGGGGACTACGCGCGGGGAGCGTCGACAGGTGGAGGGCGGATGGCGAGATGGAAGTGCCAGGGGACGATGCGCCGGGCGTCGGCGGCAGGGGAGTTGAGCGTCTGTACGAGCAGGACGGGCTCCGGGGCGCTTTGCGCGGTGGCTGGCATGGCGGCGTGCAAGGCCATACACAGGGGGCAATGGTCCGGGGTGGGGGTGGGGCTTTGATTTTGATTCGGGCGGGGAGTGCCGTGGTGCAGATTCGACTGTTGCAGCAGCGGATCGTGCGTGTGGCAGACCTGCACGGTGCTCATCACGATAAGAAGGAGCACGCCCAGCATGGCGATCCAACGGAGCCTGAGAGGCTGCCGGATGAAGTTCGGACCGGGCTGGAGGAGATTTTGCATGGAAAAAGAGAGAGAGCGGATAGTATGCCCTATTAATGGTTTAGCACACTCGTGCGGCGAAGCCAAAGACGCAGACCGGGATATTGGGTCTAATCTGGACACGGGAACTGATGGATACGATGAGGCAGCGGCGGAGAAGGTTGATTGGCGGGCGGCATATTTGCCGTGTGATTTTGGGCGCGGTAGTAGGTTGGGGGTCGTCATCTGCGTTGGCTGTGCCGATGTCGCAGGTTGCTTCGACGGTGATCCAGCATCGGACGCGGCTGTATCTGAAGGATGGCAGCTACCAGATTGTGATGAGTTACCGGATCCAGATGGATCGGGTGCTCTTTATCAGTGCGGAGCGTGGTGGCGCTGAGGAGGAGATTCCGGTGGCGCTGGTGGACTTCGACGCGACGCATCGGTGGGAGCAGCAGCATCCGGCGGCGGGGAGTGCAGATGGGGCTGCGCCGGGACCGACGCCTGCGCCGGTGATCGACCCGGAGCTTGCGAAGGAAGAGGAGGCGCGGCGGTCGCTGACGCCGGAGGTGGCTCCGGACCTGCGGTTGCCGGAGCAGGATAGTGTGGTGGCGTTCGATACCTTTCGCGGGACGCCGGAGTTGGTGCCGCTGGGGCAGTCCGCCGGGGATTTGAACCAGACGACGTCGCATAGTGTGGTGCGGACGCTGGTGAACCCGCTGTCGAGCTCGCACCAGATTGCGCAGCTTCGGGGCGAGGCGTCGGCGGTGCAGTTGCATGTGAACCAGCCGGTGTTTTATCTGCGGATCGGGGACGATGCGAATGCGTCGACGGGGAGCACGCCGCTGACGGTGGATACGCATGGCGCATCGGCGGCGATGGGGAACAAACCGGTGGATTCGGCGGGCAACTTGTATGTGATTGTGCGGCTGGATGTGCGGCGGGATGCGCGGATTGTGGCTAGCTTTCATCTCAACCGGCTGGGCGATGTGCATGTGCAGGAGGATGTCGTCGAAGCGACGGCGGAGATGTTGCCGGGGGGGCACTGGATGAAGCTGACTCCGCGAGAGCCGCTGGGTTTTGGGGAGTATGCGCTGATGGAGGTGCTCTCGCCGAACGAGGTGAACCTGGGGGTGTGGGACTTCGGGGTGCATCCGACGTCGCCGGAGAATCGCGATGCGTTGAAGCCTGAGCCGAAGAAGCCGGTGACGCTGGAGCGGCGCGGGCCGGGGTAGGCGGTGGATTTTCGTTTGGGTGACGGTTTTTGTTGAGGATTGGGAGAAGAACAGGCAAGGGCAAGAACAACCGCAGGTCCTTCGACTACGGCGCAAAGTGCGCGCCTTCGCTCAGGATGACAGTTTGGTGGTGAGGGTGGGCCGGGTGAACTAATTTATGCCGCTGATGTTGACGCGGCGCTTTTCGGTGAGGCGGATCTCGCTGCGGAGCTCGGCGGGGGTGGGGGTGTCCATGACGAGGCCCTGGCCGGCGACGGCTACGTTGTTGCGGGAGATCTTGGCCTCGTACATCATCATGTCCGCAGTGCGGAGGATGTCGTGGACGGTGGTGCCATCTTCGGGGAAGGTGGCGAGCCCAAAGCTGGCGCAGATGTTGAGCGAAAGGCCGTCTCCTTCGAGGAAGCGGGCCTTGCGTAGCTGCTCGCAGACGCCGATGGTGAGGGTGGTGGCGGCCTGCTTGCCGAGGTTCGGCAGGAGGGCGACGAACTCGTCACCACCGTAGCGAAAGGCGTAGTTGGACGGGCCAAGGCAGCGTTTGAGGAGGCTGCCGATCTCGGCGAGCAGACGGGTGCCGCGCTGGTGGCCGTGGGTGTCGTTGACCAGCTTGAAGTGGTCGAGATCGAGAAAGATGAGGCTGAACTGAGTTTTGCGCGTGTGGACGGAGCCGAGGATCTGCTGGTCCAGCATCTCGTAGAGGTGGCGCGCGTTGAAGAGGCCGGTACAGTCGTCGGTGATGCTGAGCTCCTGAATCATCTTCATGGAGCGGGCGTTGCGGATGGCGATGGCGGCGTAGTCGCAGAGGATGCGTAGGAAGGAGATGGAGTACTCGGAGAGCAGGTCGAGCTTGCTGTTGAGGAGCTGGATGACGCCGAGGGTCCGGTTCTCTGCACGGACGGGGAGACAGGCGATGGAGTGGATGTTCAGGTCGGGGTGACGTTTCGCGTAGGCGGACCAGTGCGGGTCGAGCGAGACGTCGGGGACGACGAGCGGGTTGCCGGTGGAGGCGACCCAGCCGGCGACACCCTCTCCGAGGGGGACGCGCAGGCCCTTGAGGCTGTCTGCATTTTCGCCGACGGCGATGGCATAGTAGAGCTCCTGGTTGCGCTCGTCGACCATGAGGAGAGACCATCGCTCGGGGCCGAAGAACTGCGCCATCTTGTGCATGATGGCACTGAGGATCTCTTCGACTTCAAGGGAGGAGGTGAGCGCACGTGCTACATCGTGAAAGACGCGCAGATGATCCATCTGACGGCTTTCGATGACTTCGAACTGTCGTTTCTCTCTCACGTCGGCCTTCTAGCACCTTATCGGAATAATGATCATCAACCATGACTACCGATGCTGAATGGTTGAGCAGAGTCCTGGACGATCGTTCTGTCGATGCGATTCTGAGTCCGGCGCTATTTCGGTTGAGGCAGAAAATGAAATTGAGGCAGAAAAATACGACTTTAAAGTATGACTCTACGGAAATACGGAAGGATTGCAAGTGAATTCTCATTCAATCGCGGGCGGGTGTCTGCTTTAGCCGCCGATATGAACCATGTTACGGGATGGTTTTTGAAAGCCGGGCTCTCCGATATGATGACGGGCTTCCTTCCGATAGACAATAGTACGGACGTAATGAGCGAGGTCCGCATCGGTGGCTCCACGGAGCATTTTGCCGGCGAGGTCGTGATCGCTCTGGGAGAAGAGGCAGGTGCGGATCTTGCCGTCTGAGGTGAGGCGGACGCGGCTACAGTGGCCACAAAAGGGGTTTGAGACGGGGGCGATGATGCCGATCTCGCCGAGCCCATCGTCGAAGGTGAAGCGGCGGGCGGTCTCGCTGGCGGCGTTTGGAGCGAGTGGGACCAGAGGGCGGTAGTCGTTGAGGCGAGCGACGATCTCGTCCATGGGGACGACGGTTTCGGGCTTCCAGCTTCGGGCGTCCGGTCCGGCTGAAGGCTCTTCCAGGGGCATCCACTCGATGAAGCGGACGATGACGCGTTCGCGGCGGGAGAGTTCGGCGAAGGCTTCGATCTGGTTGTCGTTGAAGCCGCGGAGGAGGACGCAGTTGACCTTGACGGGGCCGAGTCCGGCGGCCTGGGCTGTGCGGACTCCGGCGAGGACCTTATCGAAGCTGCGGGGGACGCGAGTGATAGCGCTGAAGGTGGCGGGATCGACGGCGTCCATGCTGACGGTGACGCGATCGAGTCCTGCGGCTTTGAGGGGCGCGGCGAGGTCGGCGAGGAGGTGGCCGTTGGTGGTGAGGGCGATGTCTAAAGGCTCTCCGGCTTCGGTGGGGGTGCCGTCTGCGGAGTATGCGGTGCGCATGCGGGCTAGCTCTTCGATCATCTCGACGAGGCCGGAGCGGAGGAGGGGTTCGCCGCCGGTGAGGCGGATCTTTTCGATGCCGAGGGAGACGAAGATGCGGACCATGCGGAGGTAGTCGGCGATGGGGAGCTCGGTGAACTGGGCGCCCTCGTTGCCGGTGCGGCAGTAGACGCACTTGTAGTTGCAGCGGTCGGTGACGGAGACGCGGAGGTCGGTGATGGCTCGGCCGTGGCTGTCGCGCAGGCGGCCGGGAGCCTCGGGTTCGAGGACGGTGGCGGAGCTGGATGCCGGGATGTACGAGACGGAAGCTGCCATCGGGACCTTTCAGCTTGCCATTGGATGCGCGCCGGGTTGAGACGGCTCGGTAGGGCGTCTCCCGTGAGAGTTCAGTATACGGCGGTGCGGGTTAGGGTTGGTTTTCGCTGGGACCGATGGAGACTTTTTATGGAACGAGAACTCTCTGCCTGCCACGCTTCCAGGCTCGCGGGCCGGCTATAAGGAATCCGCAGCTTACGGCGGTTCCCAGGATCGAGGGGACGATTGCCGACCATGGCATGTATCGGGCGAAGACTGTACCGGCGAAGGCGGAGGTGATTGCTATATAGGCGCTCATCATCTTGACGAGATGTTCCTGTACCCAGGTGCGTTTCAGCCATGCGGAAGGGAGGATGTTTCGCAGCAGATCGTACCCGCTGATCGTGGCGAGGCTTCCGAGGATTGACCAGGTGAGGACTGGAGACCATGGCTGATGCAGGTAACGCATGATGAGGATGAACAGGAAGGGGGTGAGCAGTCCCAGGATGCTTGCGAGGAGATCTTGCAGCTCGGGACGGTTTCCACGAAGCTGGAGCGCTCTATACCCGGCGAAGACATCGTAGAAGCTGAGCAGAGTGACGACGGCGAGGAATGATCGGAAGTCGAATACGAGAAGTCCTATGGCCGCGGTTACGATCACGACCAGATAGGCATAGAGAAAGAGCCTGCCAGAACGGGTGTGAAGGCGGCCACCTTTTTGACTGCATATCGCTACGAGCCCGAGTCCGAGCGCGGCCGTGCCGAAGGTGATGTGAATGCCGAGGTTGATCCAGTGAAGCGGCGTGTGACTGGGCGGCATGGTGACCTCTTCGTGCACGACAAGGATGCGATGTACAAGCTGACTGCTAGCTGGGCCTGTCCTTCTGTCGTTTTACCTGGGCGGGGATGCCGACGGAGACGGAGGAGTCGGGGACGGGCCGGGTGGCGAGGCCCATGGCGCCGAGCATGGCGTCTTCGCCGATGCTGGCTCCGGCGAGGACGGTGGCGTGGTAGGTGACGCGGGCGCGGGGGCCGAGTTCGGTGACTTTGTTGGTGACGTCGGCCTGATGGTTGATGTCGTGGGTATGGCTGTAGATGTTGGCGTAGTCGGAGATGCTGGTGCCTGCGTGGAGGATGATCTCGCCGCGGTCGTCGAGCAGGACATTGCGGTGGATGGTGCAGTTGTCTTCGATGGTGAGGTTGTAGCCGAAGGTGAACTCGACGTTGTGGAAGATCTTCACGCCTTTGCCGAGGTGTTTGAAGATGTGTTTGCCGAGCATGCAGCGGAGGCGGAAGCCGAGCCAGTGGTTGAGGCCGAGGGGCGACTTGTCGAACATCTGCCAGAGGTAGATGAGGGGTTTGCGCTCGGCGTAGCGGTCGGGGTCGACGTCGCCGTAGTACTCGGGCTCGAGGGTGATGTTGCGGGGGTCGAAGGACTCGGCGAGGACGCTGGTGGCGAGCTCGCTGGTGAGGGTGGCGTTGATCTTGCCGCCGTGGGGTCGGCCTAGGAAGATCTGGAAGAGCTCGTCGCGGACGATCTCGGAGCGGCGTTCGGGCGAGGTGTGGCGGGTGAGGTCGTCGTTGAGGTGCGAGAGCCAGCGGCGGTAGGTGGCTTCGGCTTCGGGGGTGGGCTTCAGGTCGCGATAGGATTGGTTGGGCATGGTGGGCTCAGTACTACTTCGAAGAACGGAAGGCGCGTTTCCCGGCTTTTTCGGCAAGCCAGAGCTTCATCAGGGATTGATAGGGTACGTCGAGGCGGTTGGCCTGGACGCGGATATCGTCCAGCAGGCTCTCAGGAAGCCGCAGGGAGATCGTCTTCGTCGATGGTTGCAGGTACGGGAGACGCACCAGAGAGGCTTTGGTCCAGTCGACGTATTGGGTGCTGTCGTTCTGCTTGTCTTCCCAGAAGGCTCGCTCTTCGGACTCCGAGACGAACTTAGGAGTTGGCAGCATGTGTTTTTTTGCAGAACTCTTCATAGATCGACCGCTCCTTTCGGCTCATCGGCCTGATTGAGATGGGACGTATCTTTTCGCCCCGGTGACGTAACGTAAAGGTGACGTGGAGACGGCGCCTCGCATCACTTAAGCCAAGTGCATGAAAACGAGCTTCGGACATGGAGTGCTGGTCGTCTTCGACTACGACCAACGGAACGTTCATGAACACCTGCTCCGCCTCCGATTGTGTCACGCTGTGCTTCTCGTTTTTTCGCCGATTGGCGTCGTCCCAATCGAAACCAGTGACTTTATCGAACGTCATCGCAGCCACCATTGTATATGTTGGACATATACAATGCTATTCGATGGCGAAGATGGCTTGGACGGTGGCGGTTTTTTCTATCTGACGGGGATTGATGGCGAGGGGGGCTACCTGGTCCGCCTGGATGGCGGCGCCCATGGGCATCTTGCGTATGATGGGGCGGATGGGCTCGGATTCGACTTCGTTGCTGGCGTAGACGAGCTCGCCGAGTTTGGTGTTGAGGCCGCGGGCCATCTGGTCGGCTACGCTGCGGGCGCGCTGGAGGGCTTTGGCGGCGGCTTCGGCCTCGGCGGCGTTCTGATCCTTGAGGCTCCAGTCGATCTGGCCGCTTTGGTTGGCTCCGGCTTTGACGGCTACGTCTAGAATCTTCGAAACGTCTGCGGCTCCAGTCCGGACGGTCCAGCTTTGGGAGACCTGGAACTGGCGCTGGGCCTTCTGTTCGGGGGTGAGCTTGTCGATCTGATACTCCTGCACGGGGGAGACGTTCTGGTTTTCGCTCTCGATGGCGTCCTTGGCGATGCCGGTGGCGAGGACGGCCTGGTAGATGGCGTTCGAGAGGCGAGAGCCGCTGGCATAGGCGGTGTCGCTGTCGGGGCCGTAGGCGATGAAGCCGATGTGGACGGTGGCGATGTCGGCCTGGAGGATGACCTTATCGGTTGCGGTGACGGCGATGGTGCGGTTCTCTTTGTTGACCTGGATGGTCTGGGCGCACAGGGGTGAGGCTGCGATGGAGGCTGTGCCGAGGGTGAGCGCGATGAGGGGGAGGATTTTCATGGGCTGTTCTCCTGGATTTGAAACTAGGTCAGGATTCCGGGTTGTTGAGCAGGTCGGCCAGGGTTTGTTTGTGTTTCGGCTTGGCGGCCTGCTTCTGCTTGGGGTCGGGCAGCACGCGTTCGGGCGGTGGTGAGCCGAGACGTTCGCGTGCATTGGCTTTGACGGCCTTGACGACGGAAAAGGTTGATTTTTTCGACTTGCTCATAACGCTTCCTTCGCAGCTTTGGCTGCCTCGTGATTATGCAATAGATGCGGGTTGAAGCGTATCGTTGTAAACGAGTGCAGGTTGCTGGTGGACCGGCGAATGAACGAGGTGAGTGGATGGAAGAGCGGGACTTTTTCGATGAGAGGCAGGAACAACGAACCCACACGATGACGTGTCCGCACTGCGGACAGCCGGGTGAGTACCAGATTGAATGGATTGTGCGCCGGAAGAAGGTGCAGCTTCCGCGTGGAGCGGATGAGCGGGACCGGGCCCGGTTCGCCAAGGCGCAGAGTTATATGGTGCGGCGGGATGACCCGATGGGATGCAAGAATATCCGGTGCCGGAAGCGGTTTGATGTGACGGGGATTCAGTCGGTAGCGTTTATTTAGAGGCCGCTGGGAAGAAACTGTCTAAAAACTTCGGTAAGGTTTCGGCAAATCGTCCTGTGATGGAACAGGCAAGGACAAAATACAGGGGTCCTTCACTGCGTTCAGGATGACGGCGTAAAAGGAGCAACGACCGAAGGCTGTTTTTAGGCAGATTGAATAAGAGACGGCCGGGAGAGTTTGCGCAGAGGTTCTGTGAATTTCCCGGCGGTTGCTTTACGGATGAATGGGTATTCAGTTATGCTTCTCGCGTTGCGGACGGACGTTGTTTGTGGCCTGTGGTCTGTGTCGGGATGCCGTGTTGGAGATGCTGTGATTTAATAGGGTTACGCGGCTGGTGAGTTTGACCGGCAGCGGCATCGATCCCGAACCAAACCTGCAGGAGACGAGTACACACCAATGGCTAATTTGTTGCTGCCTATCGAAGAACGGAACCTGACCCCGGAAGAGGTCGAGCTGTTGGACAAGCGCCGGCGTCGCGGACAGCTATTTCTGGTGCTTTGCTTCCAGTGCGTCATTGTGTCGGCGCTGCTGACGCTTTGGTCGGGGCAGGATCTGACGTACTCGCCGGGATGGATGCATCCGGTGTTTTACTGGAACTGCATTACGGCTACAGCAGCGTTGGTGTTCGGCATTACGGGCGTCCGTCTGCGCCGTGGATTGAACGAGTTCATCAGCTACTAATCGGCTGATTGGTTCGGGCTGTCCGCGGGAGTGCATCTTGCTGAGCGAGTGATGCGTTGTCAGGCGTCACCTGCGGATGGGTTCGGATGGTTCTCGCGTCGCTGTCATGTGGAAGGCCATTGCCGGGGTTGCTGCTGCTCTCGGCCAGCTTTGCCGAACCGCTTCCTTTTTCTGTGATTGAAAAAGCCCTGCTGTTGCTGGCGATTGCCGCATCGGCAGGGCTTTTCTTCTGGCGCTTCGGACCGATCCTTCGCAACATCTTTCGATCGAAGAAGGATGCGGATTTTTCGCTGCATCCGCTTGGGCGGCGTGTGTGGGATTTCGTCTGGGAGGTGTTGTGCCAGGCGAAGGTGATCCGGCAGAGGCCTGCTCCGGGGTTGGCGCATGCGTTTGTGTTCTGGGGATTTCTGGCCTTCGCGCTGGTGAGCCTGAATCATTTTGCGGTGGGGATCGGGTTTGGATTTTTGCGGCCGGGGAGTTTGGTTGGGACGTTCTACTTTTTGTTTGCGGCGGTGTGGGCGGCGCTGGTGGCGGTGTCGATTGCGGGGCTGTTCGTGCGGCGGTTCTTCGTAAGACCGGTGTGGCTGGGGAAGAAGGTTTCGTATGAGTCGGGGTTTATTGCGTTCCTGATTTTTCTGTTGATGGTGAGCTATCTGGGCGCGTTTTTCGTGGCGGATGGCGGGGTTGCGGTGAGGGTGTTGTGGTGGACGCATACGCTGGCGCTGCTGGTGTTTCTGCCGCTGATTCCGCATACGAAGCATCTGCATCTGGTGCTGAGTCCGCTGACGGTTTTTTTGAAGCGGGATGGGTTCTCGAAGATTCCTCCGTTGAGTGGGGATGAGGATTTTGGGCTGGTTGCGGGGAAGGATATTACGCAACTGATCTCGTTACAAGCTTATAGCTGCGTGGAGTGTGGGAGATGCACGGAGCACTGTCCGGCGTCGACGACGGGGAAGGTTCTGAACCCGAAGGAGATCATTCTGGGGATGCGCGGGTATCTGAATGAGCTGGGACCGCAGAGTGATGTGGCGTTGCTGGCGGAGCAGAGGCCGGATACGAGCTTTGGGACGACGATGAGTATGGAGGCCGCGTTCGAGTGCACGACCTGCGGAAGCTGTGAGTATCAGTGTCCGGTGGGGATTCAGCATGTGCCGATCATCATCGGGTTGCGGCGCGGGGCGACGAATACGGGAGCGTGGGAGGACACGTATGGGACGAAGCTGTTCCTCGCGCTGGAGAAGAACGGCAACGCGCTGGGGTTGAGCGCGATGGAGCGCGACAAATTTGTAACCAAGCAGGGTTTTCCGATCTTCGATGGGACGCAGGAGTACTGCCTGTGGCTGGGGTGCATGGGTGGGTACGATCCGAAGGGACGCGAGATTATTGCGGACTTTGCGCGGGTGATGAACTTTCTTGGGACGAGCTTTGGAGTGCTGAAGAAGGAGAAGTGTACGGGTGATCCGGCGCGTCGGCTGGGGAATGATCTGGTGTTCCAGACGTTGGCGGAATACGGCCTGAAGAGCTTTGCCGATGCAAAGGTCCAGAAGATTGTAACGATCTGCCCGCATTGCGTGCGGACGATTGCGAATGACTGGCGCGAGTATGGGGTGGCGCCGGAGATTGAGCATCACTCGGAGTTTATGGCGCGGTATACGGATCGGCTGCCGAAGCAGGCTGGCGGGGACTCGATTGTGTATCACGACCCGTGCTACCTGGGGCGGTATCAGGATGTGTATGAGGAGCCGCGAGCGGTGGTGTCGCTGGCGGGAGAGCTGGTGGAGGCTCCGCGGTCGCATGAGCAGAGCTTCTGCTGTGGTGCGGGCGGCGGGCTGGCGTTTCTTGGCGAGGAGTCGGGCGAGCGCGTGAGCCATGTGAGGGCGACGGAGCTGGCGGCGACCGGCGCGAAGACGGTAGGGACGGCGTGTCCGTTCTGCAATACGATGTTCCGCGATGCGCTGGCGGCGGTGAGTGAGGCTCCACCGCAGTTGCTGGATATTGCGCAGTTGACGGCGCGGGCTTTGCCGGTGGCGGTGGCTGAATCTTCTTCAGAGCGATGAGCGTAGTCATGATGGCTCTTTGTGTTTTGTCAGCAAGGCCGTGATTTGATCGATCTTTTCGCCTCTTCGGATTTTGGCGGCTTGACGGAGTAGGTGGATCTTTGGATCGGCTTCATGGTCTGGATCTCCAGAGTCCTCTTCTGCTGCTTCTTCATCGAGTGTTTCTGCGAGAGCGTACTTTACGTGCGGTTGCGTGATGGTTTGGAGTTGGTGGAGTGCGTTTCCGATCGAGGATGTACTGAGATAGGAGCCACGGAGAGGTGCTTTGCCGCGTGCGCGTCGCTTTCGGGAAAGACGTTTGATGAAGATGGCGCAGGCAGCAAAGACTATATATGCCCAGAGGCATAGGCAGATCAAAGAATCCAGGTTCACGGAACTCCCCCTGCACGACGGCTAAAGAGCTGGGCTAAAGAACTGATCGATGAGCACGGGCATGCGACAACGCGAGTCGCTAGCCGAGCTGACGCAACAGGTTTTTAGGAGAGTGCAGGCGGTGGGCGTTGGAAGAGGGAGGGGCGTGCGGGCGATGGATGGAGCGTTGCTTCGTTGGTGGTGCCGGAGGTCCACAGGGAGAGGCAGAGGTCCAGGCTTCCGAAGAGAAAGATGGGTGCGAGAAGGAAGGCTATCGAAGAAAGATCGTGGTGAGTTGCTGTGTGTGCCAGTGACAGCAGAAGCAGAAGACTCATCGCAAGGACGATGAGTACAACTAGCCGGGATCGCCGTTCTTCTCGAATCATCGCGCCACTCTTGGTCGTATTCTAGCTGTTTTTGTGAGGACGCTGGATGGGGAAGTGTCGTGCTCTCGCCAAATGTCTTCGTCATGCGCTAAGCTATCGGACTGAATGGGTGTTCAGTTTGGTTGTGCCTTGGAGTTGGTTTCGCAATGAAGATACTGGTGGCGATCAAGCAGGTGCCGGAGCGGGATGCGCAGATTCGTGTGGCTTCGGATGGGAGGTGGATTGAGGAAGGCGATCTCAACTACACGATCAATGAGCCGGATGCGTATGCGCTGGAAGAGGCGTTGCAGCTCAAAGAGAAGAACGGCGGCGAGGTGGTGGTGCTGTGCGCCGGGCCGGAGCGGGTGACGAGTACGCTGCGCGAGGCTCTGGCGAAGGGTGCGGATCGGGCGATCCATATTGAGGCGGATGACCTTGGCTCGCGGGATACGTTGGGGGTGGCTCGGTTGCTGACGGATGCGGTGAAGGCGGAGTCTCCGGATTTGATCCTGACGGGGTTGCAGTCCGACGATCTTGGGTTGGGGCAGACGGGGGTGGTGCTGGCGGAGCTGCTGGGGATTCCGCACGCGACGATCATCATGCAGGTGGAGGTGACGGGCTCGGGGCTGAAGGTAAAACGCGAGCTTGAAGACGGGTGGTTTCAGCATGTGGAGATGCCGCTGCCTGCGTTGCTGACGATCCAGTCGGGCGGAAACAGGCTGCGGTACGCGACGCTGATGGGGATCAAGAAGGCGAAGACGAAGGAGACGAAGACGGTGGCGGCTGGGGCTGCGGCGGGTGCTCCGGCGATTGCGCTGGAGCGGGTGTATCTGCCGGAGAAGCAGAGGAAGACGGAGATGCTGACGGGTGCTCCGTCGGAGATTGCGGCGAAGCTGGTCGAGAAGCTGAAGTTCGATGTGAGGGTGCTATGAGTGGAGTGTTGGTTGTTCTGGAGCAACGTGCGGGGCAGTGGAATCGGATGAGCTTCGAGGCTCTGACTGCGGGGCAGCAGCTTGCGGCGGCGCTGGGGGTGGAGTGCTCGGCTGCGGTGGTGGGTGAGGGGATTGCGGCGCTTACGGCGGAGCTGGCGGGGAAGAAGCTGGCGAAGGTGTATGGCGTCGAGCATGCGCTGTTGCAGGAGTACACGGCGGATGGGTATGTACTGGCGCTCGAGCAGTTGGTGAAGCAGGTTGCGCCGGGGTATGTGGTGTTTCCGCATACGTATCAGGTTCGGGACTTTGCTCCGGCGCTGGCGACGCGGTTTGGACAGGTGCTGATCTCGGATGTGATTGCGGTGCAGGCAGGGCCGGTGTTTGTGCGGCAACTGTTGCAGGGCAAGCTGAATGCGGATTATCGGCAGATGGGTGCAGGGCCGTGCTTTGTGTCAATTCAGGCGGGGACGTTTCGGGCGGATACGGTGGAGGCGGGAACGGCGGCGGTTGAGGCGGTCGCGGTGCAGCTTGAGCCGGGGCAGATTCGTGCCAAGGCGGGCGAGCGGTTCCGGGAGTCGGCGCAGACGGTGGATTTGAGTGCGGCTCCGGTGATTGTGTCGGTTGGACGCGGGATCGGGGAGCAGGACAACATTGGCATCGTGCAGGAGCTGGCGGATGCGCTGGGCGCGGAGCTGGCGGCGTCGCGGCCGATCTGCGACAACGGCTGGCTGCCGATGGAGCGGCAGGTGGGCAGCTCGGGCCAGACGGTGTCGCCGAAGCTGTACCTGGCGGTGGGAATCTCGGGGGCGATTCAGCATCTGGTTGGGATGAAGGGTTCTAAAAGCATCATCGCCATCAATAAGGATGAAAACGCTCCGATCTTCGAGGTGGCGGACTATGGCGTGGTGGGCGATCTGTTCGAGATTGTCCCGGCGCTGACGAAGGCGGTGCTGGCGGCGAAGGGGTGAGGGCGGGCGTCCCTGCTACCATCCAAAGAGGCTTATGTCTCTGAACGTCGTTCTTGCTCTCTTTGAGTTTGTTGTGATGGTGCTGGCCATCTCGGTGCACGACTGCGCGCAATCGTGGGCAGCGTCGAAGATGGGTGACCCCACTTCGCGGATGTTGGGGCGGATGACACTGAACCCGATGCGCCATTTTGACCTGCTGGGGACGCTGATCTGGCCGGCGCTCTATATCTTTCGCAGTCCGCTGGTGCTGGGGTGGGGTAAGCCGATTCCGATTACGCCGAACAACTTCCGACGGCCAGACCGGGACGAGATGCTGGTGTATGCGGCGGGTCCGGCGGCGCATCTGATTGCGGCTGCGGCGTGCCTGGTGGTGCTGCTGATCTTCAAGCATGCGGTGCCTGCGGCGGCTGGGTCGTTGCAGGCGGCGGAGATGCTCGCGCTGCGGGTGCCGTTGCCGACGGATGGGCTGCCGGGGATGTTCCCGATCGTGCTGTTTCTTTATTTTGGGATTCTGATCAACCTGCTGCTGTTTGTGTTCAACCTGCTTCCGCTGCCGGGGCTGGATGGAGGCAGGATTTTGCGGCATTTTCTGCCGTATAACGCGGCGAAGACATTCGATAGCCTGGGCATTTATCTGCTGTTTGGGTTCATGTTCTTCGGTTTCCGGCTGGTGCTGATGTTCTTTGGGCCGCTGCTGGGAATCTTTGACCAGATGCTGGCGGTTCTGTAGGGACCGGCTCCGGTATCATGATCTCTTGACTGAAATGACTGAATCGAACCAGCAGAATCCTTCCTCGACGCCACGCGCCCGCGTGCTGAGCGGTATGCGCCCAACTGGGCGGCTGCATCTCGGCAACTATATGGGCGCGCTGTACAACTGGGTACAGTTGCAGCATGAGTATGAGTGCTACTTTTTTATCGCGGATTATCATGCGCTGACGACGGACTATGCGGATACCTCGAAGCTGAAGGAGAATGTGCAGGAGGTCGCACTGGACTTTCTGTCAGCCGGGCTTGACCCCAAGCGATGCACGATCTTCATTCAGTCGCATGTTCCGCAGCACGCAGAGCTGCACCTTCTTCTTAGTATGTTTACGCCGCTCAGTCTGCTGGAGCGGGTTCCTAGCTATAAAGACCAGCAAGAGCAGCTGCGCGAGAAGGACCTCGCTACCTACGGATTTCTCGGGTATCCGCTTCTTCAATCCGCGGATATTCTTCTGTATCAGCCTGACTTTGTGCCTGTTGGTCAGGACCAAGCAGCTCACGTGGAGCTGACGCGAGAGGTAGCTCGGCGGTTCAATCAACTTTACTCGCCGAAGCGGTTGGTGGGTACGGATGCGGCTTCCCTCGCGGAGGAGCCGGACCCGGCGAGGCTGATCCTTCCGGAGCCAGAGGTGTTACTGACGCCAACGCCGAAGCTTCCTGGTATCGATGGCCGGAAGATGTCAAAGAGCTACGGCAACAGTATTTTATTGAGCGATGTGCCCGGTTCTGTCCTAGAAAAGATGAGCCGCATGACCAATGGTGGGCAGCGGAATCCTCAGAGTAAGCCGGGAAATCCGGATATTTGCCCTGTGGGCGATATGCACGCCTTGTTCAGCAAGCCGATGGTCAACGACATGATCCGGGAGAGATGCAAGACAGCGGAGATCCACTGTGTTCAGTGTAAGGAGATCGCTTCTGCTTCTATCAATCTTCATCTGCACCCGATCCGCGAACGGCGAGAGCAGCTTGAGAAGAATCCGGATGAGGTGTGGTCCATTCTTGAGCGGGGAGCTGCGGAGGCGGTGAAGCGGGCGGAGGCGACCATGGACCAGGTGCGTTCCGTGACGGGCCTCAGCCGTAATCGTCCTATTTCATCTCAGGTAAAGCGGGCTTTTGTTACAAGCGAGAGTAGCCGCGAAGGACATGATCTGAGTTTGCAGACCGTATGGTGGGATCAGGAACCGAATCTGCGAGCGAAAAATGTGCGTGACTATTGGCTGAGTAGTATTGTTCCGGTTGAGGTCAAGCTGACTCAGGATTCCGACCGGGTCTTCGTTACGTGGAAGAAAAAGCGTGTGTATGTGACGACATCCAGAGAAGACCTGGAAGGTCGCTGGGGTTTTGAAGCCAAGCCGAAGAGCTATGAACTGCTGGCGCTTCTTTGTTGGGATAAAGAGCTTACGCTGCACGATTTCATCGTGCCGCAGGTTGTATATCAGGCACCGTGGACGGCGTATAAAAAGGCCCATAAGGATGAGAATCTGATCTTTTGGATGAGCAGATCGGGCTCGCAGTATTATCTGGAGTTGCCGGGGGCTGAGCCGATAGAGATCACAGCGTATCGTGGGCAGTATGGGCCGATGAACTAGTGGAGGCGAGCAAAGCTTTGGAGCAGAAGGACAACCCGACGAACGTGGATGTGGATATCAACGAAGGCGAAAGCAATCGGCCTGCCACGAACGATCCTGCTGGAACTGAGACCATACAGGTGCACGCCGAGCCGTTTGCGCTGGAGCCTAAGCCGATTCCTCCTGCACCTGAGGTGAAGCGGCCTACGGCGGCGAAGGAAGAGGCGTCGCAGTCGCCGTTTTCGGTGATGGTGGGGCAGGTGTATGACGGGCCGTTTGATCTGCTGCTGGACCTGATCCGCAAGCAGAATATCGACATCTACGACATCCCGATTGCGAAGATTACGGCGCAGTTTCTCGACTATACGCACCACCTGAAGCAGACGGACGTGGATGCGGCGGGCGAGTTCATCTATATGGCGTCGCTGCTGATCCATATCAAGAGCAAGACGCTGCTGCCGCGTGATCCGTCGGATGTGAACGGGCCGGACTCGGAAGACCCGCGGCGCGAGCTGGTGGAGCGGCTGCTGGAGCATGAGCGCTTTAAGGCTGCCGCGCAGATGCTGATGCAGAAGCAGCAGATCGAAGAGGCGACCTGGACCAATCCGGGGATGAAGAACTTCCGCCGGATGGAGGGCGAAGAGGCTCCGCTCGAGCGGGAGATTGCCGCCGATACGGTGGACCTCGTGCGGGTGTTTCAGGACATCCTGGAGCGGCTGCGCGCACGGCCGGTGCTGAACGTCGATGAGGAGTCGGTCACGGTGGCGCAGATGATCGATTACGTGAAGCGGCGGTTGGTCATGGAAGACAAACCGGTGTCGCTGCGGCGGCTGCTGCACAACACGCACACCGAGCGCGCGCTGATCTGTATGTTCCTCGCGATGCTGGAACTTGTTCGCCTGCAAGCAGTTTTGTTGCATCAGCCGGTGCTTCAGGGTGATATTCTCATCAAAAAGACAGACGCTTTCGATCAGGTCTTTGCCGACCAGGCTCAAGCCAGAGACGATTGGCGCTAAGCTTTACCGGGCTCCATGAATCATTTTCTCTCGTACTAGGCATCATCACTTTCTGTGTTGTCAGGCCTGTGTCCCGAAGCGGCACGAGGGAGGGCTCGCGTTGGATTTGCACACATTACATATAGAACATGCTGTACTTCTGGGCCTCTTAACTGTGCTGACGGTGATCAACTGCCGTCTGCATGAGGGAGTGCGCGGGATGTACTGGTTTCCTGTCTATAACTTGTGCGCCTTCGTGGGTGCGGTGTTGATTGCGCTGCGCGGCTATATTCCAGACTTCGTATCCATCGTCTTCGGAATGATGCTGTTTCATGTCGCGTATCTATGCCTCTATCGCTGCCTGGTGGATTTTTTCGATGGAGGGTCGATTCGCTGGCCAATGCGTATCCAGATCGTCGGGGTCTGTGTGTCGTTTGCGGCGTCGCTTCGCTATGGCGTACTTCATCCCGAGACTCACAAGCGGCTGATCGTCTATAGCCTGGTCTTCACGCTGCAACTGGTCTTCAGCGCTGAGCTCACCTTTCGGAAGGCTAAGGCTCATCTGCGTGTGCCGGGCATATTGATGGGGATCGTCCTGGCCGCGCTGGCGCTCAACAACTTTATCCGTGCGGTTGACACGGGGATTACGGGAGCTCCGGCCAACTACCTCAATGGTGGGGCGATGCTGCAGTGGGTGCTGCTCAGTACGTCGGTACTCCAGGGCGGCATTGCGGTTGCTTTTGTGTGGATGACGGCTGCGGTGCTGCATGAGGATATGCGGAGGCTGGCCTCGACCGATTCGCTGACCGGGCTGCTCAATCGCCGGGCGATCGAGACGGCGGCCCAGACGGAGACGGCCCTGAGCCTGGCGAACGGTGTTCCGCTGGCGGCCATTCTTGTGGATATCGACCGCTTCAAGATCATCAACGACACCTTTGGGCATCGGTTCGGGGATCTTGCGCTGACGCAGGTCGCGTTGTGTCTCCAGGAGAATATACGCACGATTGACCTGGTGGGGAGGGTTGGAGGCGACGAGTTCGCCATCGTGCTGAGGAACACGGAATGGGAGTCGGCGATGACGATTGCGGAGCGTCTGCGGGCCTCGCTGGCGTCGCTGCTGGTCGACGATGGGGAGTTCCAGACCGGTATTAGGGCCAGCGTGGGGCTGGCGCGGCTTGATGCGTCGATCCGGGACTGGGATGAGCTGGTCCTCCGTTGCGATCGTGCCCTGTACTCCGTGAAGGAGTCGGGGGGGAACCTGGTTGCCACCTGCTAGGCTGGCCACGTTGAAAGGTTCAGCAGGCCGGGACACGGGCTGAGCGGGAGAAGAAGCTCTAACCTTTCACACTCCTGTAACGTAGCGTTTGCATTTCGGTCCTATCGTGATCGCACGTACTCATCTTTACTTCTTAGGCGATCTCACTCATGTCGACTCCCGTACTGACCCCTCCCGGCTCTCTGCTGGATGCAAAACTTAAGAAATCCTCTCCCGGAAAAATCGGTGGCATCATCTTCGGAGTCTTGCTGCTGGGGGGACTTGGTTATATCGGCGTGAAGCTGTCGACCGACCTCTCCGTCGTCCATTCGGCGTCGATCTTCCCCTTTATTTTGTTGGGGATCGCGCTGATGATCGCGCTGGGGTTCGAGTTCGTCAACGGCTTCCACGATACGGCGAATGCGGTGGCGACGGTGATTTATACGCACTCGCTTGAGCCGCATGTCGCGGTGGTGTGGTCGGGCCTGTGGAACTTTATCGGCGTGCTGACGAGCTCGGGTGCGGTGGCGTTCGCGATCATCTCCCTGCTGCCGGTGGAGCTGATTTTGAAGGTGAGCAAGGGCTCCGGGTTCTCGATGGTGTTCGCGCTGCTGGTGGCGGCGATTCTGTGGAACCTGGCGACGTGGTGGCGTGGTCTTCCGGCGTCCAGCTCGCATACGATGATCGGGTCGATCCTTGGAGTGGGCATCGCCAACCAGTTGATGCAGGGCAACTCCGGCACGGCGGGCGTGGACTGGGAGCAGGTGACCAAGGTCTTCAAGGCGCTGCTGATCTCGCCGCTGGTTGGTTTTGGGCTGGCTGCGCTGGTGTTCCTGTTGTTCAAGCTGATTGCTAAGGACCCGCGCCTTTACAAGGCTCCGGAGGGCACGAAGCCGCCGCCGTTCTACATCCGTGCGCTGCTGGTGCTGACCTGCACGGGCGTCAGCTTTGCTCATGGTTCGAACGATGGTCAGAAGGGCATGGGCCTGATTATGCTCATCCTCGTCGGAACCGTCCCAACCGCTTATGCGTTGAACCACACGGTGAGTGCCTCGCAGGTGCAGACGTTCGCGGCGGTCTCGACGCAGGTTGCCGGTACACTCGGCAATTATGTTGAGCCGGGTGCCACGTTGCAGGAGGCCACGCCGGAGCTCGAGCACTTTATCAGCACGAAGAAGTATGAGCCGGGTGTGATGCTTGCTCTCCAGCAGGAGGTGACGGACATCCGCAACCAGGCGACCTCGTATGGCTCGCTGGCGAATGTGCCATCGGCGATGCAGGCGAACGTCCGCAACGAGATGTACCTGACCAGCGAGACGCTTCGCCTGTTGACCAAGCTGGGACCGGCGATGAGCGATAGCGATGTCAAGGTGATCGCCAACTACAAGGGTTTCCTGGACAAGTCGACCAAGTTCATTCCTACCTGGGTAAAGGTTGCTGTGGCGCTTGCACTCGGTCTGGGGACGATGGTTGGCTGGAAGCGGATTGTGGTTACGGTCGGCGAGAAGATCGGTAAGACGCACCTGACCTATGCGCAGGGTGCTTCGGCTGAGCTGGTGGCGATGGTGACGATCCTTGCGGCGGACGGGTATGGACTGCCGGTGAGTACGACGCATGTGCTCAGCTCGGGCGTGGCCGGAACGATGGCGGCGAACCGGAGCGGGTTGCAGATGTCGACTCTGCGGGATATCGCGCTGGCGTGGGTGTTCACGCTGCCGGTCGCGGCTGTGCTGTCGGGCAGCCTGTTCTGGCTATTCAACCTGATCGCTAAATAATCCTGAAAAGGGATCGGAACGGCTCGCCATGGCGGCGAGCCGTTCTTTTTTGCCCGAATTTATCCGGATTGGGCCCTGATTTGCCGGGGCGATCTTCGGCTGAAAGCGGTCCGGGTTGATATGCTTACACCTGACTACATCATGAGCCTTAAAGCAAAGATAGAAGCCGTCATTTACGCCTCGGAAGAGCCGGTCACCCTTGTCCAACTCGCCGGTCTGCTTGGCCACGAGGCCCAGGCCGAACTGGACCATATCGCCTCCGCGCAGCAATCGCTTACGCTCGACGACCCGTTCGAGGTGCCCGCCGATCCGGAGGACCTGAACAACGAGATCCTCGTGGAGCCGGAAGAGGCTCCAGAGGCTAGCCACGAAGCGCTCGATAAGGCGCTGCACGAGGCTGCTGCTGAAGAGGCTCGCGAGGCGAAGATCGAGGCGCGGCACAATGCGGCGGACGATGCGGCGATGAGTTCGGCTGACGTTGAGACGCCGGTTGAAGCTGAAGCTCCCCTTGCGGAAGAGCCGGAGGCAGTTGCCGAGCCGGAGGTGCAGGCCGAGGAAGTTGTTGATGAGAAGAAGCTTGCCCGTGAAGCTAAGGAGAAGGAGCGCCGTTTGCGGGAGTACTTCCGGGCGTTGCTGGATGAGCTGATCGCGGACTATGCCAACTCCGACCGGGGGCTGGAGATTCGCGAGGTTGCGGGAGGGTATAGGCTGGCGACCAAGCCGGAGTACCACGATGCTGTGCGCGGGTTTGTGAAGTCGCTGAAGCCGCCGCTGAAGCTGTCGTTGCAGGCCCTGGAGACGCTGGCGGTGGTTGCGTACAAGCAGCCGGTGACGGCGCCGGAGATCTCGGAGATTCGCGGTGTGGACTCGGGCGGTGTGCTGGGGTCGTTGATGACGCGCAAGCTGATCACGACGGCTGGCCGCAAGCAGGTGATCGGGCGGCCGATTCTGTACAAGACGACGCGGGATTTTCTGCTCCGCTTCGGGCTGAAGGACATCAACGAGCTTCCCAGTATCGAAGAGTTTGAGAAGATGGCGGGCGAACTGGCGGATGCCGAACCTGTCCAGGAGGAGATTCCCATGGCCCATGAGCCACACGAGATGGCGGAGAGCGTCACGGAGGCGAATCTCGAGGAGGAGCGGGCGTCGATTGAGCCGCAGGCCGACGGCGATGGCTCGGACCTGGATACGGTTCCTGTGGATGGACGGATCTCCGGGCCACCGCCTGCTTACGATGAGGCCGGGACGGCTGGCGAGACGGATTCGCCTGCGCTCGATGCGGAGATTCAGGGCGATGCGCAGCTGGACGACCCGGATAAGGAATAGGGAACACGCGATGAGCGCCTCCTGCTCCCCCTGGTGATAAAAGCCGGGTGTATGGGCGAGATACACAGTAGACTGGAGGAGACGCAGTTCCCGACCGCGATGAGCAGCTCCGCAGTCAGAAAGTTGGCACCATGAGCAAGACTCCCACCTCGAAGCCCACCGAAAACGAAGAACCCAAAGGCGACCGCCTCCAGAAGATTCTGGCGCAGGCGGGGATTGCCAGCCGCCGCAAGGCTGAGGAGATCATTCTCGAAGGCCGCGTGGTGGTCAACGGCACAGTCGTCAACACGCTTGGCACGCGGCATGATGCGACGCGGGACCACATCCGCGTGGACGGTAAGCTGTTGCAGGGGCCGGAGCAGCAGCGCTACTACATGCTGAACAAGCCGCGTGGATATGTGACGACGCTCGACGACCCGGAGAAGCGTCCGACGGTGATGCAGTTGATGGCGAAGCAGAAGTCGGGGCCGCATGGCGACAACGTGCGGTTGTACCCGGTGGGTCGGCTCGACTACCTGAGCGAAGGGCTGTTGCTGATGACGAACGATGGCGCGCTGGCGAACTCGCTCTCGAAGGCTGCGGCGGGTGTCGAAAAGACATATCTGGTGAAGGTGAGCGGGCAGCCGACGCCGGAGAGCATCGACCAGCTTCGGCGGGGGATCATGATCGACCGCGGGCGGCTGGATGAGGTTCGCTCGGGGCGGCGCGACCGGGTGATTACGGCTCCGGCTCAGGTGGAGCTGGTGCGCGGCGGCGATAACCCCTGGTATCAGTTGACGTTGACGGAGGGGCGCAACCGGCAGCTTCGCAAGATGTTTGAAGAGATTGGCCACCATGTGGAGAAGATTCGACGTATTGGCTACGGGGCGTTGCGGCTGGATGTGCCGCCGGGTGAGTTTCGCGAACTGAAGCCGGGTGAGGTGCAGGCGCTCGACCGCGCGGCGAAGGGTAAGAAGGTTGTCCCGAAGGCGAAGCTGCCGGAGTTCTCGCAGTTGAAGTCGCCGGTGAAGAAGGCGAAGTTTGGCAAGGCGCGTCGCCAGCCGACGGGGACCAAGGCTCCGCGGCGCCGTCCTAGCTAAAGCTTTCCGCTGGGTTTAGAGCAGGACTGGTGCTGGAAGACCTCTTCGAGTGGCAGGTTGAAGACCTCCGCGATGCGGAAGGCGGCCTCGAGCGACGGGGAGTACTTGCCGGCTTCGATCGCGATGACGGTCTGGCGGGTTAAGCCGATGCGGTCGGCCAGGTCCTGTTGGGTCATCTCATCGTGCTGGAAGCGTAGCTTACGCATGTTGTTGCTGATGGATAGCTTGGCCACCTAGACGTCTCTCCTGTACAGAATGAGCTGGGTCGCCGATTTGAAGATTTGGGTCAGTGCCAAGAGCAAAATCATCAGGTTGGCTGTGAAGATTACTGACTGTCCGCCTGGAATTGGCCAGCCGAAGACTGTGCCTGTTAAGCCATTGAACAGCATCAGAATGACTCCGACTACGAGGAAGTGATAGGCATTCCGATAAGCCTTCCCCTCGATCGCTCTGTCTCGCTCGTCTTTTGTCGCGGTCCGTGACCGGGTCCCGACAAATGGATAGAAGATTTGAACTATGAATGATAGAACTACGGCTCCCACGAAGAGATTGCCAACATGTCCACTCGTCCACCCAACTGTCCCAAAGTAGTAGCCAAAGATCAGTCCCTGCGTAATCAACGATGTCCAGATGCTTTTCTCTTGATACGAAAGGCTCATAATGCCTCCTTGGGTATGGTTTTTTTGACTTATAGTATATTTAAGTACTCATTGAATAAATAATATTTTACATTTCTATCGATTTTGCACTGACCTCTGCGAGGAGACGGTATCCCGTGAGTACTGTGCGCCGTGGCAGTGTTGTCTTGACGAGGGTCTTTCGGCGCGCCCAAAATACTCGGGCTATTCATCGAACGTTTGATGACAATCGCGCTGTTGAGAGCATCCAATAGGAGTCGTAAAGGAGTAACCCTTGGCAATCGAAAAAGCAACATTTGGAGCAGGATGTTTTTGGGGCGTAGAGGCCCGTTTTAGCGAACTTTCCGGCGTGCTCGACACGGCCGTCGGCTATGAGGGCGGCCAGTTGGAGCACCCCACGTACAAGGAAGTCTGTACCGACCGCACTGGCCACGCTGAGGTGGTCGATGTCACGTTTGATCCGTCGCGGCTCTCGTATGAGTCGCTGCTAGACGCGTTCTTCTCGCTGCACGACCCGACACAGGTGAACCGTCAGGGGCCGGACTTCGGCACCCAGTACCGCAGCGTGATCTTTACCCATTCGGACGAGCAGGCGGCGAAGGCAAAGGCGAAGATCGTGGAGCTGAATGCATCGGGGAGCTTCCGCAATCCGATTGCGACGCAGGTGGTTCCGGCGACGATCTTCTGGAAGGCGGAGGAGTATCACCAGCGGTATCTGGAGAAACGCGGCATGGCGAGCTGCCATATTTAGCTTGTTCCCCCGCGAGGATACTGGGTAAAAAGCAACGCAAATGAGGAAGTACAGTCGGTGCCCCACGTCTCGTTTTTGAGACGTGGGGCAGAATTTTTCCCTGAAATGAAGTTCAGACCCTTTGTGTGGATAACTCCCATAAAGATCAATACTTTACCCGAAAATCCAGACCTCATGCGGTCTAAGTCTGGACTTAAGTGTCGTGGAATGAATACTTTAATGCTTAAAGTATAAGGTAGGGGATAGCGGGAGTCTGGTGCGCTGAGGGCAGCGACGTTTTGCACGTATGCTGTTAGTCACGAAGAGCTTATGCGTTTTTGGTTTGTCCATTCCCAAGAGGTTTCAATCCGCGAGCAGATCGTGACTCAGATCACGATGGGGATACTCTCGCAGGAGCTTGCGGCTGGGGAACGACTCCCCAGCACACGCGAGCTGGCGCGCCGGTTCCACCTGCATGCGAATACGGTGAGCGGAGCCTACCAGCAGCTTGAGGCGGAGGGCTGGGTGGAGTCACGCCGAGGCAGCGGGGTCTTCGTGCGGTCGATCCGGCCTGAGCTGCGGTCAGGATCGGGACCTTCGGGCTTTCCCAGGCGAGAGCAGGCGATGGAGTATCTCTTGTCGGGTCTGGTGCAGTCTGCGCAGAGCCTGGGGATCTCGCGGGTGGCATTGCGGCAGCATCTGCACGAGTGGCTGGAGGTGCAGCAACCGGATCGCTACCTGCTGCTGGAGCCGGATGCCGCGCTCCGTCGGATCGTGATAGCAGAGATCGAACAAGCGACTGGCCAGCTAGGTTCAATGCCAGTTTCAGGTTGTGCGCTGGACGATCCCGGGCTTGCCGAGGCGCTGTCGGGAGCACTGGTGCTGGCGTTGCCCAGCAAAGCACAGGCTGTGAGGGCTGCGCTTCCTGCCGGGGTTGAGGTGATGACGCTGGAGATTTGTTCATTGACGTCGGCACTGGCGGCATTGCTGCCTGCGCCGACAGATTCGCTGGTGGGGGTGGCTTCGCCATGGGCGCAGTTTCGAGAGGTGGCGCGGATCATGCTGGTGGCTGCCGGCTTCCATCCCGACTCGCTGGTGTTTCGCGATTGCCTGGAGCCGGGATGGTGTCACGGACTGGGAGAGGTCGCCGCAGTGGTGTGCGACACCTTTACGGCGACCCAGCTTCCTGTGGGGATCAAGAAGGTTCCATTTACGCTGCTGGCGGAGGAATCACTGGCAGCGTTGCAGCGTCATGCCCAGGGGATCGGCTCGCTGTGATGTTCTAGCGGGTCTTTGCCGAACATGCAGCATAAGACAAGCCGCAAGCGTTGGTAGCGCGGGCGCGGAGGATGGGGAGCATCAGCGGCGGGACGCCCTTGGCCACTTCGAAGACGGCAACCTGCGCGACGCCGGCCTGGTCGTGGTAGGTGATGTCGAAGAAGTGCCTCTTCTCGCGGCGGCGGACGATGCCGACGGCGAGGGCGGGGGCGACGCCGATGTGATGGGCGAGATCGTTGTGGTAGTCGAGACGGTCGATGGCGAGGTAGGGGATATTGAGGTTGCCCTGGGGAGAGACGAAGATGAGGTCGGTGGGAGATGTGGTGTCGAGAGTTCCTAAAGCGCCGAGCTTGACTGCTGCTGTGGTTCCGCTGAGATAGGCGGCCTGGTTGCCTTCGACGGCGAGGGCGGGAAGGGAGCACATGAGAAACAGGAAGACTGCCATGATCGATCGCATTACGTTCTCCTTTGGATACTGCATGGAGTGAGCATAGGAGGAGCAATGACTGGATCGGCGGAGGGTAGGACAGTTTTTGCAGTGTCACAATGCTGTGGGGCAATCGAGCAGGCGTAGATTTCCCTTTCATGTGGTGGCTGATCCGTGCTATTCTTTCGATGTGCTCAGTTAAAACGAGCACGGGCATCGCAGGCAAAGACCCGGAATGGATTTGGGGTTTGGCCAGAGACTGCGAATGCCTTACCCACCGCAGACCTTCTTGCTCTTTGGAAGCCGCGCTGGTTGCTCTGGCTGGAAGGCCCGTCAACGGACGAGTCTCGCCGTGCAGCAGCAGCGCTTCGACACAGATAAGCAATGCTGACTCAATGAATCCATGGTGCTTCGGCATCCCTGCGCCCCTACGTCTGCAACCTCGACGGACGCTTCATTCAACACATTTAAGGAAAAACTTTGACCTCCGCAACTCTCGAACCACAGACTGCAATACAGCCAGAAGTGAGCACCAACCCTACCGGCCTTCCCCTCGTCAACGATGTTCAGTTCAATGATTTCAAGATCTCGGACTCGCTCAAGAGCCGCCTCGCGGCAGCGGGTTTCAAGACTCCCACTCCGGTGCAGGCGAAGGCGATTCCGCCAGCGCTTGGAGGTGCGGACATCCTTGCTACGGCCTCGACCGGTACCGGCAAGACCCTCAGCTTCCTCATCCCGATGATCGAGCGCATGGATGCGAACTCGGTCCCCTCGACCCGCGGCAAGCGCGGCCCGATCCGCTCGCTGATCCTTCTCCCGACGCGTGAACTTGCGATGCAGGTTCTCGAGGCCTACGGCAAGCTCGTCCCGGGCTCTCGCGGCGATGCGGTGCTGGTCTGCGGCGGTCTGTCGGAGAACACGCAGCTCGATCAGCTCGAGCGTGGACCTCGCCTTGTTGTTGCCACGCCGGGACGTCTTGAAGACTTCCTTCGCCGCCGCTCGATCAACCTGAGCGCGGTTGAGATGTTCGTTCTCGACGAGGTCGATCGGATGCTGGACATGGGCTTCCTGCCTGCGATCCGCCGCATCGTCGGTGCGATCCCGAAGACCCGCCAGACGATGTGCTACTCGGCGACGCTGGATGCGAACATTCAGGAGATCGTGCGCGACTACGTGACGAAGCCTGTCCGTATCGAGATTGGCTCGACCTCGAAGCCTTCAGACCGCGTCGAACTGCGCGTCTACACTGTGATGCAGGATCAGAAGCTCGGCCTGCTGGACCAGATGCTGAAGCAGGAGGAGGGCACGTTCCTCGTCTTCTCGCGCACGAAGCATGGCGCGGATCGTATCAGCAAGAAGCTGGAGAAGCTCGGCCACGATGCCGATGTGATCCACGGCGACCGCTCACAGTCGCAGCGGACGGCGGCGCTGAAGGGCTTTGCCAATGGCAAGCACCGCGTACTGGTCGCGACCGACGTTGCGGCACGCGGCATCGACGTCAACGACATCGCGCACGTCGTCAACTACGACCTGCCGAATGCTTCAGAGGACTTCGTGCACCGTATCGGACGTACCGGCCGCGCAGGCAAGAAGGGCGTTGCGACGACCTTCGTGATGCCGCAGGAGCGGCACGATGCCCGTAAGCTCGAGCGCGAGCTGAAGATCAAGTTCGAGTGGCGCGAGGCCGATAAGAACCTTGAGAAGGAAGAGCGCAACAAGCCAGTCGATCTCAGCCAGTCCAACGATCTGATGCAGCTTGAGACGCGGTCGTGGAAGGGGAACGAGCCTGTCTCACCAATGACCCCGAACTCCCCCTACCGGTCGAACGGTAATGGTGGCGGCAATGGCGGTGGAAACGGTAGCGGCTTCCGCAACCGTGGCGGCAATGGCGGCGGGTATGCTGGCGGGCGCAACTCCGGCGGTCGTGGTCCTGGCGGAAACGGTCGCTCCAGCAGCAATCGTCCTGGCAGCAGCCGCTCCGGCCCAGCTCGCCGCGGTCAATAGTTCGAAACCACCCGCTCCCCTCCGCGCGTCAACCAACGGCCGAGGGGAGCGGAGTTGTCTGTACACTTTTAGAAAAGCCATGTCCGATGCTTTGCCCAATCTGAGCGAAATCGCCGAACTGGTCCACGACGACAAGAGCTTTGTGCTGCGGATTGTGCAGCCGGGCCTCGCCGGATTGATGGACGGCTCGGTTTCTACGCTTGCGCCGATCTTCGCGACTGCATTTGCGACGCATAACTCGCGTACCGTCTTCCTGATCGGAGCGGCTTCGGCGGTGGGTGCGGGCATCTCGATGGCCTTCTCAGAGGGACTTTCGGACGATGGCGCGCTGACCGGCCGCGGGAATCCGATCTTTCGCGGCATCGTCACCGGCCTGATGACCTTCGTCGGCGGCTTTCTGCATACGCTTCCGTTTCTTATTTCGAACGTCCATACTGCGCTGACCTGGGCCTATGCGGTGGTTGGTGTGGAGCTGGTCGTCATTGCCCTAATCCGTCACCGCTACTTCAAGACCAGCTTCGCGCTCTCTTGTTTGCAGGTGATCGTCGGCGGCGGACTGGTCTTCGCGGCGGGTGTGCTGATTGGACAGTCCTAACGCTCCGGCGTGCATCACCGAATCATCGTTTTAACATCGACATCTGATATTGATAGGAAAACCATATGATCTCTGTCTCCAACGTCACTATGCGCTATGGCTCGAAGCTGCTCTTCGAGGACGTCTCCGTCACCTTCACCACGGGGCGCCGTTACGGCTTGACCGGTCCTAACGGAGCCGGCAAGTCCACGTTTATGAAGTGCCTCACCGGCGAGATCGACGCGCAGAAGGGTACGGTCGTGCGTCCGAAGAAGATCGGCGTGCTCTCGCAGGACCAGTATGCGTTCGACGCGTACCGCGTGATCGACACGGTCATCATGGGCAACAAGCCCCTCTGGGCTGCGCTCGAAGAGCGGGAGATTATCTACAACAAGGCCGAGATGACGGATGAGGACGGCTCGCGTCTGGGTGAGCTTGAGGGTATCGTCGGCGACGAGGACGGCTATGAGGCAGAGTCGAACGCTGCTGTGCTGTTGCAGGGGCTCGACATTCCCGATGAGCTGCACGAGCGCAAGATGAGCGAGTTGCAGGGCGGCCAGAAGGTTCGCGTGCTGCTGGCGCAGGCGCTGTTCGGCAATCCGCAGGCGCTACTGCTGGACGAGCCTACGAACTATCTCGACCTTGAGTCGATCCACTGGTTGCAGGACTTTCTGGTGCGCTACAACGGCACCGTCATCACGATCTCGCATGATCGGCACTTCCTCAACAACGTCTGCACGCACATTGCGGACATCGACTACGAGACGATCATCACCTACAACGGTGGCTATGACGACATGGTCTTCCAGAAGACCAGCGTCCGTACCCGTATCGAGAGCCAGAATGAGCAGCGCGAGAAGAAGATCGCGCAGTTGAACGACTTCATCGCGCGATTCTCTGCCGGTACGCGGTCGAGCCAGGTGAACTCGCGTAAGAAGGAGGTCGAGCGGCTGGCGACGAGTGAGCTGGCACGGTCCAACATTGCGCGTCCGTTCATCAGCTTCAAGATGGAACGGCCTTCGGGCAAAAACGTGCTTGAGTTCGAGAAGGTCAACAAGAGCTACGAGCAGAAGGATGGCAAAACGGAGCACGTGATCAACAACTTCACTGCTGCTGTTGTGAGCCGTGGCGACAAGGTTATCCTGATGGGCCGTAACGGGCAAGGGAAGACCACGCTGCTGAAGGCGTTGCTGGCGAATGGACCGGGCATCGAGGAGAAGGACGTCTCGATCGACTCCGGTGCCGTGAAGTGGGGCCACGAAGTCTCGATCGGTTACTTTGCGCAGGATCACAAGGGCTCGATTCAGCTTGGCATGACGGCGAGCGACTGGCTGCACCAGTTCGATCCGCAGGCGACGAAGGAAGACATTCGCGGCATCCTCGGGCAGATGTTGTTCAAGGGCGAAGAGGGTCTGAAGAAGACCGATGCGCTCTCCGGAGGCGAGGCGGCACGGCTGCTGTTCTGCAAGATCATGTTGCAGAAGCCGAATGTGCTGGTGCTCGACGAGCCGACGAACCACCTGGATCTGGAGAGCATCAACGCACTCAACCAGGCGATTCAGAAGTACGAAGGGACCGTCTTCCTGGTCACGCACGACCAGGACCTGATCGAAGAGGCAGGGACGCGTATCTGGCACTTCGAGGGCGGCCCGACGGACTTCCACATCACCGACCACAAGGGTCCATACGAGGAGTACCAGCAGCAGTTGGCGATCTCCGCGAAGTAGTTTCATCACAGAAGAGGGCCTCGCCGTTGCCTGTCGGATCGTGCAACGGTGGGGCCTTTTGTTTGCCGCAAATCTGTATCATGGTGTTGCAGCAGGAAGTGAAGGAACAAGACACCATGCCTACCGTCGAACCGCACAAAGCCCAGGGTAAAAATGTTCTCGGTCAGCCGCTTGCTACCTGCGGCTGCGAGCCAATGACCGGTTTCTACCGTACCGGCTGCTGTGAGACTGGTCCGGACGACCACGGCGTCCACACCATTTGCTGCGTCGTCGATGCGCCCTTTCTCGAAGCCTCGAAGGCGCTTGGCAACGATCTCAGCACGCCGATGCCGCAGTTTGGCTTCGACGGACTCCGGCCCGGCGACCGCTGGTGCGTCTGCGCGGCGCGTTGGTTGCAGGTGCAGCAGGCGGGAGCGGCGTGCCCGATCATCCTCGAAGCGACCCACGAGGCGACGCTGAAGATCGTTCCTTTTGAATTACTTATCCAGTACGCGGTCATCCCCGACCAGCTGCACTGAGCAAAGGCAAGGGCGCACCGAGGTAGCGAAACCTGCTTTCCCTGCCTTCATTAGCAATTTTCTTGACTTCGAGTACAGCATCGTTCAATCTCTAGGGTATACAAACCTAAAGTGCTGGCCGTACTCGAACCACCACCCATCCGTGGATGGTGAACACCCTACACTGGCAGCCAGCCCTCTCGTTCACACACCGCATTTTATCTTCGGTGTTTATCCGTTAGGAGCCCAGTCTTCATGTGTACAACTTCTGTCAGTAAACGGCTGTATATGTTCGCGTCCACCGCGCTGCTTGCCTTTGCCGCGGTTCTCCCTTCTCATGCTCAAAATGCTGCTCTCGGCAACATCGCCGGGGATGTTCGTGACACAGCAGGTGCGGTTATTCCCGGCGCCACAGTCGTTATTACCAATGTTGGCACCGGAGCTTCGCGCACCATCACGACGAACGGAGAAGGCCACTACGCTGCAACCTTCCTCCAGCCCGGCCAGTATGAGGTCATCCTCGGCGGAGGCTCCTTCGGTAAGGTCGACCAGAAGAATGTCGCTGTCACCGTCGGCGGCACCGTTACCGTCGATGCGACTCTGCATACCGCTGACGTGACCACCAGCGTTGTTGTTACCACTGAAGCTCCGCTGATCGAGACCGATAGGGTCGCCGCCAGCCAGGTGGTCTCTGAGGTGCTTGTCAGCAACCTTCCTGTCAACGGTCGCCGCTTCGATAATTTTGTTCTCCTCACCCCCAACGTTGTCCCCGACGGCAACACGGGGCTCATCAGCTTCCGCGGCATCTCAGGTATCTATAACTCCAATCTGGTTGACGGAGCCAACAACAATCAGGCCTTCTTCTCCGAGGCCCGTGGCCGGTCCATCGGCGCCCCCTATGTCTATCCGATTGATTCGATCAAGGAGTTTTCCTCCGAGAATACGGGCTACTCCGCCGAGTTTGGTCAGGCTGCTGGCGGTATCATCAACGCCATCACCAAGTCCGGCACCAACGGCACCCACGGCGACATCTACGAGTACTACCGCACCCCTGGTTACAACGCTATTGATCCCCAGACCAAGGCCAAGCCCGTCAAGGTCCAGCATCAGTTCGGTGGCTCCATCGGTGGTCCCATCATCAAGGACAAGCTCTTCTACCACTTCACCTATGATGGTTACCGTAAGGTCACTCCCATTACCTATCTCTCCGGCTATACGACGGCCACGCAGAGCGTCAATGATCTGACTGCTCTCTGCGATCAGCGTACCTCTAGCTATCTCACCCGTGGTGCTGCCATTTATCCCAGCAGCATCCCCGGCGTCACTCCCGCGCAATGCTCTGCGGCCATTACCTTCTTGCAGACCAAGCAGCTCGGAACCTTTGGCCGCAACGTCAAGCAGGATATCTTCTTCCCTCGTATCGACTATCAGGTAACCCCGAAGACACATCTCTCCGCCAGCTTCCTGTGGGAGAACTTCCATCAGCCCAACGGCTACAACACGGCCACTACTGTCACCAGCGGCGGCGTCAGCCAGAACGGTACCGCGGACTTCCACGAGCGCTTCCTTGTCGCCAACGCCGAGACTGTCCTTACCGCTCGCTCTGCCAACGTCGTCCACTTCCAATGGTCACGCGACCTTGAGACGGATACGACCAATACCGGCGGTCCTGCCATGTCGATCTCGAATATCGCTGCATATGGCGAGACCAATGCTCTGCCCCGCGGCGCATTTCCTGACGAACACCGTTGGCAGATTACCGACATCTACTCAATTGTCCTTGGCAAGCACTCGCTCAAAATCGGTGGTGATGTCAACCTGATCCACGAGCAGATTCAGAACCTCTTCCAGGGCGATGGTGCTTTCACCTATGGCACCGGAACCTCCGAGTTCAACTTCGCGAACTGGATTCAGGACGTCTATCAGGTCAATGGCGGACGCCACTACAACTCCTTCACCCAGGTGAACGATCCCATCACTCACACCGGTGCCGATGACTTCTGGAACCAGGACATCGATGGCTTTATCGAAGACTCCTGGAAGATTGCTCCGAAATTTCTCCTCTCTCTCGGAGCGCGCTATGACGTTCAGCTTGTCCCGCAACCCGACAAGCCGAATACCACCTCATCCGTCGCCCAGCTCTACACGACGACGATCAACAACTACAAGGGGATGATTCAGCCGCGCGTTGGCTTCGCCTGGAATCCGAACGAGGGTACCGTCGTTCGTGGCGGCTACGGTAGCTTCTACGGTCTCAACTCCAACTCCACCTACTACACGCAGCGGCGCGAGAACGGCGTATATCAGCAGCAGTTCAACGTAAGCGCGCTGGCGAATCCCAACACCCCCTACGTCAACAACACCACTACTGCTTCGGGACAGCCGAATCGGACCTTCCAGCAGTCAGGCACTTATGCTGCGAATGCGCCGCAGGGAGGAATTCCCGAGTTCACGCCTCCCGGCCCGGCTCCTGTCAACCAGGTCACCGGCGTGGCCACTCCGGCGGTCAATACAGGTCTCTCTCTTGGAACGATCAGTGCTCGTGGCCTCGATCCCAATTTCAAGAACCCTGAGTCAATGTCCTGGGATCTTACCGTGGAGCAGCAGCTCCCGCTCCACACGACCCTTACTGTGGGTTACGTTGGCAACCGGGGCCTTCGTCTCCCCGTTTTCGTCGATACCAACGTCGATCCGACATCCGCCGTTACCAACAACTACACCTTCCTTCCTGCGGGAGGCACTGCACAGATCGTTTCGGTTCCCTTCTACAAAGCACGCCTCTCAACCAACACTGGCTCTGTGCTCACCGGTTTCTCCGACGTCAACAGCAACTATCACTCGTTGGCGACGACAGTTCGCAAGCCCATCAGCCATGGCGTCGAGATTCTCGCCAACTACACATGGTCCAAGGCCATGGATGGCGGCCAGGTCTCTGGCGTCAACGGTACCTTTAACGGCACCGATACTCCCATCGACCCCTTCGCCCGCGGTAAGCGTAGTGGCCGTAGCGCCGAGTATGCCCGCTCTGATATTGACGAACGCGGCCGCTTCGTGGGATCGATTGTTGCCTCCCCCACCATCGATCGCGTAGTCGACAACAAATATGCACGCTACGCCTTCAATGGCTTCACCGTCTCAGGTAGCCTCACCGCACAGACCGGACAGCCACTCACCGGCTTCATGGCCAGTGGCCCAGTTTCGAAGATCGGCGACGGTGGCCTCTCCGGGGCTGAACTCTCTCTCTTCAACTCTGGTACGAATGGACGCGTCCCCGATGCGGTGGCTCACCGCAACTCCTTTACCGGCCCCGGCATTCACAATGTCGATGCCCGCATCTCGCGTGACTTTACTATTCACAATGCCATCAAACTACAGCTCTTCGCCGAGGCGTTCAACCTCGCCAACCACAAGAACATCCTCAGCGTTTCCACCAACCTGTATACCTATGCAGCTGCTGGTGCTGCCTATAACGGCGGTACCTGCCCTACAAACGCGACCGCTGGCTGCATCGTTCCGCTGGCTGCCAGCTCGCTGATCTTCGCTGCACCAACCAGCACCAGCAGTGTGCTTTATGGTCCTCGACAGATTCAGCTAACCGGCAAGCTGTTCTTCTAACCCTCTCAACCCAAGCACTCGAAGCGGCCCCGGAACTCCGGGGCCGCTTTTTTATTAAAGTAAGCCCGATGGAACGTCTGAACTGCTCCATCAGGCTCTCAACTGCTGCCCGCAGACGAGTGAAATAGAAAATGAGAATGTAAGAGATGGTGCGCCCGAGAAGATTCGAACTTCTGACCTACAGCTTCGGAGGCTGCCGCTCTATCCAGCTGAGCTACGGGCGCGTACCTTAAGCGTAGCACGACCGCAACCGCCACGAAACCGAAAGAGAGATCATCATCATGTTTGTCCGCTCGTTTACTGCATTTGCCTGTAGTCTCCTTCTGACCACCGCAGGTCTCGCCCAGATGGGCGATATGCCTGGGATGAAGGCTGATTCGTCCAAGACGCTTCCCAGCCCTCCCGCCAAGGCTGCCGTGATGTTGAGCGGCAAGTCTGTCACCATCGACTACAACAGCCCGCACATCCGTGGCCGCAAGATCATCGGTGGCCTCGTCCCTTACGGCCAGGTCTGGCGCACGGGAGCGAACCCTGCGACGACGCTGAAGACGGCCGTGAACCTCAAGATTGGGACGTTGGATGTTCCTGCCGGCACCTACACCATCTACACGCTCCCCAACGCGGACAAGTGGCTGCTCATCGTCAACAAGCAGACCGGCCAGTGGGGAACGGAGTACAGCGAGGGCCAGGATCTGGGTCGCACGCCGCTGACCGGTAAGACGTTGAGCGCGCCGCAGGAGGTCATGTCGATCTCGTTCGAGCACACGTCAGGAGCTTCTACCGAGCTGCATATCAAGTGGGAGACGACCGACGAGTTCGTCAAGGTAACAGCAGAATAAGGGCTAGCGCGAGGCAGATTCGCGATGGTCGCGCTCCTCGCGCAGCTTCTCCATCACGGAGGACACCAGCTCCTTCGCTCCGTTGATATTTTTTATGACAGATTGCAGGTCGAGCGCCGGGACCGCCGGGTTCCGTGCGCTTTGGCAGTAGACGCCGTGCTGTCTGATGAGGATCAGCGCATCCGTTAGCGCATCCATGGTGACGGCGAGCCTGCCCCGTGCCTCGCCCATCATGAACTCGTGCTTTTCGAGCTCCTGCTGCCGGTCATAGAAGACGGACATCTACCATTCCTTCGCGGCGGAGTCCGCCACTACGGGAGTAGCTGCGACCGGGGCCTTCCAGCGCAGTACCGGCTTACGTGCTGCCGCCGTTTCGTCGAGACGTTGGATGCGGGTTGAGTGCGGTGCGGTCTGTACCAGCTCCGGATTCTCCGCGGCCTCGCGGGCGATCTGCTTCAGTGCGTCGATCAGCAAGTCGAGCTCCTCGCGGCTCTCGCTCTCGGTCGGCTCGATCATCATCGCGCCGGAGACGATCATTGGGAAGCTGACCGTGTAGGCGTGGAAGCCGTAGTCGATGAGGCGCTTGCCCATGTCGCCGGTCTTCACGCCGTTCTTTGCCTGTAGTTTGTCCGAGAAGACGACCTCGTGCAGTGTTGGTGTCTTGAAGGGCAGCTCGAAGGTGTCTTCGAGCTTGGCGCGGATGTAGTTCGCGTTTAGCACGGCGTCTTCGGTGGTCTGGCGCAGGCCATCCGGCCCATTGGCGAGGATGTAGGCGAGCGCGCGCACGAACATGCCGAAGTTGCCGTAGAACATGCGCACGCGGCCGACCGTCTGCGGGCGGTTGTACTCGAGGCCGAGCAGGCCGTTGTCGCGTGTGACGACGACGGGGGTGGGCAGGAACGGCTCAAGAATCTTCTTGCATGCCACTGGACCCGAGCCCGGGCCACCGCCGCCGTGCGGGGTGGAGAAGGTCTTGTGCAGGTTCAGATGCATCACGTCGACGCCGAAGTCGCCGGGGCGCGTCTTGCCGACCAGTGCGTTCATGTTGGCACCGTCCATGTAGAGCAGCGCGCCCTTCGCGTGGAGGATGTCGGCGATCTTGTGGATGTCGCTCTCGAAGACGCCGATGGTCGAGGGGTTGGTGAGCATCAGCGCGGCGGTATCTTCATCGACCATGCGCTCGAGCTCGGCGATATCGACCATGCCTTGCGCGTTCGACTTGAGATTGGCGACCTGGTAGCCGCAGACGGCGGCGGTTGCAGGGTTCGTCCCGTGCGCGGAGTCGGGGATGAGGATCTTCTTGCGGGCGTTGCCCTTGCTCTCGTGATACGCCCGAACCAGCAGGATGCCGGTGAATTCGCCATGCGCGCCCGCCGCGGGCTGTAGCGTGATTGCGTCCATGCCGGTGATCTCGATGAGCGAGTCGGCGAGGGTCTTCATGATCTGGAGGCAGCCCTGCGAGAGCGACTCCGGCTGGTAGGGATGCGCCTCGGCGATGCCTTCGAGCCGCGCCACGGCCTCATTCACGCGTCCGTTGTACTTCATGGTGCAGCTACCGAGCGGATACATGCCGAGGTCGATCGCGTAGTTCCACGTCGAGAGCCGCGTGAAGTGGCGAATGATCTCGATCTCACTCAGCTCCGGCATCACGCCGAGGTCTGTACGGACGGTATTGCCCAACAGGGAAGCGGCGTCGATTGCGGGAACGTCCAGCTCAGCCAGACGATAAGCCTTCTTGCCTGGCGATGACTTCTCGAAGATCAGCCCTTCGTTCTGGTTGACGTGGGTCGTCGCTTTCTTTGGGGTGCCGATAAATTTTTCGCTGGCTGCGTCTGGAGCCGTTATTGTTGTTGCCATCTCGTAACCTCGTCCCTGCTAAAACTCAAACGTTATATCGCCCGAATGACCGGACTCGGAGAACTGACCGGCCTGCGGGCTATCCAAATCTTCTTCCCGTAGCGAAGCGCGCAGTATGACGCCGTTCTCGAACTCGACCTCGATGGCCTCGTTCTCTTCGAGCGTTGCTGCGGTCACGCTTCCTGTAAGCTGCGCGCAGAGCACGTTGCGAAACTCCGGCTCGCCATAGGCGTAGGAGCCCTCTTCGCGAAAGACATCCGGCCAGACGAACAGCGTAAGCAGCGGCCCGTCGAAACGGAGTTGCAGATAGTCCTGCACGAACTCGATCGCGGTCAGCTCTTGCCCAATGATCGAAGAAAGGTCCACTAGCTTGCGAGCCCCTTTGCCGCCGCGTCGATCTGAATCTTCGTCGTCAGCTCAGTGGCGCACCAGAGCGAAGCGTTCGGTCCCAGCTCGGGATACCACTTCGCCAGCGGCAGGCCGCCGATGATCTTGTGGCCGAGCAGGGAGGCGTTCGTCTCCTCCGCGTTCTTCGGCAGCTCAAGCACGAACTCGTGGAAGCGTGGCGCGCCGTCGAAGAGTACCTTCGCGCCAGCGGCCTTCGCTATCGTCTGCTGGGCGTAGTGAGCTTTGGCGAGGTTGTGCTCGGCCAACTCCTTCATGCCTTCCTTGCCGTAGATGGTGAGGAAGATCGTCGTCATCAGCGCGACGAGTGCCTGATTGGTGCAGATGTTCGAGGTCGCCTTCTCGCGGCGGATGTGCTGCTCGCGGGTCGAGAGCGTCAGCACGTAGCCGCGCTTGCCGTTCACGTCCTTGGCCTCACCGATGAGGCGTCCGGGCATCTGCCGTAGGAACTTTTCCTTGCACGCGATGACGCCGCAGTAGGGGCCGCCGTAGCCGACGGCGACGCCGTATGACTGCGCCTCGAGCGAGACGATATCGGCTTCGACGGGCGGCTTTACGATGCCGAGCGAGACAGCTTCTGCGATCGATACGATCAGCAGCGCGCCCTTCGCATGAGCGATCTCGGCGATGGTGGTGACGTCTTCAATCGTTCCGAAGAAGTTCGGCGACTGGATCAGTACGCATGCCGTATCCTGTGTGATTGCCGCGTCCAGAGCGGCCAGATCGACCCGCCCATTGGCTGCGTAGCTTACCTCGGTGACCGGAATCTCCTGATGCTGCGCGTAGGTGGTGATGACCTCGCGATACTCGGGATGTACGGTTCGCGCGATGACCGCGCCGTCGCGCCCGGTGACACGCACCGCCATCATGATCGCTTCTGCTGCGCCGGTGGAGCCGTCGTACATGGACGCGTTCGCGATCTCCATGCCGGTCAGCTCGCAGATCATGGTCTGGAACTCGAACATCGCCTGGAGCGTGCCCTGCGAGATCTCCGGCTGGTAGGGTGTGTAGCTGGTCAGGAACTCGCCGCGCTGCACGAGCGAGTCGATGATAACCGGCTTGTAGTGGCGATAGACGCCCGCGCCGAGAAAGCTGGCGTAGCCGGTCGCATTGTTCTCCGCGTAGGCGCGAAAGCGGTCGATGATCTCCGACTCGCCGTGCTGGCGCGGGATGTTGAGATCGCGCTTGAGCTGGTACTCAGCCGGGATGGTGGAGAACAGTTCGTCGATCGACTTAACGCCGATCTCCGCGAGCATCTCCTCGCGGTCGGCAGGGGACTTCGGCAGATAGCGCATTCGTTTAGTGTCCGGTTTCTTCGCTGATAAAGGTTTCGTATTCGGCTGCCGACAGCAGCGAGTCGAGCTGCGTCGTATCACTGATGGTGAGCTTCAGAATCCATGTCGTGTTGGCGTCGGAGTTGAGGGTCTCGGGCGCATCGTTCAGAGCTTCATTGATCTCGGTCACTGTCCCTGCGACAGGCGAAAACAGTTCGGAGACGGCCTTTACCGACTCAACCGAACCGAAGGCCTCTCCGGCTTCGAGCGTGTCGCCCACCTTGGGCAGCTCGACGAAGACGATGTCGCCCAGCGAGCTTTGTGCGTAGTCGGTGATACCGATGGAACCGGTCGTCCCGGTTGCGTCAATCCACTCGTGTTCCTTGGTGTAGCGATACCCTGTGGGGTAGGACATATGCTCAATTCTCCAATAGTTAGATTGTAGATGCTACAGCGATGCGGATTTCTTCGGCCTTTTGTAAAAGGGCAGCGCAACGACCTTTGCTTTCACCTTCTGGCCGCGAATCTCAACCGCCAGCTCCGTGTCGAGCGCTGTGCACACGACCGGGACGTACGCCATGGCGATGTTTTTCTTCAGGAACGGGGCTGGTGAGCCGCTGGTGATCTCGCCGATCTTCTCCCCCTCGAGCGTGAAGACGGGATAACCATCGCGTCCGATGCCGCGCTCGATCATCTCGAGGCCGACCAGCTTGCGCTGCGGTCCACCGGCGTTTTGCACCTCGAGCAGGGCATCGCGTCCGGTGAAGGAGGGCTTATCCAGCTTCGCGTAGCGTCCCAGCCCGGCTTCGAGCACGTTGATCGTGTCCGAGATCTCGTGGCCGTAGAGCGCCATTGCGGATTCAAGTCGCAGCGTGTTGCGCGAGCCGAGACCGCAGGGGATGATGCCGAACTCTGCGCCTGCCGCCAGTACCTCGTCCCAGACGCGGCCACTGGTGGGCTCATCGGAGGGAATGTAGATCTCGAAGCCGTCCTCGCCGGTATAGCCGGTACGAGCGATCATGACGTTGTAGAGCCCGCAGACCTTGCCCCAGGTGAACCAGTAGTTCTTGATCGTGCTCAGGTCGGTCGAGGTCAGCTTCTGGAGCGTCTCCATCGCGCGCGGTCCCTGGATGGCAAGCTGCGTGTAGTGGTCGCTGAAGTCGTTGATGTGGACACTCGGCATGTGGCCGATAGTCTTGCGGACCCACTGGATGTCCTTCTCGCGGGTGCCTGCGTTGATGACGATCAGATAGTCGTTGTCGGAGAGCTTGTGGACGATGACATCGTCGACGAATGTCCCGTTCGGGTAGAGCATCGCGGAGTAGTGTGCCTGCCCGATGGCCAGCTTCGACGCGTCGTTCATGCAAAGTTCATTGACCGCCGCCAGCGAGCCCGGTCCGCGGAGCTGAATATCGCCCATATGCGACACGTCGAAGAGCCCGACGGCAGTGCGCACGGCCGTATGCTCGGCGATCAGGCCGGAGTACTCGACCGGCATGTCCCAGCCGCCGAAGTCGACCATCTTTGCCTTGGCTGCGCGGTGCACAGCGTTCAGGGCGGTTTTACGAAGCGGAGCTACTGTTTCAGCCATAAAAGCACTATCCCTCGGGCGCGGGTGCCGCGCCAAATCTATACCTCTCTATTTTGACAGGAAATGGGCTCTTGCACCTCTTGCGGTCACGCTAGACCACGACGGTCTCACGATACTCCCCAAAGACGGACCGCAACGTATTCGCCACCTCGCCTACCGTGGCGTTGCTTTCAACGGCATGGAGAATATGCGGCATAAGATTTGCACCGCTGCGGGCTGCCTCCTCGACTGCGCGGAGAGCCGCCGCACGGGTGGCTGCGTTTCGCCTTAGCCGCAGCGCCTGCACTCGCTCCACCTGCCGTCCTTCGAGTGCCTCGTCGATCCGCTGGATCGGCACTGCTGCCTCCTGCTCGCTGGCGAACGCATTCATCCCGACGACAATGGCTTCGCCGCCGTCCACGGCGCACTGATAAGCATAGGCCGCGTTCTGGATCTCCCGCTGCACATACCCCTGTTCGATGGCGCGCAGCATCCCGTAGCGCCCGTTGCGGTCGAACCCGGCTATTGTTGCGAGATAGTCGTTGGCTCGCTGCTCGATCTCGTCCGTGAGCGACTCGACGTAGTAGCTTCCGGCCAGCGGATCGACCGTCTGGGCGACGCCGCTTTCATGGGCGAGGATCTGCTGCGACCTCAGTGCGATGCGAGCTGCCTGCTCCGTCGGTAGCGCCAGCGCCTCATCGAAGCCATTGGTGTGCAGTGATTGCGTCCCGCCCAGCACCGCTGCCAGCGCCTGCAGCGTCGTGCGGACGATGTTGTTCTCCGGCTGCTGTGCCGTCAGCGTGGAACCCGCTGTCTGGGTGTGGAAGCGCAGCATCCAGCTCTTCGGGTTCTTTGCGCTGAAGTGCTCCCGCATGATCTTCGCCCACATCCGCCGTGCCGCGCGAAACTTCGCGACCTCCTCCAGCAGATTGTTATGCGCGTTGAAGAAGAAGCTCAGCCGGGGTGCGAAGGCGTCTACGTCGAGCCCAGCATCGAGCGCGGCCTGTACGTAGGTCATCCCGTCGGCGAGGGTGAAGGCGACCTCTTGTACGGCTGTACAACCTGCCTCGCGCATGTGGTAGCCGGAGATCGAGATCGTGTTCCACTCGGGCACCTCCTCCGCTGCCCAGGCGAAGATATCCGTCACCAGCCGCATCGCCTGGGGGACCGGATAAATGTAGGTGCCGCGTGCGATGTACTCCTTCAGGATGTCGTTCTGGATCGTTCCGCCGAGTTTCTTCACGTTCGCGCCGGTCCGCTTTGCCACTGCGACGTAGAGGGCAAGCAGGATCGACGCTGTCGCGTTGATCGTCATCGAGGTCGTGATCGTATCGAGCGCGATGCCGTCGAAGAGCCGCTGCATGTCCTCGATTGAATCGATAGCCACGCCGACCTTGCCGACCTCGCCCAGCGCCAGCGGCGCGTCTGAGTCGTAGCCGATCTGTGTCGGCAGGTCGAAGGCTACAGAGAGCCCCTTGGTCCCGTTTGCGAGCAGAAATTTATAGCGCCGGTTGGACTCCTCGGCGTCGCCCATGCCTGCGTACTGGCGCATCGTCCACATCCTGCCGCGATACATGGTCGGCTGGATGCCGCGCGTGTACGGGTACTCGCCCGGAACATCGGCTGCATCCTTTGGCCCATACACGAGATCGATGGGGATTCCGGAGCTTGTCGTCTGAGATTTCGGAGGTTTTGGCGAATCCGGCATGACGGTACTTTACGCTGACGGCGATGCTACTTGCTGCGTCCCTTGCGGTTCGCCCGCACGAAGCTGCTCACACAGAAGTATCCGAACACCGTAGCCATCACAATCGACCACTCCAGATGCAGATGTTCAGTGTGGTTCAGGCCGGTATCGTGCAGGTTCGCGCGCAGCTTCCACACATTCATCAGCGCGGTCATCACGAAGAGCCCGAAGAAGACGCCCGTCAGCTCCAGCCAGAGCTGCCCTGAGGCCTTGGCGAATGGTCCCCACACTGCCTCGCCGAAGCGCTTGCCCCCTCGCGCCACGCCCGCCGTCGTCTGGCGTACCTGCGCGGTCGTTTGCGCGGCTTTTTCAACGATGCGGGTGCCAGAGCGGGGTGCCTCCGATGACCTGGGTTGTGCGGGAGCGGATGATGGGTTCGTCGTGCGGTTACCGGCAGGATCGGGCGACGATGCTGCGTCCGCCGCCATCACCAGCGCCTTCGCTGCGTGACGTGCTCCCATCCCCAATGCGCGGCCGAATCGAACCGAATCCATTCCAGAAGTGTAGCTGTTCCTCTTGCGACTGCCAAAGGCGGCTCCTGAAGAAGCCCATTGGGCGTCATCTGCATCCTATCCGGTTAGTCGCGTTTCATTGGAGAGAGGGGCATGAAAAAAGTATTGTGGATGGTTGGAGGACTCTGCGCCGCGACTGCGGGGTTCCTGGTGTTTGGAGCGCGGTGTGTTCGCCCCGT